>JBQCGM010000105.1:0-25972 GCA_051955585.1 Novosphingobium sp.
CAGCCACGGCACGGCCAAAGCGGCGGGCCATGACCTCGCGCATCATGCCGAAGTCGTCGTCGGTCCGGGCGGTCTTGATGTTGAACTTGCGGTACTGGCCCTTGATGAAGCCTTCCGGCCCGGCGACGACCATCGCGCCGAGCGCATTGGTGCCCTGGATGTGGCTGTTGTCGTAGACTTCGATCCGCTGCGGCACTTCGGGTAGCTCGAGGAATTCGGCGACCTCGCGCAGGATCTTCGCCTTGGTCCCGCTCTCGGCCTGGCGGCGTTCGAGCGCCTCGACCGCGTTGCGCTGGGCCTGCTGGACCAGCCGCCGCCGGTCGCCGCGCTGGGGCACCGAAACCTCGACCTTACCGCCGGCCGCCTCGCGAAAGGCTTCTGCGAGGAGCTCGGCTTCGGGGAGGACGCGGTCGACCAGGATACAGCGCGGCGGCGGTACGTCCTCGTAGAACTGGGCAAGGAAGGTGGTCATCACCTCCTCCTCGCTCACGCCTTCCGTATGCGTCGGGAAAAAGGCGCGGTGGCCCCAGTTCTGGCCGCCGCGGATGAAGAAGGCCTGCACGCCGATCTGGCCGTTGCGGCTGGCCATGGCGAAGACATCGGCATTGCCCAGCCCCTCGGCATTGATCGCCTGGCTGCCCTGGATGAAGGTCGCCGCGCGGAGCCGGTCGCGCAGCATGGCGGCGCGCTCGAAGTCCAGACTTTCCGCCGCCTCGTTCATCTGCGCGCCGATCTTGGCCTGGACCGCGCTGGACTTGCCGCCGAGGAAGTCCTTCGCCTCGGCGACGAGCTCGGCATAGCCGGCCGCATCGATCCGCCCGACGCAGGGGGCCGAGCAGCGCTTGATCTGGTAGAGCAGGCAGGGCCGGTCGCGCCGGGCGAAGAAGCTGTCGGTACAGGATCGCAGCAGGAACAGCTTCTGCAGCGCGTTTATCGTGGTGTTGACCGATCCGGCGCTGGCGAAGGGGCCGTAATAGTTGCCCTTGGCCCGCCGCGCGCCGCGGTGCTTGGATATCCGGGGAAACTCGTGGTCGGCGCGCAGCAGGATGAAGGGGAAGCTTTTGTCGTCGCGCAGCAGCACGTTGTAGGGCGGGCGGTAGCGCTTGATCAGCTGCGCCTCGAGCAGCAGCGCCTCGGCCTCCGAATTGGTGGTGACGATGGTCATCGACCGGGTCTGGCTGACCATCCGCTTGAGCCGCAGCGGCAGGCGATCGACCTGGGTGTAGTTCGCCACGCGGTTCTTCAGCGCCCGCGCCTTGCCGACGTAAAGCACGTCGCCGCGCGCGTCCTGCATGCGGTAGACGCCGGGCTTGGGCTTCAGCGTGCGGACGACCTCGCGGATCGCCGCGACGCCGGCCGCCAGATCGGGCTGCTCGCCACCGCCCTTCAGCGAATAGGTCGCGCGTTCCTCGTTGAAGCGGTCGGTCTTGTCGGGATGCGGGGGGCGGCTGGCCATCACGGCCAGATAATGGCTTCCGCCCCGTTCGTCATCCCGACGCGTGGATCAGAATTGCTTGCGGAACCCGATGCCGATCACCCGTCCCTGCGGATCGATCAGGTCGGGCTGGTAGTTGGTCGGCACCACGCCGTTGGCATCGGTGATCCGCTGCCGGGCGTTGAACAGGTTGTTGACCTCCAGCGTCAGGCGCGAACCCTTGAAGAACGGCGAGGCGTCGACCAGCCACTTCTGTTCCTGCAGGTTGGCGAAGAGCCGCAGGTTGAGCTTGAAGGCGCTGCCGAAGCGCAGGTTGGAACCCCCGGGCAAGGTGCTCACCACCCGCGTCGGCGCAGCCCAGGAGCCGTTGAAGCGCAGGCCGAGGCCCTTGTAGAAGGCCCCACCCTCGACTTCGAGCGAGTGGCGCGAGACGCCGCCGCCAGTCAGGGCGTCACCATTGAGCAGGTCGAGGAACGGGCCGCCGGGCGCGATGAGGACGCTCTCGTCGAAGCGGACGGTGTGATAGACCGCCAGGTTCCAGCGGCCTTGGCCATTGGGTGGCCCGCCCATGCCGCCAGGACCGCCGCCACCCATACCGCCAGGACCGCCAGGACCTCCACCGCCCATGCCCGGGCCGCCGGGGCCACGCGGGCCGCCGAAGCCGCCGCCAGGGCCGCCTCGCCCGCCACGACCGCCAGGACCGCCAGGACCGCCCATGCCCGGGAAGCCGGGCATTTCCTGCGCTTTGCCGATAGTGCCCTGCACGTTGAAGCCATAGCGCAGGCGCGAGCTCTTGGTGTTCTCGAAGGTGACCGGACGCTGATCGATCTGGGTGATGACGCCGTTGACGTCGCGCGTCACCCGCCCTGGGAACGCGGCTTCGATCGCCGGCGTAAGCAGGGGGAAGGCCGCGGTCACGTCATTCGAATTGTTGCGGTTGTATTCGACCGTGAAGGTAGAGTTCCGCAGGAACGGCAGCTGCCAGTTGGCGGTGATCTTGAGGTCGCGTTGCACTTCCTTGCGCAGGTTGGGATTGCCGCCGGTGATCAGGTTCACCAGCGCCGTCTCGTTCCGGGTGAAATCGTAGACCGCGACATTTTCGGTCACGATCAGCGGATTGCCGAGGTCGGACAGCGATGGTGGCTGCTCGTTGACGATGTAGCTCGCCTGGAGGTTCAACCGCTCGGTCGGCGCCCAGGTCAGACCTGCACTCCAATCGTAGAGCATGCCGAAATCCGACAGGCGGTCGACCCCGCCGCTGAGGTTCAGGCTGAGGTCGCCGATGCCGGATAGAAAATTCTCTCGGCGGCTAGTGATCGGTATGCCCAGGTTGATCCCGCCGCTGAGGTCGCCGCGGTCGAGCCGGGTCTCGGCCTGTCCTGTGCGATTGCTGGTGATGCCGGTATAGGCGAAGCCGAACCTGAAGGTGGCGGAAACCTCGCCGCCAGGCAGGCGGAAGGGGCGGCCGACCAAGGTCGCCAGGCTGGTTACGCTGTCGTTCTTGGCGCGGGCAATGGTAGAGCCGATCCCGGCCGGCGGCGGCAAAACTCCCGTCGCCGGCAGGCCGGTGGGTGGATTTAGCTGCTGGTCGACCGTCGTCGTAGTTGTTGCCGTGCTCGCGTCGACGGTCGTCGTCAGGCGCCAAGATCCCAGTGGCTTGTTGAGGTTCAGGCCGGCCTGATAGGTATCGGTCTTGCTCTGCCGCATCAGCGGGTAGAGGAAATAGCGCGGCTCGCCGGTTACGGCGGTGCCTGAAGCGAGGCCGGAGAACGAGGTGCTGCGGCTGGTGGAGGCCGCGCCGTTCAGTGTCAGCGAGGCTGCGCTGGGCCCGTCTCCGAGCGGCGTGGTCCAGGTGCCGTTGAAACCGAAGTTGCGGCTGTCGGCCACCAGGGTACGATAATCGGCGGGGTTGGGATCCCCTGCGATCGGCGCCCGTGCCGGGCTGATCCCGCTTACTCCGCGCTCGCCTTCGGTCAATGGGCTGGTGTCGTCGGCGTTGACCGTCAGGTTCAAGCGGTTCTTGCCCGTAATTTGGAACAACGAGCCTTCAAAGCTGAAAGTGTCGAAGCCGCCATCGGTCGGCAGCTTGTAGTCGAACTGGACGGTACGGCTGGAGAAATTGTCCTTTAGAATGAAGTTGATCACGCGCTGGTCGGGCGCGTAGCCGAAGCGCAGGGCGACTTCTTCGGGCAGGACCTCCATCCGGCGGATCGCCTCGGGCGGCAGATTGCGCATCTCGCGGAAGCTGGAGATGCGCTGACCGTTGATCAGGATGATAGGAAAACCCCCGCCGCGGCCGCGGCTGGAGGTGGTCTGCGTGCCCAAGGCGGAGATCAGCTCGGTGATCGACGACGCGCCGTAGCTGGCGATGTCTTCCTCGTTAAGCGTCACGATTGGCGGCTGCGGCGCATCGACCTGGCCGACAAGGCGCGGCGCGACGACGACGATATCGCGATCCGTGGCCGGGTCCTGCTCGTCGGTGGTGACGGCGGTGCTGCCAGGTTCGGTCGACTGAACGGTGGCAGGCTCTTCCTGGGCATGGACGGGCGCGGCCATGGCGAACAGCGGCAGCAGGGCGAAGTGACGCAAGGAAGTCTCCATCGTTGCGGCGGCATATCGGGCGGATCGTCTCGCCATCAGACGGCCCGGATGAGGATTTCGGCTATTTCCGACAAGCCCGCGCGGGGTAATAAATTGTCGCCGCTCGGTTACGGCCGTGTAATCCGAAGGTTCCTCAGTTCTTCTTTACCGTCGCTGAACAGGACCGTTCCGCTCGGGTCCGAGCGCCCTACTGGGTCGGAGCAGCGGCAGCGTCACCGCAGCCTTTCCTTTTCGGCGGCGCGCGGCTATGGCGCGGCGCACGACGGCACCTTGCCGCCCCAAGATACGGAAACAGAAGCCCGGATGGCGAAAGAAGAACTGCTCGAAATGCGCGGCACGGTGGTCGAACTGCTGCCCAACGCGATGTTCCGCGTGCGGCTGGAGAACGACCACGAGATTCTCGGCCACACCGCCGGCAAGATGCGCAAGAACCGCATCCGCGTGCTGGTAGGCGACGAAGTGCTGGTCGAACTGACCCCTTACGACCTGACCAAGGGCCGCATTACCTACCGCTTCATGCCCGGCCGCGGCGGTCCCGGGCAGTTCTGACGCTGGGAGTGGAAGCTCCCACGCTCGTTCTGGCCTCTTCCTCGCCCCGGCGGCGCGAACTCCTCGCGCGGATCGGTGCGGAGCCGGCCCGGATCGCCAGCCCCGACATCGACGAAACCCCGCTGAAGGACGAAACACCGCGCGCCTATGCCTTGCGGCTCGCCCGCGCGAAGGCGGCCGCGGTCGACCGGCATGAGGGCGAAGTCGTTCTCGCCGGCGACACCACGGTAGCGCTCGGCCGTCGGATCCTGCCCCCGGCCGACGACGAGGCGGTGCAGCGCCATCTGCTCTCCCTGCTCTCCGGCCGCCGGCACCGCTGCATCTCGGCGATCTGCGCCATCGATCCCGCCGGCACGAACCGGACCCGCGTGGTCGAGACCGTGGTCGCCTTCAAGCAACTCACCGCGGCCGAGATCGAGGCCTATGTCGCTAGCGCCGAAGGGCTCGGCAAGGCCGGCGGCTATGCGATTCAGGGGCGCGCGGAGGCGCTGATCCGCTTCATCTCGGGCAGCCATTCTGGCGTCGTCGGCCTGCCCCTCTTCGAAACCCGCGCGCTGCTGCTCGCCTCGGGGCTCGCCCTTGGCTGAGGGCTGGCTCGTCGAGGAAGGGATCGGCGAGCACCGGGCGATCCTGCTGGAACGCGGCGCGGTCGTCGCGGCCCGGATCGACTGGCCGGGCCGCCTTGCTGCGGGCGCGATCGCCGACGCCGTCCTGATCTCGCGCGCCGCCGGCAGCCCGCACGGAACCGTGCGCTTCGCTAGCGGCGAGGAAGCCCTGATCGCCAAGCTGCCCAAGGACGCCTGCGAAGGCGCTCCCCTGCGCGTCGAAGTCGTCCGGGAGACCATCGCCGAACGCGGGCGCAACAAGCTCGCTCAGGCGCGGCCCAGCGAAGCCGCGCCGCGGCCCGCTCCCACCCTGGCCGAACGCCTTGACGCCACGATCGTCCGCCGCTTCCCCGGAAGCGAATGGGAGGCCGTGTGGAGCGAGGCCTGGCACGGCGAAGTTGCCTTTGCCGGCGGGAGCCTCACGATCTCGCCCACGCCGGCTATGACCCTGATCGACGTGGACGGCACCGCTGGTCCGCGCCTGCTGGCCCTCGCCGCGGCCCAGGCGGCGGCCGGGTCCATCCGCCGCCTCGACCTCGCCGGATCGATCGGGATCGACTTTCCCACCCTGTCCGACAAGGCCGACCGCCGCGCCGTCGACCAGGCCCTGGGCGAAGCGCTTGCCCACTGGCCGCACGAACGGACGGCGATGAACGGCTTTGGCTTCGTCCAACTGGTCGCACGGCTCGATCACCCCTCGCTCGTCGCCCGCCTCGCGCGGGACCGCGCGGGCGGCGCTGCCCGCCGCCTGCTGCGCCAGGCCGAAGGTGTCGAGGCGCCGGGCACCTTGCTCCTGACCGCCCATCCGGCGGTCCGTGCGACCGTGCTGCCGGCCTGGGAGCAAGAACTCGCACGCCGCACCGGCCGCGCCCTGCGCTGGGCCGAGGATTCGGCCCTTGCCTTCGCCGGCGCCTTCGCCCAGGCCGTGCCGTCATGACCACGGCTCCCAGGAAGTGCCCGATCTGCGGCAAGCCTCGTGTGGCCGAGCACAGCCCGTTCTGCTCGGCTCGCTGCCGCGACCGCGACTTGGTGAAGTGGTTGGACGATGGCTACGCCCTTCCCGGCCCGCGCGCCGAACCGGAAACGCCGCCCGAGGATTGATCGGCCGAATTCAGGCTTGCCAAGCGTGCGCCGCTTCGCCATAGGCGCGCTTCCAACCGCTCGCCGGTCCCCAGCGGACCGTCGCTGCAGCGCTGCCCGGGTAGCTCAGTTGGTAGAGCACATGACTGAAAATCATGGTGTCGGCGGTTCGATTCCGTCCCCGGGCACCACAAAATCAAACGCTTAGCTTGTCAGATTGCTGGTTCGCCTAAAAAACCGGCGCTCCGCAGCGATGCCAGCCCTTCCGCGCTGGCCACCTGGGTAGTAGCGACGACGCGCTCGTCGAGCTGGCGGTCGAATTTCAGGCCGCAGGTCAGCCCCTCGACCCAGGCCACGCGGCCCACGGCGGCGAAGCAGGCCCAGCGGATCACCACCTCTTCGTCGGTCTGCGGCGCATGAACGAGCGAGAGCCGCGCGCCCTGGACCGAAAGATCGTGCAACAGGGCCGGCTGCGCGCCCCGAGCGGCGATGAACTGGGCGGCCAGATGGATGTTTTCCCGGGGGTGAGACCTTCTGCAGAACCGCCGCATAGCAATCCTCTCCATCACCCCCAGTCCCGTGATGAAGGATAGGTCGAGCTGCGTTTCCAATGGTTTGCCGCGAAAATAGGGGGATTGACCTATTCTCTTCGCACGTGCGGAACCGGGAGGTTCAGCCGACGTTAACCCGGAAAGTCCCCTCATTCCAGGAACTGCAGATGCCTTCTCTTGAACGGTCCTTGCCTGCCCAGTTTCCCACCTCCAGCAACATCGTCACCCTGATCGACCCGCTGGCAAGGCCACATGATTCCCCCTGCACCAAGATCGCCCTGATCGGTACCTATTCGCCGCGCCAGTGCGGCCTGGCGACTTTCACCACCGACGTCCACCAGCAGCTGGTCGAACACCAGCCCGACCTGATGATCGACGTCTACGCCCTCGACCATGCGAACAGCGGCTTGGCCTATGGCGGGGACGTCACGGCTACGATCGCCCAGCAGGACCCCGCCAGCTATGCCGCCACGGCTGAGCGGATCAACCGTTCGGGTGCCGCCGCGGTGTGGGTTCAGCACGAGTTCGGCATATTCGGCGGACCCGACGGCGAGATGATCTGCGATTTCGTCGACCGGATCGCTGCGCCTCTGATCTTCACCTTCCATACCGTCCTGGCCGCGCCATCGGAGCGCCAGCGCCGGATCATGGAACACCTGCTCAATCGCGCGAGCCGCGTCATGGTCATGTCGGATCAGGGCCGACAGACCCTGATCTCCGCCTACAACACGCGGACCGACCTGATCCGCATCATCCCCCACGGTGCGCCGGACCGGCCTTTCGGCCGGGAGAAGGAGTTCAAGGAGCGCCTCGGCCTTGGCGACCGGCCAGTGATGATGACCTTTGGCCTGCTCAGCCCGGGCAAGGGCTTGGAGCATGTGATCGCCGCCCTTCCCCGGATCGCGGCCGCGCACCCCGACCTGCTCTACCGCATCGTCGGGGTGACCCATCCCAACCTGGTCGCCCGCGAAGGCGAAGCCTATCGCCAGCGGCTCCAGGCCTTGGCCGACGACCTTGGCGTAGGCGAGCAGATCGCCTGGGAAAATCGTTTTCTCGACACCGAGGAATTGCTCGACCAGCTTGAGGCCTGCGACATCTACATCACGCCTTACACCAACCTCCAGCAGTCGACCTCCGGTACGCTCAGCTATGCCGTGGCGCTTGGCAAAGCGATCGTTTCGACGCCCTATGTCCACGCGCGCGAACTTCTAGCCGATCATGCCGGGATCCTGGTGGAACCGGAATCGCCGGATGCCATCGCCGAGGCGGTCGTCGCGCTGCTAAACGACCCGCTGCACCTCGCCGCAACCAAGCGCAGTGCCTACGAAAAGGGTCGCAGCACGATCTGGTCCGAGTTTGCCCAAGCCAGCGTGGACCTGATCGCGAGCGCCGTCCGCACCCCCTCCGCCACGGTCAATCCGACGGTGCTTCCAGGCCTCGCCGCGTTGTTCGACATGTCGGATTCAACCGGTATGTTCCAACACTCGATCGGCATCGTGCCCGACCGCAACCACGGCTACTGCATCGACGACAACGCCCGAGCGCTGATCCTGATGAGCCTGGCCGATGGCATCCATCAGGCGGACAGGCGCGCCCGTAGCATCACTTACGCAAGTTTCATCCAGCACGCCTGGAATCCCGACTTGCGCCGTTTCCGCAACTTCATGCGCTTCGATCGGACTTGGTGCGAGGACGCCGGCTCGGAGGATTCCAACGGCCGCGGTCTGTGGTCGCTCGGCCATACGGTCGAGAATTCTCAAGACCCCGACCTGCGCCAATGGGCGTTGGGCTGGTTCAATGAGACCGCGCCGGCTTTGTGCGACATGGGTTCGCCCCGTGCGGTGGCCTTTACCATGCTGGCCGCGGCAGCGATCCTTCGCTCGGTCGGCTCTCATCCGGTGGCCGAGGGCATTCTGGATCGTGGCGGATCGCTGCTCCAGCGCCTGGTCGATGCCGCGCGCCGGCCTGACTGGGCCTGGTTCGAAGCGGTGCTGGGATACGACAACCCGCGCCTGTCGCAGGCGCTGATCGAGGCTGGCCAAGTGCGGGGCCGAGAAGACTGGGTACTGCTCGGGATCGAAACGCTCGACTGGATCGCCCGCCGCCAAACCGCCGCGGCCGGGCACTTCCGCCCGGTCGGTTCCGAAAGCTTCGGACGGCCTCACGGTCAGTTGCCGTTCGACCAGCAAGCGCTCGAATCGCAAGCCGCGATCGAGGCCGCCCGCGCCGCTTTCGCCGCCACCCGCAATCGCCGGTGGATGGATCACGCCAATGCCGCCTATGCGTGGTTCTTCGGCCGCAACGACCGGGGCCTGGCCCTGGCTGACCTTGCCACCGGCCGCTGCCGCGACGGCATCACCCCGCGCGGCCTCAACGAGAACTCGGGTGCCGAATCCATCCTGGCGTTCCAGTTGTCGTTCTACGCCTTGCGCGGCCTGCGCCAACTGGCGCCGGCCGGGACGGGGCCACTATCAACCATGCAACCCGTCTAGGGCCCGTATTCCATCCCCTAGTCCGGGTCGGCGCGCCGCTGCCGCCTAAGAAAGCGCAGCACCGCGCGTTCCTCCGGCGTCAGGTCGGCCTGGCCGCCGGCCCGATCCACCGCGGTGATCCGCAGGCGGAGCTCGCCCGCCACATAGCCCTCGATCACTGCCGGATGGATGTAGCATTTGCGGCAGACCGTCGCCGTATTGCCGAGGATCGACGACACCGCAGACACTGCCGCCTTGATGTTGCGGGCACCCGCAGCAAGTGTCTCGGGCTTGCCGAGCTCGTTGAGAGCCACCGCCGCCAGCACGGTGCCCGTCCAGGTACGGAAGTCCTTGGCGGTCAGGTCCGCTTGCGAGATTTCCTTGAGATAGGCGTTGATGTCGCCCGAGGTTATTTCACGCACCGAGCCTTCGGTATCGAGGTATTGGAACAGGTGTTGGCCCGGGAGCTCCTGCATCGCCCGAACGATCCGCGCGACGCGGCGGTCACGCAGGTTTAAGCGCCATTGCTTGCCGCTCTTGCCGGTAAAGCGGAACCTGAGCTCCGATCCCTCCACCGCGACGTGCCGGGTTTTCAGCGTGGACAGACCATAGCTCTTGTTGCTTTCAGCATACCGCGTGTTGCCGACACGGATCATTGTGGTCTCGAGCAGGCGCACCACCGTCGCCAGGACTTTCTCGCGCGGTAGCCCTCGTAGCGCCATGTGCGCCTCCACCGTCGCACGTATCCGGGGCAGCGCGGACGCAAATTCGATCAGGTGGCCGTACTTCGTGCCATCGCGGACCGCGCGGAACGCCTCGTGATAACGGTACTGCTTGCGTCCTTTGGCGTCGCGGCCGCTTGCTTGAAGGTGGCCGTTGGCGCTCGCGCAGATCCAGACGTCCTCGTAGGCCGGCGGGATCGCCAACTTGCGGATCCGCGCCAAAGTGGCCGCGTCCTTTACCGGATCTCCGTTCGCGGCGACATAGCGGAAGGCACGTCCGCGCCGTAGCCGCCTGATCCCAGGCTCATCATCGTTCACGTAGCGCAGTCCGGCCTGCTCCGCGGCAGCCTGGCCCAGCCCTATGAAAGGCGTTTCTGAAGCTCGGGAAACGGTCGCCGGCGCCATGGTTTTGGTCATGCTGGGGAACGCCGTGGCCCTCTCCCGCGTTCCATGTGGCGCCGCTGGGAACAATCTCGCGCCACGAAAGTTTTTGGGGGCGGAGGGTTAGTGCAACAAGCCGACAGTCTAGACCGCGACCTCGTCCGGCTCGGTGAAAGAGCGGACCTGCTCGTCCAGAGCGTCACCGACTACGCGATCTATATGCTGGATCGTCATGGCGTCGTCGCGTCGTGGAACGCGGGAGCCCAGCGATTCAAAGGCTATACCGCGGCCGAGATCGTCGGCCAGCACTTCTCCCGCTTTTACGACGAGGCAGACCGGCGCGCCGGAATTCCCGACCGCGCGCTGCGTATCGCCGCCGAGGAAGGCCGGTTCGAAGCCGAAGGCTGGCGCATTCGCAAGGACGGCAGCCGTTTCTGGGCCAATGTGGTGATCGACCGGATCCGCGACCAGGACGGCACGCTCATCGGCTTCGCCAAGGTCACCCGCGACCTGACCGAACACAAACGTGTCGAAGAGGAACTCCGCCGCAGCGAGGAGCGATTCCGCCTGCTAGTCCAGGGCGTGACGGACTATGCGATCTACATGCTTGATCCCGACGGGCTGATCACCAGTTGGAACGCCGGGGCCGAACGGTTCAAGGGCTATTCCGCCGACGAGATCATCGGCCAGCATTTCTCCCGCTTCTACACGCCCGAGGAAGCCGCCGTCGGCACCCCGCAAAAGGCCCTCGCCACCGCCCTGCGCGATAACCATTTCGAGGCGGAAGGCTGGCGCGTGCGCAAGGACGGCAGCCGCTTCTGGGCCAATGTCGTCATCGACCCGATCCGCAATTTCGAAGGCACCCTGATCGGCTATGCCAAGATCACCCGCGACCTCACCGAACGCCGCGACGCCCAGATCGCGCTCGAGAAGACCCGCGAAGCCTTTTTTCACGCCCAGAAGATGGATGCGATCGGCCAGCTGACTGGCGGGGTCGCTCATGATTTCAACAACTTGCTTTCCGCGATCATCGGCAGCCTCGACCTTGCCGAGCGCCGCGCGGCGGCCGGCGCGGATACCAGCAAGTTCCTCCGCAACGCCCGACTCGCCGCCGAGCGCGGCGCGACGCTGACCCAGCGGATGTTGTCGTTCGCGCGCAAGCAGGAATTGAAGCTGGAATCGGTCGATCTGGCTACATCGGTGCGCAACATGGCCGATCTGATGGCCCGCACCCTGGGTAGCGAGGTCGTGGTCGAGACGCGGTTCGACGATGCCCTGCCGCCGGCCGAGGCCGACGCCGCTCAGCTCGAACTCGCCTTGCTCAACTTGGTGGTCAACGCCCGCGATGCGATGACCTCGGGCGGGCGCATCCTGATCACCGCGCGCCAAGCCTTGGGCGACGAGGGCGGCTATGTCGTCCTGGCGGTGACTGACGAGGGCGAAGGCATGGATGCCGAGACGCTCCGCCGGGCGACGGAGCCGTTCTTCACGACCAAGGGGGTCGGCCGTGGCACCGGGCTTGGCTTGCCGATGGTTCTCGGCATGGCCGAACAATGCGGCGGGCGGTTCGAAATCCGCAGCGTTCCCGGCAAAGGCACGACCGCGGAGCTTTGGCTCAAGGCCGCCACCGAGGCCGCGACCATCGCCGCGCCCGACATCGCTACGCCCGACACGACCGATCCGCTCGAGATCCTGCTCGTCGATGACGACCTGATCGTCCTGATGAACGCCGTAGCCATGCTTGAGGACATGGGCCACCGCGTACGCGAGGCGTCGAGCGCGAGCGCCGCTCTGGACCTGCTCGCCCGGCATCCGGTCGATCTGCTGATCTCCGACTTCTCGATGCCCGGAATGAACGGTGCCGACTTGATTGCCGAGGCGATCGGACGGCGGCCGAAGCTCAAGGCCGCACTGGTTTCGGGCTATGCGGAATTGCCCGAGGGCAGCTGCGTATCGGTCCCTCGGCTGTCGAAGCCGTACCACGACGACGACCTGCGCCGGATGATCGCCGGACTCATGGCCGACGGCGCGGCGGTCCCCAGCGGACACCACCACGCCAACGAGAACGAGTGACGCCATGCCGCCTAAAACGATCCTCATCGTCGAGGACGAGCCCCTGATCCGAATGTGCGCCGTCGATTTCGCCGAAGAAGCGGGATACCGGGCGATCGAGGCCAAGGACGCGGTCGAGGCGCTGGGCGTATTGGAAGCCGGCACGGAAGTCGGCCTTCTGTTCACCGATATCACCCTGCCTGGAACGATCGACGGCCTGGATCTGGTGGCACAGGTTGCGGAACGCTGGCCGCAGGTGCGGATCATGCTCGCCTCAGGTACCCTGGACGGCCTCGACGCCGGGGTGGCTCCTGGGGCGCATCGCTTGCCCAAGCCTTATGGGTTTCGCGAGTTCACCGCGGCATTGGAACAGATCGGCGAACCGGCCGTGCTCCGCTGAGCGCGGCTCCGGCTCGTTTTGCAATGCAGCGGAACGATCCCGGAGAGCGGACGTTGCTTCAAGGGGTTTGGCCCTCGCGCCGGACCGCGCTGTGGAGGAAAGAGCGCCCATGCTTCTCGCGATCACCGCCTTGCTGATCCTGTCGTGGCTGGTGAGCGTCTTCGTCTTGAACATTGCCAGCGCCTTGGTCCATATTCTCATCCTTCTCGCGGTGATGGCGTATATCCTGCACCTCCTCAGAAGGGGTCAAATAGCGTAGTAGGGCAAACAGCGTGGTAGGATCGCCGGTGCGGAGCTGTTCGTCCGGCAAGTCGGGGGCCGGACCATCGGCGGCGAGGAAGTGAATTCAGTGATTGATCGATTTTCGGCAAACGGCCCAGGAACCGGATCTTTCGATTTGGAGACGGGCGCATGAATGCGACCCGGATTTTGACGGCCGCCCCGGTTCCCCTGCGCGACGGCGGAACCGCAAATCTGGAATCGCCGCTGACGCTGCATCCATTACGCCTCGAAGCGGCTCCCGAGCGGGTCGTGATCCGACCTTTCCACCTGGGCTGGCAAGACACCAACGCCCCCTCCCCCCGCGCCCGCCGGCTCGTTGCCGACATTCTCGCGATGCCGCGCGCCGAGGTCGATCAGCAATATCGGTCGATGCTGCAAGAATTCCACGGCCGCCACTGGCAGATCGAAACGGTGTTCGACGAACGATACGAGCAGGTTTCCGCCGGCATGGAGATCCCGGCCGATATCTCGCTGGTCCGCAAGCGGCTGATCGGTGCCTATTTCTGCCACGAATACTCCTATGCCGCGGCGGCGCTGATGAACCCGAGTGCGGTCGAGCATCCCGACCAGTCGGGCTTGGCCGGCGGAGCCGTGCGCTTCATCATGTCGATGCGGGCGGTGGGAGAAGGCCACATCAGCACGATCGCCTTCCGCGAAGGGATCATCGCGCCCGACGGCAGCTTCGATCTCTGGCCCGAGCCGGTGATCGCCTCCTCCGCGCAGCCCGACCCGACCCTCGACGTCGCGGACGAAGGTGAGGTACGCATCTTCCGCCACGAAGAGTCCACCCTTTCTGGTACGGTGATCTTTCCAGTCACCGAAGCCCAGAGCAACGGCCTGGAAGACCTGCGGCTCACCCGCTTCCACCACGGCGGCGATGACTATGAATGGGTCGGCACTTACACCGCCTACAGCGGCCGCGACATCCGCTCCGAACTGTTGCGCACGCGCGACTTCCGTTGCTTCATGCTGGAACCGATCCACGGCAAGGCCGGACGCAACAAGGGCATGGCGCTGTTTCCGAACAAGATCGCGGGGCAATACGTCATGCTGGGCCGGCAAGACGGCAAGAACCTGTTTCTGCTCCATTCCGACCAGCTCGACACCTGGGACGACGACGGCGAGCTGCTGATCGAGCCCAAATACCCCTGGGAATTCATCCAGATCGGCAATTGCGGCGCCCCGATCCTGTGCGACGAAGGCTGGCTGGTCCTGACCCACGGCGTCGGCGCGATGCGCAAGTACTCGATCGGCGCGCTGCTGCTCGACAAGGACGATCCGTCGAAGGTGTTGGGTCGCAGCGTCACTCCCCTGCTCGCGGCACGCGACAACGACCGGGCGGGCTACGTCCCCAACGTGGTCTATTCCTGTGGCGGCATGCGCGTGCGCGATACGCTGTTCCTGCCCTACGGCCTGTCGGACAGCGCGATCGGCTTCGCCACCGGCAAGATTTCGGACATCGTCGCGACCTTGCGCTGAACCGCGATCACCTACCCCGCGCGGGTCGAGCATACCGTACCCCGTCAAAGATCGGGTAGCTGCTGCTCCGCCTTGCCCCACTGAGCCAGTTCGCGGGAGGCGGCGCGCGCCAGCATCTCCTGGGCATCGGTGATGTGCCAGCCGGACGCCTTGTCGAGGCCGCGCAGTTCCTCCCAGCTCAGCGGTACGGCGATCGGCCCACCCGCGCGCGACCGGGCGCTGTAGGGCATCACCGCGGTCGCGCCGCGCTGGTTGCGGAGATAGTCCACGAAGATCAGCCCCTTGCGCTTCGCCTTTGCGAGAGCGGCGGTGAAGCGTTCGGGCTCGGCCTGGGCCACGGCCTGGGCGAAGCGATGGGCGAAATCCTTGACCTGCGGCCACTCCGCCACCGGCGTCAGCGGGGCGATTACGTGGACGCCCTTGCCGCCGGTGACCATCGGGAAGGTCGTCAGCCCGATCTCGGCCAGCAGTTCGCGGAAGTGGAACGCGGCGCTGACTACGTCGGCGAAGTCCAGGCCCTCGTCGGGGTCGAGATCGAAGACCAGCCGGTCCGCCTTTTCCACGTCGCACACGCGCGAGCCCCAGCCGTGAAACTCGATCGTCCCCATCTGGACGCAGGTGAGGATGCCGGCGGCGCTGTCGACGTAGAGATAGTCCTCCTTGTGCCCGTCCTTCTCGGCGATCGGCACGTGCTTGACCGCCTCGCCGAAGGTCCCGGCATCATGCTTCTGGAAGAAGCACTTCTTGGCGCGGCCTTGAGGGCAACGCACCAGGCTGACCGGGCGATCCGCCATCCACGGCAGCATGATCGGCGCTACGGCTTCGTAATAGTCGGCCAGGTCGCCCTTGGTCAGCTTGCCCTCGGGGAAGATCACCCGCTGGCGGTTGCTGATCTTCACACCGCTGCCGGCGGGTTCGCCGACGACCTGTTCGACCGGTTTCGGCTCTTCCAGCATGACGTTTTCGGCTTTCTTGTCTCCCCGCAGGCCGAGGAAGCTGGGATGGCGCAGCACGCCGCCGGCGACGCCCTTGGCCTCGGTGAACTCGGTGAAGGCGATCTCGGCAACGAGCTTGGGCTCGATCCAATGGGCGCCGCGGACTTCGGACCGCGGCGCGGAGACGGTAGGTTCATCCTGCTCGAGCGGCGCCATCTTCGCCATCAGCTCCTCGCGCAGGGCGGCGGGGAAGCCGGTGCCGACCTTGCCCGCATAGCGTAGCTTGCCGTTCTCGTGAGTGCCGAGCAGCAGCGAGCGGAACTCGCGGCCCTTGTCCGACGGAGTCCAGCCGACAAGCACGAACTCCTGGCGGCGGGTACACTTGGTCTTGACCCAGGTTCCGGTGCGGCTGCCGACATAGCGCGCATCGGCACGTTTCGAAACAACGCCTTCGAGCCCACTCTTGCACATTCGCTCGAATAGTTCCTCGCCGCGGCCGACGACATGGTCGGAGTAGATCAGGTGCCTGCCCTGGCCTTCGAGCAGCGCCGCCAGTCTGTATTTGCGTTGCTCCAGCGGTAGGTCCGTCAAATCCTCGCCGTCGAGCTCCAGGAGATCGAAGGCATAAAAAACAATGCTTTCTGGATCGTCCTTGAGTCCCGCTTGGAGTGCCTGGAAACTCGTCCGCCCGTCGGGCTGGACCACGACGGCCTCGCCGTCGATCAGCGCGGACGAAACGCCAAGTTCCGCCGCTGCGGCCAAGATCGCGGGATAGCGTTCCGACCAGTCGAGGCCAGAGCGGGTATAGGCCCGCGCCGCGTCCCCGCCGACCGCGATCAGGGTGCGGTAGCCGTCGTACTTGATCTCGTGCAGCCAGCGGCTGCCGGAGGGCACGTGATCGACCAGGGTAGCGAGTTGCAGATCGCGAAAGGCTGGCGGTTTGCTGCCCTTCGCCTTGCTCTTGCGCACTTCGGGCTTGGCTTTGGCCACCTTCTTCCCCTCGGCGATCTGCTCCATCGTGCGCTCCGTGGTCACGCTGGTGAGGAACCCGCCGACGAGGTCGTCCGATCCGCCGGCGAACGCGTCGTCGATCTTGCGGAGCAGCCAGTTCTCGCCCTTCTCCTTCCCACGCGGCTTGAGGCGGATCATCAGCCACTCGCCCTTCATGCGCTGCCCATGGAGTGTAAAATGGAGATGCCCCTCCTCCAGCGTCTTGCGCGGATCCTTGCTGGGATGCGGCTCCCAGGTGCCCTGGTCCCACAGCATGACCGTCCCCCCGCCGTATTCGCCCTGGGGGATGGTGCCCTCGAAGCTGGCATAGGCGAGCGGATGGTCCTCGGTGCGGACGGCCAGGCGCTTGTCATCGGGATTGAGGCTGGGGCCGCGGGTCACTGCCCAGCTCAGCAAGACGCCATCGAGTTCCAGCCGGAAATCGTAGTGCAGCCGCGTCGCCGCATGCTTTTGGACGACGAAGCGATGCCCCTCTGCGGCACGGGCCTTGTCCGAAGGCTCCGCGGTCTTCGAGAAGTCGCGTTTCGCGCGGTAGGTCGCCAGGCTGCGGGCCATGGCCTAGGCCCGCTTGCGCGCTGGCGCCTTGCTGGCGAGCTTCTTGGCGGGAGCCTTCTTGGCTGGCTGCTTCGCTGAGGATTTCTGGGCCGGAGTCCGCTCCCCTGTCCCCAGCGACTTCTTCAGCGCCGCCATTAGGTCGACCACGTTGCCGCCCCGTGCCGGACGCTCGTCGTCGTCCTCGATGTTGAGCGTCTTGCCCTTCTTCTTGCGTTCGATCAGTTCTTTCAGCGCATCGACGTAGCGGTCGTGGAACTCGCTGGCGTCGAACTTGCCGCTCTTCTTCTCGATCAGGGTGGTCGCGAGATCGAGCAGGTCGGCATCGGGCTTGTCGTCGGCGATATCGCGGAAGTAGCTGGAGGCCTTCACCACCTCGTCGGCATAGCGCAGCGTTTCCATCACCATGCCGCGGCCGCAAGCCTTGATCGAGACGACATATTCGCGGCCGCGCATGGCCAGCTGGCCGAGCCCGATCTTGCGGCTTTGGCGCAGTGCTTCGCGCAAGACGATGAAGGCCTCTTCCGCCAGCTCGTCTGCGGGCACGACGTAATAGGGCTTCTCGAAATAGATCATGTCGATGTCTTCCATCGGCACGAACTGCGTCAGCTCGAGCGTCTTCTTGCTCTCCAGCTTCAGCCCCTCGATCTCCTTCTCGTCGAGGAGAACGTATTCGTCCTTGGCATATTGGAAGCCCTTGACGATGTCTTCGACATCGACCGGGCCGATGCCTTCGACCACCTTCTCGTAGTGGATGCGCTTGCCGCTGGGCTTGTGGATCTGGTTGAAGGCCACCGTGGCGCCGCTGCGGGTGGCCGAATAGATCTCCACCGGGATCGAGACGAGCGCCAGACGGATCTGGCCTTTCCAATAGGGCCGAGCGGCCATTCGCGCCTCCTACAATGCAGAAACGAAATTCCCGGCTCGAGCGGGCGTTCCCGCTTTTGGCCCCCGTTGATCCGTTCGGGGCTAGCCCGCCGGAGGCATTCCGCCCCCTCCCAGGTTGTTGCTCGGCTGCGGGGCCACGGGCTGCCCGGGTGCGCCTTCGCCGTCGGCGGGCGTCTCTTGGGCGGCATTGCCGGCGTTGCTGTTCATGATCCTCTGCAAGGCCGCGACATTGTCTTGCGCCTTCTGAAGGTCCCTTTGGAGCTTGGCGTTCTGCTCTTCCAACTCGGTGATCCGCTGTTGCAGCGCGGCGCTGTCGGAATGACCGGAACAAGCGCTCATCAATAGGGCCAAGAGGACAATGCTCTTCTTCATCATGCGCGGTCGCTTTCTCCGTTTGGTGGAGGATTGGCCCACCCCACGCGCAAAGTCGAGCCTGGTCGGCCCGTCTCTTGTCGAGAGGAGTTTTCGAACGGTCAGCCACCCGGAATCCCCATTTCACGGCCCGTTTACGAAATTTGAACCGTACCCATGCAAGGGGAGTTCGAGGAGGGCCGCCGGGGTGGCGATGCTGAACAGTATCAATTGCACGCTTGGCGCGGTTCGCCGGCTCGGCGCGGACCTGTTGAAGGATCGCGGCGGCACCGCGGTGCTGGAGTTCGCGATCGTCGGACCGGCCTTCATCGCCCTGCTTTTCGCGATCCTCTACACCTTGGCGATCTATCTTGCCCAGCAGATGCTGGAAACCGCAGCTCAGAGCGCGGGGCGGCTGCTGCTGATCGGCACCGCGCAGACCACCACGTTGAACGGCCATACCGGGATGACCGCGGCCGAATTCAAGAACGCTATCTGCAACGGTACGTCGGGTACGGATTCCAGCGGCCAGACCATCACGATCGCGAAGTCCTTGCCGCCGCTGCTGGATTGTTCCCGTCTGACGGTGAACGTGACCACCGCGACCAGCTACAACGTGGCCAGCGCCAATTCGCCGACCTTCACTTACGACAGCAATGGGGTCCTGACCTCGACCGGCACGGGCTACAACTACCAGTCGGGCAGCTCCGGCCGCAGCCGCATCGTCGTCCTGCAACTGATCTACCTGTGGCCGACCGGGCGGGGGCCGCTGGGCCTCAACCTGACCAACCAGCCCAACTCGAACCGCATGCTCGTCGCGACATCGGTGTTCACGACCGAAGACTTCGCATGCAGCTCGTCGCAGACCTCGTGCTGATGCGCGCGCGTCTTTTCCTGCGGCGGCTGCGCCAAAACGCCAGCGGCGCCGCGCTGGTCGAATTCGCATTCGCCCTGCCGATCATGCTGGCGCTGTATCTGGGCGGGATTTCGGTTTCCGACATGATCGCCTGCGACCGGAAGACGACCATCGCAAGCCGTTCGCTGGCCGACATGGTCAGCCGGACGATGTCGCCCGCGATCATCTACAACAGTCCGTCCAGCGCGAATGCCCGGTCGCAGCTCAGCGCCAGCGCCGTCGTACTGGCGCCCTACAAGCTCAACAACGCGACCGAGCAGATTTCCCTGCTGCGCGTCTGCGATGCCACGCGCGCCTATGTCGTCTGGACCCAGGCCCAGACGCAAAGCGCGGACGGCAGCACCGTCACCGCGGCGACTTCCAGCCACACCGCCGGGACACTGCCTGCCAACGCGGCACAGCAAGCGGCCAACGTGATCACGATACCCAGCCAGATGGTTTCCTCCACGATGATCCCGACGTCGCCGGACTGCTCCAACGTCTGCGACAACCTCAATCCAGGGACCAGCACCAAGACCCAGGTCGGCACGGCCGGCGGCTGGCTGTACGTTGCCACGGTCACCTACAACTACACGCCGGGCGTCGCCTTCTTCGCGATGACGCCCACACCCCTGTCCGACACCATCTACATGGTTCCCCGCCTTTTCTAAGGTGCCGCATGATGAACAAGCTCTTCCCATCCCTGTCGTCGAGCGCTGCCGCGAAGCTGATCGCGCGCCTGAAGGCCGACCAGGGCGGAAATATCTTCATGATCCTAGGTTTCGCCATCATTCCGCTGACCTTCATGGTCGGCTTCGGGGTCGACTATGCCCGCGCGATGGCTCTGCAGACGCAGCTCAACGCGGCGGCGGATTCCGCCGCGCTGGCGGCCGTCGCACCGGGCATGATCCTGCAGTCGAGCACCGAAGCCGAATCCGCCGCGCGCAAGATGTTCAATTCGCAGACCGCCCGGCTCAGCGGCTTCCAGAACCTGAACCTGACCGTGACCATCAGCGCCAGCACCAGTGGCGGCAGCAGCGGTGCCTTGGGCTACCTGCGCAAGGCGACGGTCACCTACACGGTCGAATCGGTTAACCAGTTCAGCAAGGTCCTGGGCGCGCAGGTCCTGACCATCGGCGGCACCGCCTCGGCAAGCGCCCAGCAGCCGCCCAATGTCGACTTCTACCTGGCCATGGACAATTCGCCCTCGATGCTGCTGCCCGCGACGTCGGACGGGGTTTCGAAGATCATCAACGCCACCAAATCGACCGCCCTGCCGAACGGGTGCGCTTTCGCCTGCCACATGATGATGCCGCATGCCGACGGCGACCCGATCTATGTCCGCGACCCGCAAAGCCGCGATATCCTGCTGTCGACCGGGTATTATACATCGGGTTCGAGCAAGCAGGACGTCTGGTACCGGTGGATGACCTCCCCCGCCGAACTGTTCGACAGCTCGGGCAATACCATGAATTCCTCATCGACCAACGTCGGTGCGACGACCACCAATGGGAAATCCGGCAACCAGCGCATTGATACGCAGGTTACGACCGCGACCACCACCAAGTACACCATTACCGACAGCACCACCGGGCCTGTCACGATCAACAAGGTGGTCACTTCGACGGCGACGACGACGACGACGACCTACAAGAGCAACGGAACAGTCAATACCACGGTCGTCTCCGTCGGAACGCCGAGCACCAGCACCACGACCTATGACACTGCTTACTGGGCCGATGGCTATTGGCTTACGCACAACTACGGCGACCTCTACGGCACGCCATCGAGCATCGTGCTGCGCAAGGACGACGTCGTCTCGGCCGCCTCGCAACTGATCCCCTTCGCCTCCAATCAGGCATCGCAATACCAGGTCACCTACCGGGCGCAGATGTTCTCGTTCGACTGGACGCGGTCGGGCGGTAGCTCACCCGTCAGGACGCTCAACACTCTCCAGGACGTCGCCAGTTACAGCAGCGGTTTTTCGGCTGCCGCGCTCTTCCCGGCCGACGACTATTGGTGGCTGAATTCCAAGCCCACCAGCACCACGAACATCGACGACAAGGCCACCGAATTCACGAATATGCTGAACACGATGAACGGCATCATTCCCACGGCTGGAACCGGCGCTCCCGGAGCGACGCCCCAGAAGATCCTGTTCATCATCTCGGACGGGATGCTGGACCAGCCTAACGGCAGTGGGCGCTATTTCGGACCCTTGCGGACCAGCGACATAGCCGTGTGCACCACGATCAAGGCCAAGGGGATCAAGATCGCCATCCTCTATACGCAGTACCTGCCCGAATCGATCGTCAACAACGGTTGGTCGCAGACGAACATCGCCCCGTTCCTGCCGGCACCGCCCGCGCCCTATGTCGCCACCAATGCGGGGACGTCCGATCAGGTTCTCACCCAGCTGCAAAGCTGCGCTTCGCCCGGCACCAACGGCGCGCCGCTGGTGCAGACGGTGACGGCGGACGATGACATCACCACCGCGCTCCAACAGCTGTTCTCGACGGCGCTGCAGACCGCCCGCCTCGTCCAATAAGCTCGTATTCGCTCGATGCCCGGCGGGACTCCCACTCCCGCAGGTCTCCCCCGCCATTTGCGCCGCCCGGCGTTTTGGCGTAGGGGAACCCGACCGCCCCGGGCCAGCAGTCGCGCAAGCGGCCTGTCACCGGGGCTCTCCGTTTTCGCCCCACGTTTTTCAGGGAAGCCACGATGTCGCGTCGCCGTCAGATCTACGAAGGCAAGGCCAAGATCCTCTACGAAGGTCCCGAGCCGGGCACGATCATCCAGTACTTCAAGGACGATGCCACCGCCTTCAATGCTCAGAAGAAGGGCACGATCCAGGGCAAGGGCGTCATCAACAACCGCATCAGCGAGTACGTCTTCACGCGTCTCTCGCACATAGGTATCCCAACCCACTTCATCCGCCGCATCTCGATGCGCGAGCAGTTGGTCCGCCAGGCCGAAATCATCCCGATCGAGGTCGTGGTCCGCAACGTCGCCGCCGGTTCGCTATCCAAGCGGCTGGGCATCGAGGAAGGTGAGGCCCTGCCCCACACCCTGATCGAATACTATTTCAAGGACGACGCGCTGGGCGATCCGCTGATCGCGGAAGAGCACATCGCCTGCTTCGGCTGGGCCAATAACGACGAGATGCAGGACATCTCGGCCATGGCGATCCGGGTGAACGACTTCCTTTGCGGCATGTTCGCGGCGATCAACATCCGCCTGGTCGACTTCAAGCTGGAGTTCGGCCGCATCTGGGACGGCGACTACAGCCGGGTGATCCTGGCCGACGAGATCAGCCCCGACGGCTGCCGCCTGTGGGACATGACCACCGGCGAGAAGCTGGACAAGGACCGTTTCCGCCGCGACCTCGGTGGGATCGAGGAAGCCTACCAGGAAGTCGCCCGCCGGCTGGGCCTGCTCGAAAACGACGGCCCGGCGAGCGAAGTCGCCGATCTCAACCTGCACCGCAAGTTGCGGGGGAAGTAGGGCCTTTAAAACCTACCGCCGAACACCCCCCGTACCCCGCGAAGGCGGGGCCTGGGGCAGTGTCGCGCAGGAGGCCTTAGGGCCCGTTCCGTTGTTGCCGGTTAAGCATCGGCACGGCACAACCGCGGCGATGCGTCCCCTCCGCCTGCTGCTTCTCTCGACCTGCCTGTTCTCCGCCGGCGTCCCGGCGCTGGCCAAGCCGTCTCCGGCGGCGCCGGTCTGGGCCTTCGAGAAGAGCGACGTGCCGGTCGATCCGGCTTTCCGGTTCGGCCGCTTGCCCAACGGCATGCGCTACGTCATTCGCCGCAATGCCACGCCCAAGGGCACGGCGCAGGTGCGGATGGAGATCGCCGCAGGCTCGCTCGACGAGCACGACGACGAGCGCGGCTTCGCCCATTTCGTCGAGCACATGGCCTTCAACGGCAGCACGCGGGTGCCCGAGGGCGAGATGATCAAGCTGCTCGAACGCCAGGGCCTGGCCTTTGGGGCCGATACCAATGCCTCGACCGGCTACGAGCAGACGATCTACCGGCTGGACCTCCCGCGCAACGACCCCGCCCTGCTGGATACAGCGCTCATGCTGATGCGCGAGGCGGCGAGCGAACTCAGCTTCGATCCAAAGGCCGTCGCCCGCGAGCGGGGCGTGATCCTGGCCGAACGGCGCGACCGCAACACGTGGCAATTCCGCAACCTCGTCGACCAGATCGAGTTCCTCCATCCGAACGCCCGTTACGCAAAGCGCATGCCGATCGGCGCCGAGGAGACGATCTTCGCGGCCACGGCGGAAAGTCTCAAGGCCTTCTGGCGCCGCGAATACGTACCCGCCCAGACCACCATCATCGTGGTCGGGGACTTCGATCCCGCAGTGGTCGAGGCGGTGATCGGGGCACATTTCGAAGACTGGCGCTCTGCCCCCGCGGAAGCACCGCCCGAAGCCGGCCCGGTCGATATCAAGGCCGCGGGCAAGACCGACATTCATATTGACCCCGCGCTCACCGAACGGATCATCGCCACCCGCCATGGTTCCTGGCTCGACGAGCCCGACACACTGGCCCAGCGGCGCGAGACCATCCTGCGCCAGATCGGCTACGGGATCGTCAATCGCCGCCTCACCCGCCTCTCGCGCCAGCCCGATCCGCCGTTCCGCGACGCCGGGCTCGGCACGGGCGGAGTGTTCAAGGCCGGGCGTTCGACCAATCTGGTCGTCTACACGGTGGACCGCAAATGGCGCCGGGGCCTAACCGCCGCGGCCCTCGAATATCGCCGCGCCCTGGCTTACGGCTTCACCAAGGCCGAGGTCGCCGAGCAGGTTGCCGGCCTGCGCACGGCGGCGCGCAACGCCGCCGCTTCGGCCGACACCCGTCCGCACGGGGCACTGGTCAATGCGGTCTTCGCGCTCCTCCATGACGAGCGCGTGCCCTCGACGCCGCAGAGCGCACTCGAACGGGTCGAGGCGCTGATTCCCCAGATCACTCCGGCCCGTGTCCTCGCCGCGCTGAAACGCGAGGCCGTGCCGCTGACCGACCCCTTGATCCGCTTCGAGGGCCGCAACGCGCCCGAAGGCGGGGCCGAGGCCATCCGCGCGGCCTGGAACGATGCGGCGCGGGCCAAGGTCGAACGCGGCAAGGCGGCGGCCGAGCAGGCTTTCGCCTATACCGATTTCGGTCCGCCCGGCACGGTCGTAAGCGATGCGCGCGAGCCACTGCTCGGCATCCGTGAGCTGCGTTTCGCGAACGGCGTCCGCCTCAACCTCAAGCGCACCGACCTCGAACGCGGGCGGGTGCACGTCCAGCTCAGCCTCGACGGCGGCTCGATGCTGGCGACGGCGGAGAACCCCCTCGCCATCGCCATGATCCCGATGCTGACCGCGGGCGGCCTGGGCAAGCACAGCCAGGACGAGCTCCAGTCGCTCCTCGCCGGCCATACGGTCAGCGCCAATGTCGCCGGCACGCCGGAAACCTTCGTCTCCACCGCCCAGACCACGCCGGAAGACTTCGAGCTCCAGTTGCAACTTATGGCCGCCTTCGTCACCGATCCCGGTTTCCGGTCCGAGGGCGAACTGCGCTACCGCCTCGACATCAACAATTACTTCGCCCAGTTGAACGCCACCCCGGGATCGGCGCTCAATGCCGCGATCGGCGGGATCCTGTCGGACGGCGACCCGCGCTTTACCCTGCAGCCGGTCGAGAAGTACCGCGCCCTCACTTTCGCCAAGCTCAAACGGGACATCTCCGACCGGCTGGCCAGGGGCGCGATCGAGATCGGCGTCGTAGGCGATATCGACGAGGACCAGGCAATCGCCCTGCTGGCCAGGACCTTCGGCGCCCTGCCTGCGCGAGAGACGGATTTCGGCGCCTATGCCGACCGCCGCCAGCGCGGGTTTACCGCTGACCGCGCCCCGCGCATCATCCGTCACACCGGTGCGCCCGACCAGGCACTGATCCGCGTCACCTGGCCGAGCCGCGACGACAGCGATCCGCAGGAAAAGCAAGTGCTCAACATGCTCGAGCGGATAGTCCGGCTCGAGCTGACCGACGCGCTACGCGAGAAGCTGGGCAAGGCCTATTCGCCGGGCGCGGCGAGCGACCCTTCGCCCTATTTCCGCGGCTACGGCACCTTCGCGGTCTCGGCCTCGGTCGACGTCCAGGATGTCGCCGCCGTCCGCGCCGCGATTGCCGCGACCATCGCCGGGCTGCGCGACAGGCCCGTCGACGCCGACCTGATGCGGCGCGCGCGAGAACCGATGCTGGAAAGCTTCGACAACGCGCTGAAGACCAACCAGGGCTGGCTGACCCTGGTCGACCGCGCCCAGACCGAGGCCGACCGGATCGAACGCCACGTGAGGGCCAGGGAGCGCCTGTCTGCCGTCACCGCCGCGCAGGTCGAGGCCGCGGCGCGCAAGTACCTGACCGCCGATCGCGCGGTCGAGGTGACGGTGCTGCCGGCGAGTGCGGAGGCTTCTACCAAACCCTAGCGCCCCCCGCCCCCTGCGTCCCCGCCTTCGCGGGAGCGCAGCCATAAAAAAAAGGGCGGGCAGATTACACTGCCCGCCCCAGTCAGGGTGTCCCAGGAGAGAGATTAGAACGAGACGGTAGCTTCGAGACCGAAAGTCCGCGGCGCGTTGAAATTGCCGTAGTCGCCCAAGACGTTGCTGATGCTGGCCGAGGTCAGGCTGGTCGTCGGCGCGGGGGGCAGGCTGTTCGACGGATCGCGGCGGAAGATGTACTG
>JBQCGM010000106.1:0-6083 GCA_051955585.1 Novosphingobium sp.
AGAAGGCGGCGGCCTTGTCGCGCGGCCAGGCGCGCGCGGCGGCGCAGGGCAGGGTCCAATCCTGCGGCTGGGTCAGCCCGCTGCTGTCGCTGCGCCGGATGAGGCCGGGACACGAAGTGACGAAGGCATTGAGCGCTGCGCCGGCGCTGCCCGGGGCCAGGCCGAGTGCCGAGGGTGCTGGTCCGCGTGCCAGCCCGGCGGTGACGGCGTTGGCCTGCGGCGGCGCGGGGGGTGTGGAAGGAGATGCTGATCCCGGCACGGGCGGTACCGATGGCCGGGGGGGCGGCTGGCGCCCAGGCGGTGTGACGGTGGGCACGCAGGCGGCCAGCAGCGAAAGGGCCAGTGCGAGACCGGCCCTTTGCGCGAGTGGAATGTGTCTGACGGGGCGAGCAGCAATGGCCACGGGATATTTGCCCAAGCCGCTCAGCCCTTGTCGGTCTCAGGCTTCATCGGTCTCGTCGAGCAGCCAGTCGGGATCGGCCGAGGTGACGTTGCGGCTGAAGGTCCAGACGTCGCGCGCCTCGACCGCGTCGTTGAGCGAGCCGGCAACGACGGTACCTTCGGCATCGCGCGTGACTGCGGCGATGTCGGCGACGAAGCGGACGGTGATCCGCGCCTGGGGCGCCGCGTAGGACGCGTTGACCAGCACCGCCTCGTCGATTCGCACCAGGCGGTTCTCCAGCGTCTCGCCCGCGGCGAGGCGGGCGTCGATCGCACTGGCGAAGGCTTCGTAGACGTCGCGATCGCAGAGCTGGGCGAGCTCCTCCTTGTCGCCGCGCCAGAAGGCTTCGAGCACCATCCGGTAGGCCCCGCGCGCGCCCTCGAGGAAAGCCAGCGCGTCGAACCGGCGATCGGCAGCCGCGATTTCACGCAGGCCGCGCTCGACCGCCGGGGATACGCCGGGCAGGGCCTGGAGACGGGACTGCTGCTGCGCCCGGTCGGCCGGACGATCGATGCTCCGCGGCGCAGGCTGGAGAGGACCGCCCGGGGCGGGCGCGTCGAACCGGCCCTGGATCGGTTCTTCCTCATGCTCGGCGCGGCGGCCGAGGACCGAATAGAGCCGCAGGCCCAGGAAGGCCGCGATCATGGCGAGGATGACAATTTCGACAGTCACGTAGCGATCCAGTTCTTCCGCTGCGGAAAACCCGCGTTTCAAGCCGGCGCCGGGGCGGGCTCGAAGCGGGTATTGTGCCCGAGATAGGTAAAGATGACAAATGAACAACAGGTGGATGGGCCGCGCCGGTCGAATTTTGCGCCCGGACCGACCGCAAACGAAGCCCCCTTCAAGTCCCGGCCCGTTCAAGCCATTGCCGCCCGTCCGGCGCGGTGCTAGTCGCGCGCTCGACCGCAAACCGCGACGAAGAAAGCACCGAACATGGCCGACGAAGGCAACGTCATCACCGATCTCGACCTCGACAACACCGGCGAGGGGGCCGGCAACGGCGCCGACACGGCGCCTTCGGCCGGGATCATTGCGCAGTACGTCAAGGACCTGTCGGTCGAGAACCCGAACTCGCCCGACTGCTTCCAGTGGCAGGATGCGCCGGAGCTCGACGTCCAGTTCAACATCCAGGCCCGCCCGATCGGCGACGAGGTCCAGGAAGTCGACCTCAAGATCCAGATCAATGCCAAGGCCCAGGGGGGCACCGCCTATATCGTCGATCTGACCTATTGCGGCCTGATCGGCATGCGCAACCTCGACGAAGGCCAGGCCCACGCGTTCACCTATGCCGAGGCGCCGCGGATCCTGTTCCCCTTCGCCCGCCAGATCGTGGCCGATGCCGTGCGCAACGCGGGCTTCCAGCCGCTGATGCTCGAGCCGATCGACTTCAACGGCCTGTATGTCCAGCAGCTCCAGGCCCAGGCCCAGGATGCGGCCGGCACTCCGGTCGCGGGCAACGCCTAAGGCTTGGGACCCAAGCCCGACCCGTCCGTGCCGAGTTTGTCGAAGCGCTCCTTCTTCGTCAGCCGAAGTGAAGGACAGCCTTCGACAGGCTCAGGGCAGACGGGCTAGGGTGATCTCATGAATCTTCTCAAGGCCACGAGCACGATCGGCGGACTGACCCTGGTCAGCCGCGTGCTCGGCATGGTGCGCGACATGCTGATGGCGCGCTATGTCGGCGCGGGGTTGGCCTCGGACGCCTTCCTGATCGCCTGGCGCTTGCCCAACCTGTTCCGCGCGCTCTTCGCCGAAGGCGCCTTCGCGGCGGTCTTCGTGCCATTCTTCAACCGCCGCATGGCAGAGGCCGATAGCCAAACCGAAGGCAGCGGGTTGAACGCCGCGGTGGACTTCGCCGGCCAGGTCCTCTCGGTGCTGTTCCCCTTCCTGGTCCTGTTCACCGCGCTGATGATCGCACTCAGCGGCCCGGTGGTCTGGGCAATGACCGGCGGCTTCCCCGACGGCGGGCCGGAGAAGTTCGCGCTCGCCACGCACCTGACGCAGATTACCTTTCCCTATCTCGGGCTGATCAGCCTGGTCTCGCTGCTCGGCGGCATCCTCAATTCGCTGAACCGTTTCTGGGTCAACGCGGCGGCGCCGATCCTGCTCAACATCTGCATGATCGCAGCCCTGCTGTTCTTCCGCGGCGAGAGCCAGGTCGCCACGGCCGAGACCCAGGCGATCGCCGTCACGGTCTCCGGCGCGCTGCAACTGGTCTGGCTGATCTGGTCGTGCCGTGCCGCCGGGGTGCGGCTGAAGCTCGGCCTGCCGCGCCTTTCGCCCGACGTGAAGAAGCTGCTCTGGCTGATCGGCCCGGCCGCCGTCGGGCAGGGCGCGATCCAGTTCAACCTGCTGGTCTCCACCTCGCTCGCCGCGCGGTTCCTGCCCGAGGGGGCGGTGTCCTATCTCTACTATGCCGACAGGCTGAACCAGCTGCCGCTCGGCCTGCTCGGGATCGGCGTCGGCACCGCCATCCTGCCGCTGCTCTCGCGCCAGATCGGCGGCGGCGACGTCGCGGCGGCGGGCAATACCCAGAACCGTGCGCTGGAGCTGGCCTTCTTCCTCTCGCTCCCCGCGGCGGTCGCCCTGGTGATCTCGGCGACGCCCTTGGTCCGCGGGGTGTTCCAGCACGGCGCCTTCACCGCCGCCGACACGCTCGGCACGGCCAGCGCGCTCGCCGCCTTCTCGCTCGGCGTGCCGGCCTATGTGCTGATCAAGGTGCTGACCCCGGGATTCTACGCCCGGCAGGACACCAAGACCCCGGTGCGGATCGCGGTCGTCTCGATGCTGTTCAACCTGGTGGGCAACCTCACGCTGATCTGGCACTTCGCCCATGTCGGCGTAGCCCTGGCGACCGCCTTCTCGGCCTGGGTCAACACGCTGCTGCTCTATTGGACGCTGCACCGGCGCGGCCAATTGCAGCTCGACGCGCGGCTTCGGGCCAAGGCGCTGCGCACGATCCTCGCCGGCGCGGCGATGGGCCTCGCGCTGTGGTTCATGAACCCCATCGCCGATCCGTGGATGGCTGGCGGCACGACGCAGCGAATCATCGCACTGGGCGTGCTTTGCGGGGCCGGCGCCTTGGTCTATGGGGTCGCCGCGCTGCTGTTCCGGGCCTATTCGGTCCGCGAACTGAAGAGCGCCCTGACTCGCAGGAAATGAAGCCCCGCAAGAAGTAATCGGATCTCAATCATGCGCATCGTCTCGGGCATCCAGCCCACCGGCAATCTCCACCTCGGCAACTACCTGGGGGCGATCCGCAATTGGGTGCGGATGCAGGACGAGGCGACCGCGCAGGGGCACGAGTGCCTGTTCTTCCTGGCCGATCTCCACGCGATCTCGATGCCGCACGTCCCGGCCGACCTGGCGAACAACACGCGCGAGATGGTCGCCGCCCTGGTCGCCTGCGGGATCGACCCCGACCGCGCCACCCTGTTCAACCAGGCCCAGGTTCCCGCCCACGCCGAGCTGCACTGGCTGCTCAACGGCACGGCGCGAATGGGCTGGCTGAACCGGATGACCCAGTTCAAGGACAAGTCGGGCAAGAACCGCGAAGGCGCCTCGATCGCGCTGTTCACCTATCCGGTGCTCCAGGCCGCCGACGTCCTGCTCTACCAGGCGACCCACGTTCCCGTGGGCGAGGACCAGAAGCAGCACCTCGAGCTCGCCCGCGACATCGCGCAGAAGTTCAACAACGACTTCGCTTCTGAGGAAAGGCCGGTCTTCACCCTGCCCGATCCGATCATCCCGCCCGAGGCGGCGCGGATCATGTCGCTGCGCGACGGTTCGGCCAAGATGAGCAAGTCGGACCCGTCCGACATGAGCCGGATCAACCTGACCGACGATGCCGACACGATCATGCAGAAGGTGAAGAAGGCCAAGACCGATCCCGAACCGCTGCCTGGCGAAGTCGAGGGTCTGGCCGAGCGGCCCGAGGCGCGCAACCTGGTAGGCATCTACGCCGCCTTGTCGGGCAAGACTCCGGCCGAGGTGCTCGGCGAGTTCGCCGGCCAGGGCTTCGGCGCCTTCAAGCCCGCCTTGGGCGAGGTCCTGGCCGGCCACCTCGCGCCGATCAACGCCCGCTTCAACGCCCTGCGCCAGGACCGTGCGGCACTCGACGCGATCCTGCGCAAGGGCGCGGAAAAGGCCCGCGCGCTGGCCGGTCCGACGCTCGAGGCGGCTTACGACGCGCTGGGGCTGGTGCGCGGCTAACCGCCTGTCTACGCTGGAAAACCGTTCAACGCATATTCAGGGCGGTTGGACTAGCGCTGGCCGGTTAGGCTGATCCTCCGCGCCTTGTTGCGCGTTGCCCGGTCAGCGCTGCATCGCGGAGAGAGAACATGTCACAACCCCAACGGTCGCCGGCCCGCATCGTGAAGATGATGGTCGTGCCTCTGGTGCTCGCCTTCCTGGCGGCCTGCACCAGCTCGCTCAACACGCGGGTTTCCCGCTTCAACGAACTGCCGCCGCCCAATGGCCAGACCATCGCCGTCGTTTCCGACGATCCGGCGCTGACCGGCGGGATCGAGTTCAATCAGTATGCCCGCGTGGTCGAGGAGCGGCTCGCCGCCGTGGGCTATCGCCCGGTCTCCTCGCCGCAGGGCGCCGACCTGGTCGCCCGGCTCGACTACGGCGTCGACCAGGGCCGCGAGCGGATCCGCTCCAGCGGCGTCTACCGCGATCCCTTCTGGGGTCCGTGGTACGGCTATGGTCCGCGCTTCGGTCCGCGCTACGGCGCCTGGGGCTTTCGCGGCGCCTGGGGCTACGGCTGGCAGGATCCGTGGTTCGACAACGGCATCGAGAGCTATACCGTCTATACCAGCGGCGTATCGCTGAAGATCGACCGCGCCGGCGACGGGCGCCGCCTGTTCGAAGGCAAGGCCGAGGCGGTTTCGACCTCTAACCGGCTCCAGTACCTCGTGCCCAACCTGATCGAGGCGCTGTTCACCGGCTTCCCCGGCAACTCGGGCGAAACGGTGCGGATCACCGTGGCTCCCGAAAAGAGCGCCGTCCGCCGGTAAGGCAAAATTGGCCGGGCGAGCCTTTCGCCCGGCCAATGACACAAATGTGTAGCCTTCGCGGCCCAGGCTCCCGCGCGCACAAGCAGGAGCCGTCATGAACAAGTCGATCGAGTCGCTCGCCACCGCGGAGCTGGAGGATTGGTTCGTCTGGGACCTGCTGGCGACCACCGCGCTCGAAAAGACCGGATACGACCGCCTCGCCGCAATCCGGCTCCTCGCTCAGGCCATTGCCGAACTTTCCTCACGCGACGATAGCGCCCTGCCCAAGCCCGCCGGCACGGTTTCCGCTTGACAAAACGAACCATTTAGGTTATATGCCCCGCCGTCGATCGTGACAGGATCGACGCGCAGCGGGTGCGGGAGGCGCGATGCGCATCGCCTCACATGCTCCCGCGACACGGCCGGTGCCCCCAGTCGGTACCGCGACGGCTGAAGCGAGGGAACGAGCTCGGAGTGTACTCCGAGGGGACAGGACCGGCCAAAGCGAGCCCCGCCACCTGATCCCGCCTTGCAAGTCATCTTTGGGCCGAGCCGGCGGGTTGCGTGACCCTTCCGGCCATTCGCCACGACAACACACGCAAACCGCCTGGCTTTACGACCCAGGCACCCGCGCCGGCCGTACC
>JBQCGM010000107.1:0-33471 GCA_051955585.1 Novosphingobium sp.
GTCCCGCCTTGCGCCAGCACGATCTCCGCCTCACGCAGCTTGCCGATGATCTCTTCCGGCTTGTGCTTCCTGCCCATCTTCCAACTCCTTCGTCGTCCAAAATAACAATGATTTTGGACCACCCAGAAGGGGGCAGATCACCATTGACGCTGAACTCGATCAGATTGAGCATTGCCGTGCGCAGGAACGCCGCAAACTCGTCCGAGCTAAGCTCGCCCGATCCGGCGACGAATTCCGAGTGCTTGATCTTTCCCATCCCGGAAATGTGAGCCACGCGCTGATTGAACGGGGGGTCACTTATTACCATCTGCGCCTGATCGGTGCCCAGGAGGGCCTGGTAGCTCACACGATCAAGCGCGCTGCCGACGAACAAGCGGTGGCGGCCGAGCCACCAAAAATCGCCAAGCCGCGCAATCTGCTCAACGTCGGCCTCGAGCACCGGTTTGTCGGCCGGGTCGCTTTCGGCCGCGGGCTTGTGACGAGCCTCGATAATCACATCGATCTCGGCGGGTTCGAAGCCCAGGACGGTCGGCTCGACCGGCATCTCAAGAACGCTCAGCTCCTCGAGTTCTAGCGCAAGGATCTCGTCATCGAACGCCGACAACTCGGCGAGCCGATTGTCGGCAACCATGTAAGCGCGGCGCTGCTCTTCGGTCAGGTGCGCGAGCGAAACGGTCGGGACCTTGGGGAGGCCAAGTTTAAGAGCGGCACGAACCGCACCGTGCCCAGCGATGATTTGATTGCCGGGCCCGATGATCACGGGCTTGTTGAAGCCGAGAGCCTTGATCGATTCTGCCAGCAGATCGATCTGGGTGTCGCTGTGAACCCGGGAATTGCGGGGGTGCGGGACGAGAATTTTGGGGTCGAGGTTATCGATAATGAGGTTGTTCATGACGGGTCCTTTTTGCAGGGCCCGAACCAGATAGAGCACAAACACGCAGCGGGGCAGGCTGAACTAATTCGCCTGCGGCGATGGCGCCCGCAGGATCATGCCATCTTGCAAATGCACGGCCGGCCGTATCCCGAACGGCCCCACATCGCCTCCCGTTGGACTTCGGATAAATTACCCGTTGGGTGGTCAGCGGGAATTCGTGCGCAGGGTGGCGGTTTGCCGAGCATTCGCCGGACCAGATCGCCGTTGGGATGAGCAACCCGCGCAAATTCCCGTTAGATTCCCGTTCAGACGGGAATTGACGCGGGAGAGGCGTTAGACGACGACTGCGTCATTCACCATAATTCTGCGATAGCCCCTCATGAATCCGTTGTCCGGCCGTTGGAAGCGATCGGTCGCGGCGCAATGCCGTCACTATCCAGGTGAAGGCGGGCGGATCGCCCTGCCTGCATCGACGAGCAGGGGGCCATCGTCATGAAGATCGACAAGCCGGAAGCGCAGAACGGCGCGGCCCCGGGCGACATCAGGGCACCGACCGGTCAGCGATCCGAAGCGAGGTACGATCGAATTCTCGGTCATGGCTGGGGGTTCGGGAAATTTCAGAGCCCCAGAAGTTCTTTCATCGACTAGAAAATGTCGATGCCGTTGCTTCGCCGCCACAGCCGCAAAATCAGTTCGAATTGGCCCAAAAATTCCCCTTGTATTCTCCCTTATGTCCGTCGATATTAAATTGCAATTCACATATGCGAATTCAGTTTCGCGATTTGTGCAAAATGGCGATACAGGGAGGATCATAAATTTGCCGGGCGCCATGCCGCGCTCCCATCATAGCCATTCGATTGGAAACTGACCCCTGCCCCGCGGGTGTCGAAACTGCGCAATGCCATAAGCCGCCGCCAAGAAGATGCGGGGTAGATCAAGGAGAGGGAATATGCGGAAGATCTTCAGCAAGCGCGGTGCGCTTTTCGTAACGACCGCCATCGGCGCACTGGCCCTGCCGATGCAGGTCCAGGCGCAGGAAGCCGGTACGGAGGACGAAGGCGGCCTGACCGAAATCATCGTGACCGCCCAGAAGCGCGAGCAGAGCCTGCAGGACGTGCCGATCGCGGTCACCGCGGTCACCGCCGAAAGCCTCCAGGCCAACCGGGTCTTCTCGGTCAACGATCTTACCGGCCTGGCCCCTGGCATGACGGTCAAGCCGTCGCCCGGCGGCAGCTCCGTCCCGGTCTTTACCATTCGCGGCCAGAGCAGCTACGGCGTCGTCCCGGCTCCGACAAGCAGGTCTCGATCTACATCGACGGGGTCTATGTCGGCAGCCCGCGGGGCTCCATCTTCGAAATGCCGGATATCCAGCGGATCGAAGTGCTGCGGGGCCCGCAGGGCACGCTGTTCGGCCGCAACGCCACGGCGGGTGCGATCAGCATCACCACGCGCGACCCCACCGGCGAGGCCCACGTCAAGGTCGAGGGCAGCCTGGGCAACCGCGATGCCTATCGCTTCCACATCACCGCCGACACGCCGCAGATCGGGCCGTTCAGCGCCTACGGCAGCTTCGTGCGCAACTACCGCCGCGGCGAAGTGCGGAACGCCGGCGCCGGTCTCGTTTGGACGCGCCCGCAGCCATTCGGCACGCAGATTTCCGCCGATTATCTTGGGACCGTCGATTCCGAATCCTTCTTCGGCGCCGTCAAGTTCGAGCCGAGCGACCGGTTCAAGATGGTCTACAAGTTCGATCGCAACGTCGATCGCGGCACGCCCGACGTTACCGGTGTGGTCGGTTACGACTCGACCTTCGCCGGCTTCGGGGGCGTGTTTCTTCCGATCGGAAATCTGCTGAACATCCTCTACAACGATCCCTCGAACAATCTCTACGTCACCTCTAATGGCCAGCGTCCCGACGTGGCCAACAACGGGTTCGTTACAGCGCGCCGGCAGAAGGTCTACGGACACAGCCTGACGGCGACCTGGGCGGCGACCGACGATATCTCGGTGAAGAACATCTTCGCCTACCGCCGTGCCGAAGTGCTCGGGCCGACGCCGATCGACGGCTACAGCCCGCTGAACATCCCCAATACCCCGGCTGCGCTGGACGCTTTGCGTAATGCCATGGCGTTCGCCGCGGGATACCGCACGCTCGCGTTCCAGGGCGACGTTGCCGCCGCAGAAGCTGCGAATCCCGGCTTCCTGGCGCGGACCGCCGCCATCGTCAACGGTGGCAACGGCCGGTTCCTTGGCACCGTGGCACAGTCGGCTTCGGTCTCGCGGCAGTGGAGCGACGAGCTCCAAGTGAACTACACCTCCGAAAAGCTCAATGCCACGGTGGGCGCCCTGTGGTTCCATTCCACCGATACCGCTGGCGGCCCCGCGGCGACGCAGAACACCTTGTCGCTGTTTCCGATCGCATCGGACGGCGTCATTCCGCTGGGCAACCGCGGCGAATACTATAACGAGGCCACCTCGCTCGCCGCCTATGCCCAGCTCGAGTACAAGATCACGCCGCAGCTCGAGGTCGTTGCCGGCGCGCGCATCACCCACGACCGCAAGAGCAGCACCTTCACCTATAATTCGCTTCTTCTGAACGGCGCGGTGACGCCCGATACGACCATTACTCCGCCGGTCTACAAGAGCACCAAGCCCAGCTTCCTGATCGGCCTCAACTGGACGCCTAACGACGACACGCTGGTTTATGGCAAGTTCTCGACGTCGTTCGTGTCGGGCGGCACGACCGGCGGCATTCCCTATCTGCCGGAAACCGTGAAGTCGTTCGAGGTGGGCATCAAGGCGGACTTCTTCGACAACCGCCTGCGGACCAACCTCGCCTTGTTCCATGCCGACTACGACCACTTCCAGCAGTCGCAGTCGACCTCGTCGCCGCCGTCGCTGGCCCTCGCGCTGGCTGCGCTGACCCCGATTTACGGGGCCACTGCCGCAGCGCAAATCGCGCCCAAGCTCAGCGTCTTCGTCGGCGACCAGGGCAAGGTCCGCGCCAAGGGCTTCGAACTCGAAGTCACCGCGGCGCCGACCCGCGGCCTGACTCTGGGCGGCAGCCTCAGCTACATCAAGATCACCTATCCGTTCATCGAGCCGGCCGTGCTCACCGCGAACGGCGGCCGTCTCGATGTGGCGGCCCGCCCGGCCTGGACCGGCAGCCTCTGGGGCGCTTACGAGACCCAGCCGCTATTCGGCGAAACCACGTTGAGCCTGCGCGCCGATGCGCTCTACCAAGGGCCGATGACCCAGGCGGCCAACCCGGTCACCCAGATCGCCAACTACAACATCGGCGCCGCGCGTCAGCCCGGCTACTTCCTGCTGAACGGACGCGTCGCGCTGAAGCGCATTCCGATCGGTCCGATTTCGGGCGAACTCGCCGTCTGGGGCAAGAACCTGACCGACCGCAAGGACATCACGACCGCCCTGTTCACCCCGTTCTCGACCTCGGCCAGCTACGTGCCGGCGCGGACCTTCGGCGTGGATATGTCGATCGAATTCTAAAGCCAGGGAGGGACGTCCCCCGACCGCGCCGCGGCCGCGAGGCCCGGCGGGTCGGGGGTTCGTTTTTCCACTGACGACGAAGCCCCGGCTGTAACGGCCGAGTCACACGCACGGTGCAGCGTTTTCATGCTGAGAGGCATGAAATGCACAGATACGATATCCTGGTTACCAACGGGCTCGACGACGGGACCTCCTTCGTCCACGGCGAATTCAGCGTCACCTTTCATACTTGGCCCGGCACGGGGGCCCTGCCGCTGATCGACGGCATCCCGTGGATCTTCATCGACTGGAACTTGCCGCACCGGTCCGGGCTCGACCTTTGCCGTCGGTTGCGCAGCGACCCCGCGACCGCCCGGGCCCACATCACTGTCGTGGTCGCCGGCGATCCCGATCAGAAGCGGCAATCCCTGCGCGCCGGCGCGGACGACTACATCGTCGGCCCGATCAATCGCCGGATCATCCTCGACCGTTTGCTCTCGCTGAAACTCCGGCCGGAAAGCCGGTCGCGGGAAGTCGCTCGGCTCGGCGACCTGACGGTGGACCTCGCCGCTTTCCAGGCACGGTGGAAGGACCGGGCCATCGCCTTGCGGCCGAGCGAGTTCCGCCTCCTGCGAGTCTTCGCCGAGCATCCCGGGCAGGTATTCAGCCGCAGCCAGCTGATCGACGCCTTGGGCAAGCACGACGCGCCCTTCGACGAACGGACCGTCGACGTCTGGGTGGGACGCCTGCGCCGCGCCCTGCGTGCGGCTGGGGCGGACGATCGGCTCAGGACCGTGCGCCGGCTCGGCTACGTCTTCGACAAGGCTTGATCGAGTGAGGCCGGCCGCCTCGGACCAGTCACAGAGTTGTCACGCAAAACACGCAGTGCCCTTGCCCAGGAGGGCACGATGAGTCGTCGTTACTGGATCGTCGAGGGCTTGATCCTCGCAAGCGTCGGCCTGATGCTCGCCGTGCCTTCACTGGCCTTGGCCGATGTCCTCGAAGTCGGTTCCCGCGGCGCCGCCTGGATCGCCGGTGGGCCGGCCGCCCAGCCCGTCGTCCAGTCCGCGACCTTGCCGATCGGCGAAGCTGCGAGCGCGCCGATCACTCTGGTCGACGAAGCGGCCGGGCCCGACCGGTGGCGCGGCCGCGTGGCCCAACTGGCCGCGAAGTACGACATCAGTCCAATCCTGCTCGAAGCGCTCGTCTGGCAGGAAAGCCGCTGGCGCCCAGGCGCGGTCTCTTCCGCGGGGGCGCGCGGGCTCGCCCAACTGATGCCCGGCACTGCTCGCCAGATGGGCGTGAATCCCAACGATCCGCACGCCAACCTGGAAGGCGGTGCACGCTATCTCAGAATGCAGCTCGATGCCTTCGGCGGCGACCTGGAAAAGGCACTGGCCGCCTACAATGCCGGGCCCGGCCGGGTCCAGGCCGCGGGGGGCATCCCCCGCATCCGCGAAACCCAGAACTACGTCGCGTCGATCATGGCGCGGCTGACCGATCCTGTCCGGAGATGATTGCCATGCGACACGCCCGCCTTCCCTTGATCGCTGCGCTCGCCGCGCTACCGCAGGCCGCCTTCGGGCAAGCCGTCACCGGGGCCGCGAACCCGGCGGGCTCCGGCCCGATCGTCGCGGCGCTGTCGTGGCTGCAGGGCACCCTGATGGGCAACGTCGCCACGGCGGTCGCGGTCATGGCCGTCGCCGCGGTCGGGTTCATGATGCTGACCGGCCGGCTCAACTGGCGCTTCGGCGCGACCGTGATCATCGGCTGCTTCGTGCTGTTCGGCGCGGGCGCGATCGTCTCGGGCATCCAATCGGCCGCCGCGGTCGGCTGAAGCCACATGGACCTCGCCCGCTTCCCGGTCCACCGCGCGCTGACCCGGCCGCAGATGTTCGCGGGCGTGACCTACTCGTTCTTCATCATCAACGCTGCGGTCACGACCGAGCTGTTCCTGATGTCCAAGAGCTTCCTCACCCTGCCCGCGGCCCTAGCGATCCACGCCGTCGGCTACCTCGCGTGCCTGCGCGAACCGCGCGTGTTCGACCTGTGGCTGACCAGGGTCAGCCGTTGCCCGCGCGTGCGCAACTGGCAGCGCTGGGGCTGCAACAGCTACGCGGCATAGGAGCGCGCGACGATGGTCAAGTTCACCGGTCCTGCCTCCTGGGCGAAGAAGGAAGCCCAGGCAGGCGAGCGCCTGCCCTACCTGTCGCTGATCGACGAGAACGTCGTGCTGCTGCGCGACGGCTCGGTGATGATCAGCCTGGTCGTGCCCGGCATCTCGTTCGAAACCGCCGACAGCGCCGAGCTCAACGCCCAGACCGCCACCCGAGAGGTCCTCCTGCGCTCGGCGCTCGATGCGCGCTTCGTGCTCTATCACCACGTGATCCGCCGCCGAGTCCAGGTCGAGCTGGGCGGGACTTTCGACGATCCCATCGCCGCCCACATCGACGATCGCTGGCGCGAGAGGCTCAGCCATGGCGCGCTCTATGTGAACGACCAGTTCGTCACCCTGGTGCGCCGTCCCGCGCGCGGCAAGGCGGGCTGGGCCGACAAGGTTTCCCGGATGCTCAAGCGGGGCCGCGCCCCGGTCGAGGCCGAAGAGGCCGATATTCGCGCATTGCGAGCCGCGGCGACCTCGATGGTTGCCTCGCTCGGCGGCTATGGAGCCCGGCTGCTCGGAGATTACGAGACCGCCACAGGCGTCTGTTCCGAAGTGCTGGAATTGCTTTCCGTGCTCTACAACGGCGAGATGCGCCCGGTACGCCGCCCGGCGAAACAGGCGGACATCGGGCTGATGCTGCCCTACAAGCGGGTCAGCTTCGGGCTCGACGCGATCGAGCAGCGCAGCGCCAGCGCCGCGCAGTTCGCCGCCGTGCTCAGCCTCAAGGACTATCCCGACAGCACCGGCCCGGGCCTGATGGACGCGCTGCTGCGCCTGCCCTTCGAGATGGTGCTGACCGAAAGCTATGCCCCGGCCGACCGCCAGGTTGCCCGCGAGCGCATCGACCTTGCCATTCGCCGCCTGAAAGCTGCCGACGAGGAGGCGATGGCCGAGCGCCGCGAGATGCAATCGGCGCGCGACGCGCTCGGGGTCGGTGCGGTGGCCTTCGGCGACCACCACCTCTCGGTCCTGGTGCGCACCGACCGGCTGGGCGAGCTCGACGATGCCGCCGCCGCCTGCGCCGCCGCGCTGGCCGATACCGGCGCGGTCGCGGTGCGCGAGGACGTCAATCTCGAGCCATGCTTCTGGGGCCAGTTCCCCGGCAACGAGGCCTACCTGGTCCGCCGCGCGCTGATCTCCAGCGCCAACATGGCCTGCTTCGGCTCGCTCCACGGCTTTGCCCTGGGCCAGGCCAGCGGCAACCATTGGGGCGAGGCGGTAACCCTGCTCCAGACCACCAGCCAGACCCCGTTCTTCTTCAACTTCCATGCTTCGGGAAGTGGGGGCGGCGACCTCGGCAACTTCACCGTCATCGGCCCCTCGGGCTCGGGCAAGACCGTGGTGATGAACTTCCTCGCCGCCCAGGCGCAGAAGTACAATCCGCGCACGATCCTGTTCGACAAGGACCGCGGCGCCGAGGTCTTCGTGCGCGGCATCGGCGGCACCTACAGCCGCGTCGCCGCCGGGCACCCGACCGGCTTCAACCCGCTGGCCCTGCCCGACAGCGCCGCAAACCGCGCGTTCCTGCGCGACTGGCTGGGGGTGCTGCTTCAAGCAACCGGCCCCGAGGAGTTGGCGACGATCGCCGGCGCGGTCGACGCGGCCTATTCCCACGACGCCGCGCTGCGCCGCCTCTCACACTTCCGCGAGCTGCTCTCGGGCAGCCGCCGCCCGCAGCCCGGCGACCTCGCCAGCCGGCTCGAGGCCTGGATCGGCCCCAATGGCAACGGACCAGGGGGCGAGCACGGCTGGCTGTTCGACAATGCCGACGACCGGCTCGACCTCTCCGCCCGGACCCTCGGCTTCGACATGACCGCGCTGCTCGAAACCCCGCGCCTGCGCACTCCGGTCATGATGTACCTGTTCCACCGCATCGAGGAGCGGCTCGACGGCCACCCGACGATGATCCTGATCGACGAGGGGTGGAAGGCGCTCGACGACGAGGTCTTCGCCGCGCGAATCCGCGACTGGCTCAAGACCCTGCGCAAGCGCAACGCGCTGGTCGGCTTCGCCACCCAGTCGGCCCGCGATGCGCTCGACAGCCGGATCGCGACCGCCCTGGTCGAGCAAACCGCGACGATGATCTTCATGCCCAACGCCCGGGCAAGGCCTGAGGACTATTGCGAGGGCTTCGGCCTGACCGCTCACGAGCTCGACCTGATCCGCTCGCTCCCGGCGCACAGTCGCTGTTTCCCGATCCGCCAGCCCGACGCGTCTGTGGTCGTCCGGCTCGACCTTTCGGGCATGCCCGAGGTGCTGACCCTGCTGTCGGGCCGCGAATCCACGGTGCGCAAGCTTGATTCCCTGCGCAGCCAGTACGGCGATGCGCCGGCGGGCTGGTACCCCGCGCTCACCGGCGAGTTCTGGCCCGGCGAGCTGGCCGAAGACGAGCCGCTCTGGACCGAGGCGGCCGAATGATGGCGAACTGCGCGCAGCTGGCCGAGACCGCCTCCGAAGGCGTCGCCCCGGCGCTACGCGCGGTCGATTGCCTCGCGAACGAGACGACGTCGGCCGCCTTCGGACGGTTGTTCGGCAGCGATGGCGCCCTGCTGCCGACGCTGACCATCGTGCTCACTCTCTACATCGCTTGGTTCGCCGTTTCGCTGCTCACCGGGCGCAGCCGGATCGGCATCTCCGCCCTGACCCCGCGGATGATGACGCTGGGCCTGGTCCTGACCTTCGCGACCAGCTGGGTTGCCTACCAGGGCGTGGTCTGGAACCTCGCGGTCGGCGCCCCCGACCAGGTGGCGGGGATCCTGATGGGTGCAAGAGGCAGCGCCACCCAGCTGTTCGGCGACCGCATCGACCTGATCTTCGCCGCCATCGCCGAGGCTGGCCAGAACGCGGGCGGCGGGGCGCAGGGTGCGGCGCAGCAGACCGCCGCGCAGGTCGCCCAGGGGACTTTCACCCCCGCCAACCTGATGTGGCTCGCCGCGATCCTGCTGCTGCTCGGCACGGTCGGCGTGCTGGTGACGGCGCGGATCGCGCTGGCGGTGCTGCTCGCGCTCGGCCCGATCTTCGTGATCTTCGGCCTGTTCGGCGGCACCCGCGGGCTCACCGCCGGCTGGTTGCGCGGCGTGGTCCTGACCGCGGTGACGCCGCTCTTCGTCGTGGTCGGCGGTGGAATCATGCTCGAACTGCTGGTCCCGGTCGTGGCCCAGCTGCGGGGCGAGACCGGGATCAACGGCCGTGCCGCGCTGGCACTGTTCACCATCGCCGCGGTCCACGTTTCGTTGATGGCCATGGTAGTGAGGGTCGGCGGAACGGTGGTCGGCGGCTGGCGGGTCTTCGGCCTGGGCGGGGGCGAGCGCGCCGACCGCTCCCCGCCGCTGCCCGGGGCGTCCTCCACGCCCGCGCTCCAGACCTACGGCGCGGGCACCCCCGCGACCGGTGCAGGGCCGTCTCGCGCCCGCCAGGCCGCCGCGGCCGCGACGCTGCCGGTCGAGATCCACGCCGCGTCCCCGGCCGAGCCCTCGCGCGGCTCGAGCACCCGCACGGTGATCGACCGGGCTTCCCGCGCGGGCCCGGACCTGCCCTCCCTGCCGCACAACCGCGCGCGCGGCGTCGGCAGCCGCTTCCGCGCCCCGCTCCGTCAAGTTCGAGAGTTACGCCGATGATCCGCCATGTTCCCCTCCTGGCCGCCGTCCTGGCAGCCTGCGCCTCCCCGGCCCTGGCCGACAATCGCCTGGTGAGCCATCGCTACAATCCCGACCAGGTCGTCCGCATCCCGGGCCAGCTCGGCGTCCAGGCCTCGATCGCCTTCGCCGAGGACGAGCATATCGAGAACGTCGCGGTCGGCGATTCCGCCAGCTGGCAGATCACGCCCAACAAGCGTGCCAACCTGCTGTTCGTAAAGCCGCTGAGCCCGCGGGCCCGGACCAACATGACCGTGGTCACCGACCGCCGGACCTACTTCTTCGACCTGCTCGCCGCACCGGGCGCCGCGCCGCTCTATGTCCTGCGCTTCACCTATCCCGACGAGCCGAAACCGGCTGTCCAGGCGGCGATGTCGGCCGAGGAGACCCAGGACCTGGCCGCGCCCCCGTCCGAGACTCCGGTCGATCCCGCCGCGCTCAACTTCGCCTGGCGGAGCAAGGGCAAGGCCGCGCTGCTACCCTCGCGCGTCTACGACGACGGCAATTCCACCTACCTGACCTGGCCGGCCAAGGTGCTGCTGCCGGCAATGCAGGTCCGCAACGAGAAGGGCGTCGAAGGCCCGGTCAACTTCGCCGTGCGCGGCGAGGTGATCGTCGTCGATGGCGTGCCGGACATCATCGTCCTGCGCTCCGGTAAAGACATGGCCGAATTGCAGAACGTCGGACCCAAGCGTCTCGCACCCGCCCCGCCGGCGCCCACTGCAACGCCCTTGGCCGCCGCCCGGCAACCCGCCCAATCGAAGGCCCAATAGCCATGCGCCTCAACCGCCGCCTTCCCGAGCGCTTCGACCCGGCCGGGGACGGCGACCCGCGCGAGCAGCAGGGCGCCGAGATCATCGATCTCGCTACGCGCTCGGTCCTGCCCACGGTCACCCAGCGCAAGGGCCGCTCCGACGGCATCGGCCTGGCCGCCGGGATTGCCATGGTCGGCCTGCTCGGCGCGGTGACGCTGTGGACCTTGGACCGTTCGCGCAACCAGGCCGCGCCGGCGGCGCAGGCCCTGCCTCCCGCGGTCGAGGTCGCCCCGCCGGTCCCCGCCGCAGCCATTACTCCCGCCGCCGCGCCTGCGACGCCGGCGCCGGTGCTCGCCGCCCCGCCGCAGAGCGCACCAGCGCCCGCTCCCGAGGCCAACCCAGCCTTGTCACCAACCGTGGTGTTCGACGCGAGCGCCCTTCCCGCTCCGGCAATCGCCCCGGGAGCTCCAGTCATTGCAGGGCCGGGCGGAGCGGCCAACCAGCCTGGCGGCAACGACGACTTTGCGAGCCGGATCGGCGGCGTCGGCGGCGGCCCGGCGACCGCCACGCAGATGATCGACCCCAAGACCACGGTGACCCAGGGCACGCTGATTCCCGCCGTGCTCGAAACCGCGATCGACACCGACGTGCCCGGTTACGTTCGTGCGATCGTCTCGGCGGATGTCCGCTCGTTCGACGGCAGCCGGGTGCTCGTCCCGCGTTCCTCGCGGCTGATCGGCCAGTACAAGAGCGGGCTCCAGGCCGGCCAGAAGCGCGCTTACGTGATCTGGACGAGGCTGATCCGGCCCGACGGCGTCTCGGTCAACATCGCCTCGCCCGCGGTCGCCTTTTCGGGCGAGACCGGCCTCGCCGGCAAGGTCGACGGCCATTTCTTCGAACGGTTCGGCTCCGCGATGCTGCTGTCGGTCATCACCGGGCTCTCGACCTTGGGCAACAACCCCTACCTGATGATGGGCGGGCAGAGCGCGGCCGCCGCGGCAGTCGGCCAGAGCGGTCAGATCGGACCGACCGTGCGGGTCCGCCAGGGTCAGCCGATCCGTGTCTTCACCGCCCGCGATCTCGACTTCTCGAAGGTGGACGCGCAGTGAGCGAGGTAGGCGTGCTCCCGCCGCCCGCGGCCGGCATGGCGCCGCGCAGCGTCTATCTCGACGCCTATCTCGCCCCGTTCCGCCCCTGGCTCGATCGCGAGACCGTCACCGAAATACTGGTAAACCGTCCCGGCGAAGTCTGGATCGAGGACGCTTCGCAACCGGGCATGCACCGCGTCGCGGTGCCCGAGATCGACGACCGGCTGCTGCAACGCCTGGCCGAACAGGTCGCGCGGGTCAGCCACCAGGGGATCAACCGCGAGCACCCCCTGCTGGCGGCCACTTTGCCCGATGGAGCGCGCGTTCAAGTCGTCGGTCCGCCCGCGACGCGTTCGCACTGGGCGCTGGCGATACGCCGGCACCGTCTGCTCGACCTGCCGCTGGACGCCTACGAGCGCGGCCCGATCGCCGCGCATCCGCAAGTGCCGCTGCCCGATCCGCTGGCCCATCCGATCCCCTTTCTGCGCGAGGCGATCCGGCGCAAGAAGACGATCCTGATCTCGGGCGGCACCTCGACCGGCAAGACCACCTTCCTCAATGCCATGCTCCGCGAGATTCCCGCGCATGAGCGCGTGGTTCTGGTCGAGGACACGGCGGAGCTGAGGTTCCACGGTGTCAACGGCTTGGGGCTGATCGCGGTCAAGGGCGAACTGGGCGAGGCCAAGGTCTCGGCGAACGACCTCCTTCAGGCCGCCCTGCGCCTGCGCCCCGACCGGATCGTCCTGGGCGAACTGCGCGGCGGGGAGACGGTGAGCTTCCTGCGGGCGATCAACACCGGACATCCGGGCTCGTTCTCTACCGTCCATGCCAACAGCCCGCGCGGCGCGCTCGACCAGATCGGCCTGATGGCGATGCAGACCGGCATCGGCCTGACCCGAGCGGAGACGCTCGACTATGCCGCCTCGGTCATCGACGTGGTGGTCCAACTCGATCGGATCGAGGGCCGACGCGGCATCGCCGCGATCGCCGAGACGACCAGCCTGATCTGACAATCCCGCCGCTTGGGCGCCGCCACCAGCTAACGGGTCGATGTTGCAGTTTGCGGACAGCCATGCCCGCTCATTTCAGCGTCTCATTTCGGTCAAATCCTTGAATCCAAACTGGAGCCAAGATGTCATCGAGGCTGTCTAGCCATCGCCCGGTCAATGCACCGGATGGGGGCGAATCATGAATCTCGAGAATGAAGTCACGGCCTACAGCGATGGCGACGTCGATACGAACCGCTCGTCGAACACGTCGATCCACGAACTGATCGACCAGCGCTATTCGCGCCGCCAGACCTTGCTTTGCGGAGCTTCCGCCGGCGCCGTCGCGCTGTTCGGCACGTCGATGCTGAGCGCCTGCGGCGAAGGGGACACGGCTTCCAGCCCGACCGTCTCGGCCGGCGCCAATGCGACGACCGGCTCTGGCCGCGTGGTGACCCTGGCCGGCACGGCTTCGACCGGCAGCGGCACCTGGACCCAGACCGAGGGCCCGACCGTGACCCTGACGGTGAACGGCAACACCGCGACCTTCCTGGCGCCGAGCGTCGCCGCCGACACGGCGCTGAAGTTCAAGTATACCGCCACCGGCAGCAACGGCACGTCGTCCAGCGCCGAGACGACCGTCACCGTCAAGCCGGCCTCGCTCGGGTTCAACGCCGTGCCCAAGAGCCTGGCCGACGTGGTCACCGTCCCGGCCGGCTATACCGTGACCGTCCTCTACCGGACCGGTGACCCGATCGCGGCGGGTGTCCCTGCCTATGCCAACAACGGCTCGGACACGAACTTCGACCAGCGCGCCGGCGACCACCACGACGGCATGCACTATTTCGGCCTCGCCGCCACCGGCAACACGCCCGACATCACCTCCAACACCCGCGGCGTCATGGCGATCAACCACGAGAACATGGCCGGCACGGTCGCCTACATGCATACGGCCGGCCAGACCAACGGCAGCACCGGCCCGCGTCCCTATGACGAAGCGATCAAGGAGATCGAGGCTCACGGCGTCAGCCTGGTCGAGTTCGCCCGCGCCGCGAACGGCACCTGGGGCTATGTCCAGGGCTCGGCGCTCAACCGCCGCATCACGCCGAACACCACGGTCGACATCAGCGGTCCGGTCAAGGGCGCGGCCTTCATGAAGACCGCCTTCTCGACCGACGGGACCAAGGGCCGCGGCACGATCAACAACTGCGCCAACGGCCATACCCCGTGGAACACCTACCTGACCTGCGAGGAGAATTGGGTCGGCTACTTCCGCCGCAACGCGAGCGACGTGGCCGATCGCGCCGCGATCAGCGCCAAGCAGAACACCTCGCTGACCCGCTACGGCAGATCGGCCAACGGCAGCAGCAACAACGCCTGGCCCACCGCCACGCCGCTGCCCGCCGATCCGACGATCATCACCAAGTGGAACATCACGGTCGACACGACCAAGCCGGCCGACGGCACGGGCGACTTCCGCCACGAGATCTTCCAGTACGGCTGGGTCGTCGAGATCGATCCCTATGACACCAGCAAGGCGCCGCGCAAGCGCACCGCACTGGGCCGCATGAACCACGAAGGCGCCTGGCCCGGCAAGTTCGTCGCCGGCACCAAGCCCGCCTGGTACATGGGCGACGACGCGCAGAACGAGTACCTCTACAAGTTCGTCTCGAACACGGCCTGGGTGGCGAACGACGCCAATGCGACCGATCGCCTGTCGATCGGCGACAAGTACCTCGACGCCGGCACGCTCTACGTCGCCAAGTTCAATGCCGATGGCTCGGGCCAGTGGCTCGCGCTGGTGTTCGGCCAGAACGGCATCACCGCGGCGAACCCGGCCTATCCCTTCGCCGACCAGGCGGACGTGCTGGCCAATGCCCGCCTCGCGGCCGATGTCGCCGGCGCGACCAAGATGGACCGGCCCGAATGGACCGCGGTCAATCCCGCGAACGGCGAGGTCTACCTGACCCTGACCAACAACTCGTCACGCGGCGGTTCCGGCCCCGCGCCGGACGCGGCCAATCCCCGCGCCTATACGGACAGCAAGGTCACCACCGGCTCGACCAGCGGCAATGCCAACGGCCACATCATCCGCCTGCATGAAAGCGGCGACACGACCGAGGCGACCGCCTTCACCTGGGATATCTACCTGTTCGCGGCCGGCGCCGACCTCGACGCGACCAACATCAACCTCTCGGGCCTCGATGCGACCAACGACCTGTCGTCGCCCGATGGCCTGTGGTTCGGCCGCACGAGCAATGCCTCGGGCCTGGTCAAGCCGCTGATGTGGATCGAGACCGACGACGGCGCCTATACCGACGTGACCAATTGCATGCTGCTCTGCAGCCAGCCGGGCGTCGTCGGCGACGGTACGACCAAGACGGTCACCAACACCGTCGGTGGCAGCACGGTCACCACCCGCGTCGGCGCGGCCCCCGGCGGCAACCTGCGCCGCTTCCTGGTCGGTCCGAAGGAATGCGAGATCACCGGCATCGATACGACCCCGGACGGGCGCACGCTCTTCGTCAACATCCAGCATCCCGGCGAGAACGGCACGGCCGCGGCGCCGACCAGCAATTGGCCGGCGAGCCAGGCCGGCGCCTCGACCGCCCGCCCGCGCTCGGCGACGATCGCCATCACCAAGGACGACGGCGGCGTGGTCGGCCTCTGAGGCGCGGCATACCGGTCGAACGGCGGGGGCGGCAGCGATGCCGCCCTCGTTGCGTTTCCGTCGGAACCAGGAGCGGCGCACCCGGATCAAGGGGCACAAGGTCGCCGCCTCGCCCGACAATCCCGAATTCATCGTCGAGACCGCCGAGGGCAAGCGCGCCGCGCACAAGCCCGGCGCCCTGCGCAAGGACTAGGGACTATACAAAGGTCGAGGTCCCGCGCAAAAGCTGCGATCAAAGCGTTGCGCGGGAGAGAGATGGATGCTCAAGATCTGGCCGATTTCACTAGCGGTTCTGGCGACGCTCGGCAGTGCTTCCGCCGTCCAAGCCAAGACCGAAGTCTGGACGCTCGACAACCTCAAGCGCATCGGGGGGCGTCCGGCGACGCCGTCGGGTGCCCCCAGGGTCATCGACTGGGCGGGCGGCAAGGCGATCGAGTTCGACGGCGCCCATGACAGCGTGCTGGTCAAGGGCCGCCCGCTGGTCGGCGTGCCGCGCTTCACGATCGAGGTGATCATGCGAGTCGACGGCGGGACCGAGGAGCAGAAGTTCCTGCACGTGGCGCAGACCGATCCGGCGACGGGCCTCGACGTTCGCCCGGTCGGCGACGACCACGACGCCAACCACCGCATCATGTTCGAGCTTCGCGCCAAGCCGGGCGGCTATTTCCTCGACGCCGTGCTCAACGGCACCGCGGGCAAGCCCGTCCTGGCGACGCCGGACAAGCTCAATCCCTACGGCCGCTGGCAGAATGTCGCCCAGACCTTCGACGGCACGACCTATCGCACCTGGGTCGACGGCGTGCTCCAGGGCGAAATGCCGGCCGGCTTCGCCCCGCAAGGCCCCGGCAACGTGCGGATCGGCGCGCGGATGGAGGGCGTCAACCACTTCAAGGGCGCCATCGCCCGCATCCGCTTCACCGACCGCGCGCTGGCGCCCTATGAGATGATGTCCGCCGCCATAGCGCCGGCCCGGCCGTAGCTATCGCCGCGCGGGCACCGGCAACAGATAGACCCCGCTGCCCGCCCCGACGTCGGGATCGTTGCTGTCGGAGCGCTGCAGCGCGATCCAGCGGCCGTCGGGGCTGACCACCGGATTGCTCACGCCGCGGCTGTCGCCTGGAGCGGTCGCGGTGACCAGCGGGGTCAGCGCGCCGTTCTCCTTGAGCTCGAGCCGGCAGACGTCGAGCGGGGGCAGGCCCGCCCCGCTCTGCTTACCGCATTCGACCGTGGTCCAGGTCCCGTCGGGCGAAATGCCCTCGACCTCGGCATAGGTGTCGGCGCGGCGGAAATAGACGGTGCTCGCCCCGTCGCGGAGCCGGGTGCCCATCACGAAGATCGCAAGGCCCGCGCTGGTGTTCATGCAGGAATAGACCAGTTCTCCGTCGTTCGCGCGAAAGTCCTGCGGCTCGATGAAGTTGCACTCCGTCGGCTTGGGGGCGAGGATCTCGCGCTTGTTGGCGAGGTAGGGCACCGTGCCGCGATAGGCGACGTCGGCGACATAGTGCTTCACCGGCTTGGAGAAACCCAGCACCCAGGGGTCCTTGGGGCCGAGCTCGGGCTCGATCACGGCCCAGGCGATCTTGTTGGTGCGGCGCGACACGGCGATGCCTTCGAACACCTGGCTGCCGAGCGGCTGGAGCCCGCGCTGGAGCCCCTTGTCGAGCACCCACATCTCAAGGTGGGCGCGGGTATTGGCGCCGTTGTGGATGCGCGGCGCGGTGACCAGGTAATCGCCATTCGGCAGGTACTGGATCCGCATCACCCCGGCGTGGGGGATATGGGCGGTGAGATTGCGGACCTTGCGGGTGGCGAGATCGATCTCGAAGGCATCGCCGTAGCTCTTGCCGACGAAGGCGATCCGCTTGCCGTCGGGCGAGAAGGCCGGGCGGCCGCCGAAGTGCGAGAGCACCTGGGCCCGATCGATGTGAACCGCCGCGCCGGCATCGTCCTGTGCCTGCACCGTCCCGATGCTCGCGGAAAGCGCCGCCAGAACTCCACCGATCCACCGCAACCCGCGCATTCCCGCCTCCGTCCTCAAGTCTGCGCCACCCTGTCGCAAATCGCCGGGAAAGCCAAGGTCAGCCCGGCCCATGTCGCACGGCGAGCTGGCGCAGGGTCAGCCCGGTGACCGGGTCGCGCCAGGCCGGGGCGATCGCTGCGGCCGGATCGAGCACGAAGCGGCGCTCGCGAAAGGCGACGTGGGGCACGGTCAGGCCAGGCTCGCTCCAGGCCCCGCCGCTCCACAGCACCACGTCGAGGTCGAGGACCCGCGACGACCAGCGCCGTCCGCCGCGCCGTCCGAAACGCCGCTCGATCGCCTTGAGCCGGCGCAGCAGGGCAGCCGGCGCCAGTTCGGTGACGACCAGCGCCGCGGCATTGGCGTAGCGGCGCGGCGATGGTCCGAGCGGCGCGGTCGAGACGATGTGGCTCGCCCGTTCGACCGCCATGCCGGCCTCCTCAAGTGCCGCCAGCGCCGCGCGCAGCACCGCGGGCGGCAAGCCGTGGCGGTGGTGCCGGACGTTGGAGCCGAGCGCGATCAGGTAGCGCTGCAGCTCAGATGTCCTGGCTGATACGCGTGTAGAGCTGTGGCCGGCGGTCGCGGAAGAAGCCCATGCCGGCACGGTGCTTGGCCGCCCGGGCCAGGTCGATGGTCTGGACCAGCACGCCGGTCTCCTCCCCCCCGAACTCGGCGATCAGGTCGCCCCATTCGTCGGAAATGAACGAGTGGCCGTAGAAGCGCTGTTCCGAACCGCACTCGGTCTCGGCACCGATGCGATTGGCGGCGATCACCGGCATGCAGTTCGACACGGCATGGCCCTGCATCGCGCGGCGCCACATCCGACTGGTGTCGAGATCGGCGTCGTAGGGCTCGGAGCCGATGGCGGTGGGATAGAACAGCAGTTCCGCCCCCATCAGCGCCATGACCCGCGCGGCTTCGGGATACCACTGGTCCCAGCAGATGCCCACGCCGATGCGGGTTCCTGCGACATCCCAGACCTTGAACCCGTCGTTGCCGGGGCGAAAATAGTACTTTTCCTCGTAGCCCGGGCCATCGGGGATATGGCTCTTGCGATAGGTGCCGAGGATCTCGCCGCCGGCATCGATCATCGCCAGCGTGTTGTAGTAGTGGTGACCGTCGCGCTCGAAGAAGCTGGTCGGGACCACCACGCCCAGCTTGCCCGCCAGATCCTGCATGGCCCGCACCGAGGGGTGCTCGCGCGTCGGCCGGGCCAGGGCGAATAGCGCCTCGTCCTCGGTCTTGCAGAAATAGGGGCCGGAAAACAGCTCCGGCGGCAGGACGATCTGCGCGCCCTTGGCGGCAGCCTGCTCCACCAGCGCGCAGACGGCGGCGATGTTCGTGTCCTCGTCGGCGGAGGACAGCTTGAGCTGGAGGGCGGCGACGGTGATTTCAGCCATGGCTTGGTCCTATACCGTTGTCGCGGGGCGGAAACACCCCATCTTCGCCCAAGATGAAAAGGAGATGACGATGCCTGAAGAGACCGGGGCTGAACCGACTGGGGCCGAAGCGATCGTGGCGGGCGGATGCTTCTGGTGCACCGAGGCGGTGTTCCGCGACGTGGTCGGCGTGAGCGACGCGGTCAGCGGCTATATCGGCGGTTCGGTGGAAAATCCCACCTACCGCGCGGTCTGCTCCGGCACCACCGGCCATGCCGAAGCGATCAAGGTCACTTACGATCCGGCGCAGCTGTCCTACGGCGACCTGCTCGACGTGTTCATGGGCACGCACGATCCGACCCAGCTCAACCGCCAGGGGGGCGACATCGGCACCCAGTATCGCTCGGCAATCTTCCCGCTGGACGACGTGCAGCGTGCCGAGGCCGAGGCCGCGATCCAGCGCTGGAACGACGAGCACCCCGGCGAGCGCGCCGTCACCACGATCGAAGGCCCGGCGCCCTGGTATCCCGCCGAGGACTATCACCAGGAATACTGGGAGGGCGAAGGCCAGCGGAACCCCTACTGCCTCGCGGTCATCCCGCCCAAGCTGCAGAAGCTGCGCAAGAGCTTTGCCGACAAGGTGAAGGCCTAGGCCCGCCACCGCGCGATGAAGAACCCATCCAGGCCGCCAGCCTCGGCGAGCAGGCCAGGATCGGTGCGCAGCCAGCCCTCGGCGCCGGGCACCAGGCCCGGCACTTCCGCGGCGGCGATCGGATCGGGCGTCAGCCCCACGCCGGCGGCCTGGTCTTCGCCCTCCTCGCGCTCGAGCGAGCAGACCGCGTAGACCAGCCGCCCGCCGGGAACGACCCAGCGCTCCGCATCCGCGAGCAGGCGTCCTTGCAGTTCGGCCATCTCGGCGATCTGGCGCTTGCCCACGCGGTGGAGCACGTCGGGATGGCGCCGCGCCGTTCCCGTGGCGGTGCACGGCGCGTCCAGCAGGACGGCGTCGAAGGGCCCTTCCGGCTCCCACCGCAGCGCGTCGGCCACCACGATCTCGGCCGAGAGCCCGGTTCGCTCCAGGTTCTCGCGTACGCGCCCCATCCGCTTGGCGCTGACGTCCAGCGAGGTGACCTGCCAGCCTGCCGCGGCCAGTTGCAGCGTCTTGCCGCCGGGAGCGGCGCAAAGGTCGAGCACGCGGCCTCCCTGACCGGGACCGAGCAACCGAGCGGGCAGACTGGCGGCCAGGTCCTGGACCCACCAAGCTCCGTCCTTGAAACCCGCCAGGTCCTCCACCGCCGTGCCGCGCGGCAGGCGGACCTGCCCCGGCATCAGGGACACGCCGCCGAGTTCTTCGGCCCAGCGCGCGGTCTCGGCGGCATCCTTCAGCGTCAGGTCGAGCGGCGGCGGCTCGGCCAGGGCCGCGGCGATCGCATCGGCGCGCTCGCCCCAGCGCTCCGCGACGGCATGCGGCAAGGTCGGAGCCTCGGGCAAGCCATCGCCAAGCTTGGCCAGAGTCGAGAACACGCCGTGGGCCAGCCGCCGCGGTCCACCCGCCAGCAGCGGCAGGCCCGTCGCGATGACCGCATGGGGCGGCGTGTCCAGCCGCAGCCAGCCGGCCAGCATCAGCCGCAGCACCGACCGCACCTTGGCATCGGGGGCCAGCCGCTGGCGCGTCGCGCCGTCGATCAGGGCGTCGAGGTCGCCGAGCCAGCGCAGCGCTTCGGCGGCGAGCGCCTTGGCCAGCGCCTTGTCCGCCCCGCTGCGCAGGCCCTGGCAGGCGCCGTGGGCGACCTGGTCCAGTGTCTCGCCGCGATGAAGCACGCCGTCGAGCATGCGCAGCGCGGCGCGGCGAGCAGGTAAACCGGGAATGTCCATCGCCGCCGCCTAGGCCAGATTGCAATCGAGGGCCAGCGGGCCCATGTGAGGCCCATGACCGAACGCGCCACCAAGCGGCCAGAAGGCTTCACCAAGCCCGCCCACTGGACCAACGATCCCGCGCCCAGGCCCGCGGCGCCCAAGGCCGAGCCCGACCCCGCCGGCCTTTCCCCCACCCGCTACGGCGACTGGGAGAAGAACGGGATCGCGATCGACTTCTGAAACAATCGTCATTCCCGCCTGGACGAGGATGACCCCGACTATGGTTAGATCCAGCCCGCCAGCTCGCGCCGGACCAGCCGCTCCAGCATCGCCATTCCCGCCTCGCCCGCATTGAGGCAATCCAGCGCGGCGAAGTCCTCTCCTCCCGCCTCGAGGAATTGTTCGCGTCCGCGGATCGCCAGTTCTTCACGGGTTTCGAGACAGTCGGTGGAAAAGCCCGGTGCGGCGATCGCGATACGCCTGGTGCCCTTCGCGGCCTCGGCGGCAAGCACGGCGTCGGTCGCGGGCTCGAGCCACTTGGCCTTGCCGAAACGCGACTGGAACGAGATCTCGATCCTGAGGTCGGGCCAGGCACCGCGCAGCGCGGCCTCGATCAGCCGTGCGGTCTTGCGGCACTGGCAGTGATAGGGATCGCCGAGGTGCAGCGTGCGTTCGGGCATGCCGTGGAAGCTGAGTAGCAGGACTTGCGGAACGAACGGCAGGGCCGAGAGCTGGCGCGACAGGTCGTATTCCAGCGCGCCGATGTGGGCCGGATCGTCGTAATAGGGCGGCAGGGTGCGGATCGCCGGTTGCCAGCGCATCGCTTTCAGAGCCTTGCCCAATGCATCGAAGGCGGTCGCCGTCGTCGCCCCCGAATACTGCGGATAGAGCGGCGCGAAGAGGATGCGGTCGCAACCCTGGGCCTTCAGGTCCGCCAGCCGGGCGGCGATGCCCGGCTGGCCGTAGCGCATCGCGTAGGTGACCCGTAGATCCTCGCCGAGCCGGGCCTGGAGCCCGCGGGCTTGGCCCACGGTGATCGCGGCGAGGGGCGAACCCTCCGCCGTCCAGACCTGCGAATAGGCATGGGCCGACTTGCGCGGCCGGGTGTTGAGAATGATGCCGCGCAGGATCGGCTGCCAGAGCAGCGCGGGGATTTCCACCACGCGCCGATCGGACAGGAACTCCGCCAGATAGCGCCGCACGGCCTTAGGCGTGGGCGCGTCGGGCGTGCCCAGGTTGACCAGCAGCACGCCGACCTTGCCATGCGGCACGTGCGGGTGGTCTTTCGTCACAGGTCCTCCGAGAGCAGGGGCAGCTTGCGGAAGCGCAGGCCCGTTGCCGAATATAGCGCATTGGCGAGCGCCGGCGCCACCACCGCCACGCCGAGTTCGCCGGGATCGGCAGGCGCGGCGCGGCTGTCGGCCAGCTCGACCGCGATTTCGGGGCAATCGGCCAGCAAAGGGAGCCCCATCGTGCCCAGCCGCCCGTTGAGCGGCAGGCCCTGCGCGTAGCCGGTGCTCGCGCCGATCGCGAGGCCCATGCCGAAGATCAGTCCACCCTCGATCTGCTGGCGGGCGATGTCGAGGTTCACGATCCGACCGATGTCGGCCACCGCGCAGATCTTGTCGACCCGCACTCCGTTCGCGTCGCGCCGGGCCGTGGCGACGGCGGCGATATAGCCCGTCCCGATCCGGTGGCAGGCGATGCCCTGGCCGCTGCCGTCGCTGCCGCCGTTCCAGTTGGCGAGCGCCGAGACCCGCTGGAGGCAGTGCGCGAGCCGCGGCTCCTTGCCGACCAGCGCCATGCGGAAGGCGAGCGGTTCGCGCCCGGCCTTGACGGCGAGCTCGTCCATGAAGCTTTCGGTGAAGAAGGCGGTATAGCCGTGAGCATTGCCGCGCAGGCGTCCCGTCGGCAGGCCGATCCGGGTCGGGACATGCTCGACCAGCAGGTGTTCGAGCGCATAGGGCGGCTCGGCGCCTTCGAGCGCCAGCCGATCTCCCTCGCCTTCGGCGCTGTCGATCGCCTCCCAGGGGTCTTCGCCGCCGAACAGCCGCGCGCCGAACTCGCGGGCGCTTGCCGGGAGGGCGAGGCGAGCCTTCCAGGCGACCGGCTCCCCGGTGGCGGCGGTTCGTGCGGCCAGCACGGCGGCGACCGGTGTGCGCGGCCGGCCGGCTACCGCCTCCTGCCAGCGCGACCAGGTCAGCTGGACCGGCCGGCCGCTCTCCCTCGCGATCAGCGCCGCCTCGACCGCATGATCATGCTCCAGCCGCCGGTCGAACGAACCACCCGCGGGCATCGGGTAGAGCACCACGTCGCCGACCTTGAGATCGAGCGCCTCGGCGGCCGCTCGGCGAAGGCTCTGCGGCCCCTGGCTGGCGGCCCATAGCTCGAGCCGCCCGTCCTTGAACCGCGCCGCGGCGCTCGCGGTCTCGAGCGTGGCGTGGAGCCCCGGGGCGACATCGTAGCGCACGGCGAGGGAGAAATCGCGGGACAGCCAGGTCCCGGGATCGCCGCGCGAGACCAGGGTGGCGGCAGCGCCGAAGTGCAGTCCCTCGTGCAGCGCGGCGTCGATCTGCTCGCTCTCGGCGGGGCGGGCGACGGTGAAGCGCGGGGCGATCGCGGCGAGCGCGCGCTCGGCGGTCCACCAGGTCTCGGCCACGGCGGCGAGCCAGTCCTTGCCGCGGACGAGGCGCAGGAACCCGTCCATGCCCTTGGCGGCGTCCTCCTTGACCGTGGCCAGTTCGGCCTCGCCGATCGGGCCATGGCGGATCGCGGCGAAGACCATGTCCGGCAGGCGGACGTCGCCGGCGAAGACGTGGCTGCCGTCGGCCTTGGACGGCAGGTCGAGCCGGGGGAACGGCTGCGCGGCCGGGCGCTTGGTGCGCAGCGCCGGAGAGCCCGGCAAGTCGTAGCTTGCCGCTTCGCCCGCCAGGGCGCCGAACGGCAGCTTCTGCCGGCCATGACGGATGAAGCCGGCTTCGGCCTCACATTCCTCCCAGTCCACGCCCCAGCGTGCCGCCGCGGCCTTCGCCAGCAAGGTGCGCGCCGCTGCCGCCCCCTCCCGCGCGGGGCCTTCGTAGGCGGCAAGCGACTGGCCGTCGGCGGTGGCCTGGAAGCGGGTGCCCTCGGCGAAGCGGCGGGCGAGCGCGCTGTCCGCGGAGGCGGCAGCCCCGGCGAAGGCGGGCATCCACAGCTCGGCCCAGCGCGCCGCGAGTGCGACGTTGGCATAGGCCGGACTGACCGCGGCCGGCTCGACCGCGACCCGCTTCCAGTCCGCGCCGAGCTCCAGCGCCACGATCTGCGGGATCAGCGTGGTGATCCCCTGCCCCATCTCGAGCTGGGGCACGGCAACCGTCACCGTCCCGTCCTGGGCGATCTTGAGCCAGGCGCCGAAGGCATGTTCGCCTTCCGCGGGGCTCAGCGGCAGGGGATAATGGCGCGGGATCAGCGCCCAGGCGACGATCAGCCCCCCGCCCGCGGCGCTTCCGATGAGCAGCTGGCGGCGGCTCAGCGCCATCCTAGGGGTTTGCGTCCAGCCAGGCGATCAGCCGCAGGGCCAGCGCAGCGAAGGCCTGGCCTTGCGGACCTTCGCTGCTCGCCGGCGGCTTGCCGGCATCGCTGTCGCGGCGGATCGCGATGTCGAGCGGAATGCGGCCCAGGAACGGCAGGCCGAGCTCGCCCGCCGCGGCCTCGGCCCCGCCACTGCCGAAAGGATCGCTGATCTCGTTGCAATGCGGGCAGGCATAGCCCGCCATGTTCTCGATCAGGCCGGCCACCGGCACCCCCGCCTGGTCGAACAGCGAGATCGCCCGGGTCGCGTCGATCAGCGCGAGGTCCTGCGGGGTCGAGACGATCACCGCGACCGCCGGCTTGTGCTTCTGGATCATCGTCAGCTGGACGTCGCCGGTGCCCGGCGGCAGGTCGACCACCAGGATCTCGGCATCTCCCCAAGCCGCGTCCATCAGCTGGGTCAGCGCGCCGCCCACCATCGGCCCGCGCCAGGCGATCGCCTTGCCCGGCTCGATCAGGTGGCCCATCGACAGGACCGGGACGCCCCAGTCGGTCTTCAGCGGGATCAGCTGCTTGTCCCAGGCTTCGGGCTTCCGCCCCTCGCTCCCCATCAGCCGGGCCTGCGAAGGGCCGTAGATATCGGCGTCGACCAGGCCGACCTTGCGTCCGGCCCGCGCCAGTGCGATCGCGAGATTGGCCGCGACGGTCGACTTGCCGACCCCGCCCTTGCCCGAGCCGACCGCCAGGATCCGCCGGCGCGGCTTGTCGGCGACCATCGCCACCCGCACTTCCCCGACCTGTCCGCGCAGCGCGTCCTTGACCGCGAGCTCGAGCTTGTCGCGCTCCAACCGATCGAGCCCGGCAACGTCGAGCACCAAGGTCGCAACCCCGTGCGCCAGCCGCAGCGACTGCAGCCGGGCACGCGCGAGTTCGGGCAACAGAGCTTCCAACGCCCCGGTTTCCTCGCTCAACACCTTGCTCCTGTCAGCCGCATCCGCCCGAGCCCTAGGATCCGCCCGGGACAGCGGCAAGCCTGAAAAAAGACGCGTGCAGGCACTGTATTTTGCGAAGGGCGCACCTATAACCCTGCGCATGAAAGCATTTGGCGAGTTGATCGCGCGGACTGGTGGCGCCTTGGCGATGGCCGGACGCAAGAGCCCATGGGGCGGCGGCAAGGACGAACCCGAGGGGGCCGAGGACTCGGCTCCGGAAGATACCGCTCCCGACGCGCCCTCCCCGCCTCCTGCTTCCCCCGGGCCGCGCAACCCCTGGTTGCCCCCGCAGAGCGACGGCCCGCCCCGGCGCTCGGCTTCGATCGAGGACCTGTTCAAGGCCAGGCCCCAGCGCGGCGGCGGACGCGGCGGCTTCCCCAAGCTGCCTCCCCGGCGCGACGGGCGCAGCTGGACCCCGCTGATCGTTGGCGGCGCGATCATCGTCTGGCTCTTCGCGACCAGCGCCCACCAGCTCGGCTCGACCGAACAGGGCATCGTCACCACGGCTGGCAAGTACAGCCATACCATCGGGCCTGGCGTGTCGCTGACCCTGCCCTGGCCGATCCAGAACGTCGATGTCGAGGAAGTGACCAAGATCAACCGCTTCAACATTCCCGATCAGGAAGGCGAGAAGCTGATGCTGACCAGCGACCAGAACCTGGTCGACCTCAGCTATCTCGTGCGGTGGAGCATCAAGGATCTGAAAAACTACAAGTTCCAGCTCGACGATCCGGATGCGACGGTGAAGGAAGTCGCCGAGGCTTCCATGCGCGCATCCGTGGCAGAACTGCCGCTGGCCGACGTGATGGGAGGCGCGGGCCGAGCTCAGATCGAGCAAAGCGTGCGCCAACGCATGCAGGCGCTACTGGACGCCTATCGCTCAGGCGTGGTCATTCAGGGCGTCGATCTCAAGAAAGTCGATCCGCCGACTAACGTCAGAGAGGCTTTCCAAAAAGTCACCGTGGCTCAGCAAGAGGCGCAGCGAGACCTATCCGTAGCCCAAGCCGATGCGCAGCGGGTTGTCGCCCGCGCCCAAGGCGACACGGCGGAATTCGACAAGGTCTACGATCAATACAAGCTCGCTCCCGAAGTCACTCGCCGACGCATGTACTACGAGACGATGGAGCGCGTCTTGAGGAACAACGACAAGGTCGTGGTTGAAGGCGGCAACGTCACGCCCTACCTGCCCCTGCCCGAACTACGCCGCAAGGCTGGCGTCCAGCAGGAGAGCGGCCAGTGAACCCGCAAGCCGCCTGGCAGGAATATCGCCTCGCCATCATAGCCGTGATCGCCGTGATCCTGGGCGCATTGGCCAGCGTGGTCGTCGTGCCCGAAACCCAGCAGGCGGTCGTCGTCCGGCTGGGCGAGCCGGTTCGCGTGATCAACAAGTTCAAGCCCAACGCCGACTATGGCCAGACCGGCGCCGGAATCGAGTTTCGCCTGCCTTTCTTCGAGACGCTGGTGCGGATCGACCGCCGGGTCATGGCGCTCGACATGGACCGCCAGCAGGTCCTTTCGATCGATCGCCGCCCGCTCGAGGTCGACGCCTTCGCCCGTTTCCGGATCATCGATCCGGTCAAGATGGTCCGCACCGCCGGTACGACCGAACGGGTCAACGACCAGCTCAAGCCGATCCTCGCTTCGGTCCTGCGTCAGGAGCTCGGCAAGCGAACGTTCCAGTCGCTGCTGACCGCCGAGCGCGGTGCGGCGATGAGGCAGATTCGCGAAGGGCTGGATCGGGAGGCGCGGGAATATGGCGCCCAAGTGATCGACGTGCGGATCAAGCGCGCCGATCTGCCCGACGGCACCCCGCTGGAAAGCGCCTTCGTGCGGATGAACGCCGACCGCAACCAAGTTGCCACCGCCATTGCCGCTCAGGGCCAAAAGGCCGCCCAGATCGTTCGTGCCGAGGCTTCAGCCGAAGCGGCACGGATCTATGCCGAGAGCTTCAACAAGGATCCCGCCTTCTACGACTTCTACCGAGCGATGCAGAGCTACACCGTCACCTTCGCCGATCCCAACACGAAGTCCGGCAGCTCGATCATCCTGTCGCCCGACAACGACTATTTGCGACAGTTCCGCGGCAAGTAGACTCATTCAAATTCGGTTCAGATCGTAGAGAGTGAATCTGTTCCCGGGGGACGATTTGGGGGAAATTTCAAGGCGCCGGGCCGTTGGAGCCGTAAAGCGCCCGAGACAAGGAAACTGAAGGACGTGAGAAACGTGCGATACGCCTATGGAGTGACCACCGCGCTGCTGCTCGGCGGCGCCGCCCTTTCGCTCACCACCGGCTTTCCCGCCGGCGCCCAGGTCGCGCAGAACGATGCGCGCGAAGTCCAGGCCGTCGTGCCCCGCGCGGGCGCCCCGGCGAGCTTCGCCGACTTGGTGCAACAACTTCAGCCCGCGGTGGTCAACATCTCGACTCGCCAACGGGTCAAGGTCGCCGCAGCCAATCCGTTCGCCGGAACGCCCTTCGCCGACCTGTTCGGCGGGGGACAGGGCAACAGCGGCCCCCAAACGCGCGAGGCGCAGTCATTGGGCTCGGGCTTCATCATCTCGGCCGACGGCTATGTGGTGACCAACAACCACGTGATCACCGCCGAGGGCCAGGGCGAGGTCGAATCGATCACCGTCACCATGCCCGACGGCACCGAATTCCCCGCCAAGCTGATGGGCCGCGATTCGGCCTCCGATCTCGCGGTCCTCAAGATCAGTTCGCCGCGCCCGCTGCCCTTCGTCCGCTTCGGGGATAGCCGCGCGGCACGGGTCGGTGATTGGATCCTGGCGATCGGCAACCCGTTCGGTCTCGGCGGCTCGGTCAGCTCGGGAATCATCTCCGCGGTTACCCGCTCGACCGGCCAGGGCACGGCCTATGACCGCTACCTGCAGACCGACGCGGCGATCAACCGCGGCAACTCGGGCGGCCCGATGTTCGACATGAAGGGCCAGGTCATCGGCATCAACAACGCGATCTATTCGCCGACCGGCGGCAGCGTCGGCATCGGCTTCGCGATTCCGGCGGAGACCGCAGCGCCGATCGTGGAGCGGCTCAAGAGCGGCCAGTCGATCGAGCGCGGCTTCCTGGGGGTTCGTATCCAGGCGCTCAGCGAGGACTTCGCCGATTCTCTCGGCATTCCGCACAACCGCGGCGAAGTCGTCCAGGCCGTCGAGCCCGGCAAGGGCGCGGCCCTGGCGGGGATCCAGCCGGGCGATGTCGTCGTCCGCGTCGCGGGCAAGGAAGTCTCGCCGCAGCAGTCGCTGTCCTACATCGTCGCCAATACGCCTCCCGGCAGCCGCATCCCGATCGAGCTGATCCGCGACGGCAAGCGCCTGACGGTGACCGCGCTGGTCGGCCGCCGCCCGACCGAGGAAGAGCTCGCGCAGCAGCAGAGCTTCGGGCAGGACGATCCCCAGGCCGACGACAACCCCTACAACAACCCGCCCAAGCGTCAGGGCGAAGGCGTGACCGAGCAATCGCTCGGCCTTTCGGTCCTCCCGCTGACGCCGCAGATCGCCCGCCAGCTCGGCGTGCCGGAAACGACGCAGGGGCTGGTGATCAACGCCGTCGACGCTTCGTCGGATGCGGGCGCCAAGCAGTTGCAGCGCGGCGATATCATCCTGTCGGCCAACTACCGCAACGTGGTCACCGTGGCCGACCTCGAAGCGGCAGTCCGGGCCGCCAAGGCCTCGAACCGCCCGGCGCTCCTCCTGCGCATCCAGCGCGGCGGCCGCCCGGCCAGCTATGTGCCGATCCGCCTGCGCTGATTGGGCCTGATCCCCTCTCCTGCAGGGGAGGGGTGTTTTCGCTTATGCGCTACTGCGGCGTGGGGCGCGGTCTGGGTGGCGGTTCGCCGCCCGGCATGATCCGCGTTGCCGCACGCGGGCGCTGGGCCTCGCCCGGCGAGCGGCCGGTCGCCTGGTTGAGGAAATCGTCACCTGCCGCGGCCGGCGGCGCGCCGTTCTCGTACATCTCGGGAGGAATGCCGCCCGGGCCGGAACCGTCATCGTTGCGCGGGTCGATGAGGTTGCCCTGCTCGTCCATGTAGCGATAGTCGTTCGGGTCGCCCGAGAGCGCCTCGTCATCGGGTTCGAGCTGCCAGTCGGGCAGCTTGAGCGCGGTGTCGAACTGCTCGACCGGACGCTTGGCCACGGCAACCTTCATATAGGCCGCGAAGGCCCGCGCCGGGGCATGGCCGCCCTGAAGACCGGCGACGGGCTTGGCATCGTCGCGGCCCATCCACACGCCGGTAGTGATGCCGCTGGAGAAGCCGACGAACCAGCCGTCCTTGTTCGAACTGGTCGTGCCGGTCTTGCCCGCAACCGGCCGGCCGATCTGCGCCGCGCGTCCCGTGCCGATGTTGACCGCGGTCTGCAGCAGGTCGGTGATCCCGGCGGCGACATAAGGCGGCACGAGGACCTGGCCCTGCTTGGCGGGATGGCTGTAGAGCAGCTTGCCATCGACCGTGGTAACCTTGGTGATGCCGTAGGGCTCGACCGAGACGCCCTTGGCGGAGACCGAGGCGAAGGCCCGGGTCATGTCGATCAGCCGCACGTTCGAGGTGCCGAGCACCATCGAGGGCATGGTGTTGATCGTCGTCGAGATTCCGAAACGCCGCGCCATCGAGGCGACCGCGCCGAAACCGATCGCATTGCCGAGCGAGGCGGCGACGGTGTTCTTCGAATAGGCGAAGGCAGTGCGAATATCGATCTGGCCGGCATAGCCGCCGCCCGAGTTGTGCGGGCTCCAGCCCTCGATCGTCACCGGCTCGTCCACTACCGGATCGTCCGGCTTGTAGCCCGCTTCCAGCGCGGCAAGGTAGACGAACAGCTTCCAAGCCGAGCCAGGCTGGCGCACCGCGTTGACCGCGCGGTTGTAGTTCGAGGTGACGTAGTCGGTGCCGCCGACCATGGCGAGGACCGCCCCGTCGCGGTCCAGGCTGACCATGGCGCCCTGCGCGCCCTTGGGCACGTTGCCCACGACCGAGGCGGTCGCCGCCTTCTGCAGCGCCGGGTCGAGCGTGGTCCAAACCTCGATCGGCTCATTGTTCTCCGGCAGAATCAGGTCGAGCTGCGGCAGCGCCCAGTCGGTGAAGTAGCGCACCGAGTTCTGGCTGCCCTCGGCCGCGAATTTGACGTCGAGATCGGTATCGGCCGCCTGGGCCGCGGTGATCGTGCCGGCGTCCGCCATCACGCTGAGCACCACCTTGGCCCGGTCGACCGCGGCCTTGGCGTCGGCGGTGGGCGAATAGCGCGAGGGCGCCTTGACCAGGCCGGCGATGATCGCCGCCTCGGGCAAGGTGATCTCCGAACCCGGATGGCCGAAGAACTTGCGGCTGGCGGAATCGACGCCATAGGCGCCGCCGCCGAAATAGACCTTGTTGAGATAGAGCTCGAGGATCTCCTCCTTCGAGAAGTTCCATTCCAGCGCCATGGCGAGGATAGCCTCGCGCACCTTGCGATCGAAGGTCTTGGAATTGTTGAGGAAGACCGTGCGGGCAAGCTGCTGGGTGATCGTCGAGGCGCCCTGGCGCCAGACGCCCTTCTCGGTCCGTACCTTGAAGGCGCGAAGGAGCCCGATCGGGTCGATGCCGAAATGCGAGCGGAAGCGCCGGTCCTCGACCGAAACCATCGCGTCCTTCATCACCTGCGGAATCCGATCGTAGGGCAGCCACTTGCCGTAGCTCGGGCCCAAGCTGACCAGTTCCGAACCGTCGCGGGCGCGGACCACGATCATCTGGCCGTTCTGGCTGGTCTTCAGTTCCTCGTAGCTCGGCAGCGAGCGCGCGGTGACGCCGACTGCGATGGCGAGGCCGATGACCGCGAGCAGGCCGATCGCGAAGCCCCAGACGAACAGGCGCCGGAACCAGCGGCCAAGGAACGAACGCTGCTTGGGTTGCTTGGGTTGCGGCGCTCCGGATTCGGGGCGCCGCGGAATGTCGGCTCTGGCCATCTGGCTTGGTTTACCCCTCGGTCGGCGCTTGGCGCATAATCACGCGCGGCTCTGCATAGACCATGCCTAACCCAGCGTTAACAAGCGATTGAGGCGCTATTCTTTCGGGATGAAATCCAGGCTTGCCGAGTTGATGCAATAGCGCAGCCCGGTCGGCCCGGGGCCGTCGGGGAAGACGTGGCCGAGGTGCCCTTCGCACTTGGCGCAGACCACTTCGGTGCGGACCATGCCGTGCGAGGAATCGCGGTGCTCCTCGACCGCTTCGGCCGAAACCGGCGCGGTGTAGCTGGGCCAACCCGAGCCCGAATTGTACTTGGTGTCCGAGGCGAACAGGGGCGCGCCGCAGCCGGCGCACTTGTAGAGCCCCTCGGCCTTGTTCTGCTCGTACTTGCCGGTGAAGGCCCGCTCGGTCCCGGCGTGACGGAGGATCTGGTACTGCTCGGGGCTCAGACGTTCGCGCCATTCGGCGTCGGTCAGGGTCAGCTTTTCGGTCATCGTTTCGCCTTTCCCGGCGCATATGGGATCAGTGGAGGTGCTCGACAAGCAACGTCGTGCCCTGATGGCCGGCGACCCGCATCCGCGTGCCGGGTTCGGCGTCGGGCCCCTTGGCGAGCCATTCGCTGTCGCCCTGGCGAACGCGGCCCGAGCCGCCGTCGATCGCCTGGGTGACCACGACGGTCTCGCCCACCAGCCGCCCGCCGCGGTCGTTCAGCAGCGGATCGGCCGAGACCACGGGATTGGCGCGCAGGTAGCGCCGGCCGAGGAACACCGCGATCAGCGAGAGCCCGGCAAAGATCACGATCTGCCAGGCCAGGCTCAGCGGAACGGCCCAGGCGAGGAGGCCGGTGACAAGCGCCGCCCCCGCCAGCCAGATCAGGAAGAAGCCCGGCACGGCCATCTCGGCCACGGCGAGGGCCAGGCCGAGCGCGAGCCAGGCCCAGTGCGAATCGAGCGCTTCGAGCCAGGTCATTGCGGATTGCTCGGCGGCACGGCCGACCGCGGTGCGCGCGGCGCAGGCTGTTGCGGCGCCGGACTGGTGCCGCCGATCGCTTCCTTCACCAGCTCGCCGATCCCGCCGAGCGAACCGATCAGTTGGGTCGCCTCGACCGGGAAGAGGATGGTCTTGGCGTTCGGCGAATTGGCGAACTGGGCGACGGCCTCGGTGTATTTCTGGGCGACGAAGTAGTTGATCGCCTGGACGCCCGAGGCGGCGATGGCGTCGGAGACCATCTGGGTCGCCTTGGCTTCGGCCTCGGCCTCGCGCTCGCGGGCCTCGGCGTCGCGGAAGGCGGCTTCGCGGCGGCCCTCGGCCTGGAGGATCGCGCCCTGCTTCTCGCCCTCGGCGCGCAGGATTTCCGAAGCGCGCATGCCCTCGGCCTCGAGGATCTGCGCCCGCTTCTCGCGCTCCGCCTTCATCTGGCGAGCCATGGCGTTGGAGATGTCGGCCGGCGGACGGATATCCTTGATCTCGACGCGGGTGATCTTGATCCCCCACGGCGAGGTGGCGTGATCGACCACCGAGAGCAGCTTGGCGTTGATCTCGTCGCGCTTCGACAGCGTCTCGTCGAGGTCCATCGAGCCCATCACCGTGCGCAGGTTGGTGGTCGTCAGCTGCATGATCGCGACGTAGAGGCTCGACACCTCATAGGCCGCCTTGCCCGCATCGAGCACCTGGAAGAAGACCACCGCATCGACCCCGACCATGGCGTTGTCGCGCGTGATGATCTCCTGCCCCGGGATGTCGAGCACCTGCTCCATCATGTTCACCTTGTGACCGACGCGGTCGATGAACGGGATGATCACGTGAAGGCCCGGCGTGGCGGCGAGCGAATACTTGCCGAGCCGTTCGATCGTGTAGACGTAGCCCTGGCGGACGACGCGCACGCCCATCGCCAGGAAGACGAAGACCAGCACCAAGAGTGCGATCAGAAACCCGCCCATCGCTTTACCCCTCGTTCCAAACCCGGCGCATGGTAACGCGGGAAAGGATGGAGGCAAGGAGGAGGAAATGGCGTCGTCACGACATCCGTTCGTGTCGCGCGCACTCGAGAGCAGCCCCTGGGGGGGCGGCGGGTGGCGCCTTTGGGGGACCACCACCGCGGTT
>JBQCGM010000108.1:0-13864 GCA_051955585.1 Novosphingobium sp.
TGGCGGAGACGGAGGGATTCGAACCCTCGGTACCGGATTTACCAGTACGACGGTTTAGCAAACCGTTGGTTTCAGCCACTCACCCACGTCTCCGGATCGCAGCGGCGAGGGCGGGCTATAGCGAGGGGTTTGGGGAGCGGCAAGGGGGCTTGGCCGCTATCTGCGCCGCAGCACGTAGATGGTATTGTTCAGGGCGAAGAGCGCGGTCCCGGCCCGAGCGAAGTGGTATTCGAACATCGCGTTGCAATTGGTCTCCAGCGTCGGGATGCCGCCAGAGACGAACCCGAGGCGGGCGGCATCCCTCTCCGGATGGGGCAGGCCGCCCTGGAACAGCGCTTCGGGGGGAACCCGGTGCACGGCATAGGCAGCGCGTCGGCACGATAGCGGCGCGGGGGCGATGATGCGCGTGGCAGTAAAGGTCACGGTCTTGCCCAGGATGCGGTCGGCGAAGGGTGCGGTCGCAGGCTGCGCGGGATCGACCCAGGGTGCTGGGTGCCCTTCGGCGATGACCCAGGTCCCGAGGTACTGCGGATCGGCGGCCGCCGCCGGGGCGGTCAGCAGCGCTGTCGCCGCTATCGCGAAGTGCCGTCCGTCCATTCGCATATCCCTCGCGATCCGAACCGATAATCCCACTGCGCCGGTCGGGGCGCAATGCCCCTTGTCCGGGGGGACCCCCGGGGCTAAGGCGCGCGCGCTATGTTGACCAACCTTGCCCAGCAGCCCGCCGACGCGCTCCTCGCGCTGATCAAGCTCCACAACAACGACCCGCGTGCCGACAAGATCGACCTCGGCGTCGGCGTCTACAAGACGGGCGAGGGCGACACCCCCGTGTTCGGCGCGATCAAGGCGGCGGAGAAGATCCTGGTCGAGACCCAGGATTCGAAGGCCTACCTCGGTCCCGAGGGCGACATGGGCTTCGTCGAGGCGCTGATGCCCTATGTCTTCGGCAAGGCCAATCCGACGTTCGACGGCCGGATCGAGGGCATGCAGACCCCCGGCGGCACCGGCTCGCTGCGCCTGGCCCTGGCGCTGGTCAAGAAGGCCGGGATCAAGCGGGCCTGGATGGGCGTTCCGTCCTGGCCGAACCACGCGCAGATCTGCGCCGACCTGGGTCTCGAGCTGAAGACCTTCAACCACGCCACGCCCGAGGGCACCGCCGACCTGGCCGCGCTGCGCGCCGCGATCGCCGAGGCGGAAGAGGGCGATGCCTTCCTGCTCCACGGCTGCTGCCACAACCCGACCGGCATCGACTATGCGAACGCCGACTGGGACGAGATCGCCGGGCTGCTCGCGGCGAAGAAGCTGCTCCCTGTGCTCGACCTCGCCTACCAGGGCCTGGGCCAGGGCATGGAGGAGGACGCCTACGGCGTGCGCCGCGTCCTCGCCGCGGTGCCCGAGGCGATCGTGGCCTACTCCTGCGACAAGAACTTCGGCCTCTACCGCGACCGCACCGGGGCGCTTTACGTGATGATGGCGAGCAAGGATCTGCTCCCCGCCGCCATGTCGAACGCCCATGCACTGGCCCGCGCCAACTGGTCGCAGCCGCCGGATCACGGCGCCGCCGCGGTCCGCGTGGTGCTCGAGGATGCGGCGCTGACCGCACAGTGGCTGGCCGAGCTCGACACCATGCGCGAGCGGATGCGCCAGGTCCGGGCCAAGCTGGCGGCCGCGGGCAAGACCGGCGGGGTCGATCTCACTCCGGTCGGCGGCCAGAACGGCCTGTTCTCGATCATCCCCTTCACCCCAGAGCAGGTCCAGGCGATGCGCGCCGACCACGGCATCTACTTCGCCGGATCGGGCCGCATCAACGTGGCCGGCCTGACGCTGGGCAACATCGACCAGTTCATTGCCGCCGTGGCGAAGGTGACGGGTTAAGCCGAAGTTTCGCATTGCGGGCGGGGCGGGTGGCCGGGGGGCTGCGGAGTGGCGCCGCCCTGGATTGCCGCGCGACTTCGTCGCTCGCAATGACGAAGTCACTCTTCCTTGAACCTCGTCGTTGCGAGAGCTGAGCGACGCGGTAATCTAGGGCTGCCGTGGCGAACGTTGCGGCTTAACCCTTCATCCGCTTCGTCATGGCGAGCGTAGCGAAGCAATCCAGGGCGTCACGCGCGTGGCCTGGATTGCCGCGGGGCTTTGCCCCTTGCAATGACGAGAGGGAATGGCACCTTACCGCCCCCGCGCCAGCCGCGCGCGGAGCTGGGTGTAGTAGGCTTCCAAAAAGGCGCGCTGGGCTTCGGGATGGGGCTCGGCCCGGCCGATCTTGCCGGCGATGGCGCTTGCGACCGAATGCAGCGCTGCGGGATCGCCCTCGCGCAGGACGCGCTCCAGCGAGTGGAGCTGGTTCTCGCCGTAGACCGCCAGCTCGGCCTCACCGAAGCGGATCGCGCTCGCCTTGCCCGCCAGGCTCGCCTCGAACTTGTCGGCCTTGCGCTGGCCGAAGCGCATGCCGGTTTCGAGGTGGGCGCGCAGCTGGGTGTAGTAGGCTTCCAGGAAGCCGCGCTCGTGGCCGCCGGTCGGCGGGCTCCAGCCGATCTTGGCGCAGATCGCCTCGGCCACCGAGGTGAGCGCCTCGGCGCGGTTCTCGCGCAGCACGCGCTCCAGCGTCTGCAGTTCGTATTCGCCGTAAGGCGCGAGCTCGGCGTCGCCGAACTTGTAGGCATGGTCGTCCGGCGAGGGCGCGGCCACGGCGGACATCGTCTGCTCGAGCTTGCGCTTGGGCGCCTCGACCACCCAGGTGCCGGCGATCAGGTCGCCCGCGCGCAGGCGATCCTTGTTGAAGCAGGGGAACAGCGCGAAGATCAGGAACCACGCCGCGGCGGCGAGCCCCGCCGCGCCCTCGTCGCCCCCGCCGCTCGCGCTGGCGACGAAGACAAGCGGCAGGAACAGCTCGATATCGCGCAGCAGGTTGCGGGCGATGACCATCTCGGCGGATAGGCGCCCGCCGTCGCGCGCGGCGATGCGGATCCCGGTCATCCGCTTGCCCGGCGTCGCCCCGCGCGGGCCGAGTTCGAAGAACAGGAAATAGGCGTTGCGAAACAGGAACATCGCCGCGATCCACAGCACCGCGAAGAATTGCAGCGCGCGGCCCGCGGCGGACGTGTCGTTCTCCAGCGAATTCAAGGTTCCGCCGGCGGCGAAGAGCAGGCCCAGCGTGGTCGCCACGATCAGCACGACGATGATCACCAGGTCGAGCAGCAGCGCGCCGAAGCGGCTGCCCCGGCTGGCCAGGGTCAGCGGCAAGGCGATGCCCTCGGGCGTGACCAGCACGCGTTCGCGGTCGTCGGCGAAGCGCTTGCGGTAGGGGAGGGCGGCGGCGCTCATGCTCCGCTGGCTCCTTGCGGACGGCGCTGGAAGGCGAAGAAGTAGACCAGCCAGGCCATCAGCATGAAGCCGCCCACGGCAAACCGCCCCGGGGTGGTGTCGACCAGTTGGCGGGCGAAGCCTTCCAGCATGGCGGCGACGACCAGCATCAGCACCACCCCGGTCATCACCACCGAGGCGCGGCGCCCCGCCTCGGCGGCCGCTTGCATGATCGAACGGTCACCCGGGAAGGCGATCGAGCGGCCGATGTGCAACCCCGCGCCGCCGGCGAGCAGGATCGCAAAGAGCTCGGTCGTGCCATGGATCGAGAGCCAGCCGATGAAATCGACCATCAATCCCTGGCTGTCGAACAGCCACAGCATCGCACCCAGCGTGCCCATGTTCTGGACCAGCAGCAGCAGCGATGGCACCCCGAAGGCGAAGCCCAGCGCAAAGGCCAGGATCGAGACCTGGGCGTTGTTGCTGAACAGGTAGGCGGCGAAGACCGACATGCCGTTCCGTTCGGAATTGCCGAAGAGCGTCGCGCGCAGCACCTCGCGGCTGGCGCCCGGCACGCGGGTATCGGCGAACTGGCCGGGGACCAGGGTGTGATACCATTCGGGATCGCCCGCGACGAGCAGCCAGCCGACCACCGCGCCGGCGACCATCACCGCGAGCGCGATCAGCAGGTCGAGCCAGATCCCGCGCACCGCCGCGCTCCACCCCCCGCCGAGGAAGCGCATCAGCCAGCGCCACAGGCCGACCCGGGGCCCATAGACTTGGAACCAGGCGCGTTGGACCAGCGCCTCGAGATAGCGCAGCGTCGCGGCGTCGAGCGAGGTCTCGCGGGCGATCGACAGGCTCGAGGCGACGGTGCGGTAGAGCACCGGCAGGTCGAGCACGTCCTGGTCGGAGAGGCTTCGGATGCGGCCCGACTCCATCCGCCGGACGATCGTTTCCAACCGCTTCCAGTCACCCTCTCGCTCCTGGCGGAAGCGGTCGGAGCGGAGCGCCGCGGCTTCGATCGCAGCGTCCTGCTCGGCCGAAGCGCCGCCGCCAAACAGGCCGCGGATGTTCTGGGCTAGGCTGGCCATGTCTTTCCTCTTCTTGTCCCCCTCCCGCTTGCGGGAGGGGTTAGGGGAGGGCGTGTCGCCTCACGCGCCGCGCGGGTGCTCACAGGCCCTCCCCCGGCCCCTCCCGCAAGCGGGAGGGGAGATTGGCGTTGCGCCCGCCTCACCCGATCGCTCCCATCCGCTTGATCTCCAGATAGGCATCGATCAGCCGGGTGCCGATCTGGCTATGCGGGGCCTCGATCACGTCGACGCCCAGTTGACGGAGGCGGCCGGTGACGAGCGCGCGCTGGCGCAGCAGCGAATCGGCGGTGACCGCCATGGCCAGGCCCTGGATGTCTTGCGGCGCGGCGGCGGCGATCTCCTCCAGCTCGGCGTCCTGCATGGTCACGAAGATCACCAGATGGCGCGAGACCAGGCGGCCGATCGATTCGATCATCAGTTCGGCGCTGGTCGGGTCGGTGAAGTCGGAGAAGACCACGATCAGCGAGCGGCGTTGGAGCCGCCCTGCCAGCGTCGCCAGGGCCAGGGTGAAATTGGGTTCCTGGGCGTGATAGTCGAGCCCGGCGGCGGCGCTCTGCAGGCGGTGGAACTCGCGCGCGTCGCCGACGAAGGGCGTCGCCACCTCGGGCCGCGCGGCGAACCCGAACAGGGCGACCTTGTCGCCGCCCTTGAGCGCGACATAGGCAGTGGTCAGCGCCGCGGAGACGGCGCGATCGATCCGGGGGAGACCCTGAACCGGCTCGCACATCGCCTGGCCGCAGTCGAAGGCGAAGACGATCTGGTTGTTGCGCTCGACCTCGTATTCCTTGGCATAGAGGTGGGCGTGGCGCGCCGAGCTCTTCCAGTCGATCCGGCGGCGATCCATGCCGGGCTGGTATTCCGCCAGGGCCTCGAACTCGGTGCCCTCGCCGCGGATGCGCCGGGCGATCAGGCCGAACTGGGCATCGCGCAGGAAGACCTGCAATGCGGGCGAGCGCACCGCCTCCAGATTGGGCCAGACGCGCACCTCCTGCGCGACCTCGCGCGAGGCCTGCCGCGCGCCGAGCCCGAGCGGGCCGGTCCAGCGCAGCCAGACCCGTTCGACCCGTCCGGTCCCCCGGCGCAAGGGGGAGAGCGGCCCGCCGCCCTCGAACGCGCCCGCGGCATTGCCGGCTAGCGCGAAGCCGGCCCGCCCGCCGGGAGCCAGGCGGGGGTCGAGCGCCAGGGCGGCCTCGACCGCGGCCCAGGGGCCGGCGGCACTGCGCCCGGCGAAGTCGGCCAGCACCGCGATCCGCCCGTCGCCGCCAACCTCCATGTCGGCCGGGGCGATCACCCGCAGGTCGACCAGCCGGCCCGCCAGGAACGCATCGACGGCGACCAGGGCGAGCACGGTCAGTCCCAGCATCGGCGCCACCACCCAGGCCCCCGGCGCCAGCGCCGCGATGAGCAGCGCGACCGGCGCGGCCAGCGCGATCAGTACCGCGGCGCGGGTGGTGGGGATGAAGGCGGAGAGGCGGCGCACGACCTAGGTCCTCCCCGAGCCTGTCTCGGGGAGGTGGCAGCCGCGCAGCGGCTGACGGAGGGGTAACGCAAGGTGCCCCTCCACCACGACGCTTGCGGCGTCGCGGTCCCCCTCCCCGAGCGAGCTCGGGGAGGATTTGGTGATGGAAATCACCGCGGGGCCTCGGTCTGCTCGATCAGCGCGGCGACCAGCGCCTCGACCTGCTTGCCCTCGATCTCGGCCGCTGGGCTCAGCAGCAGGCGGTGGCGCAGGACCGAGGTGGCGAGCGCCTTGACGTCGTCGGGCACGACATAATCCCGTCCGTCGAGCGCGGCACGGGCGCGGGCGGCATTGGCCAGCAGCACGGCCGAGCGCGGGCTGGCGCCCGAGGCGAGGTCGCTCGTCTCGCGCGTGGCGCGGACCAGGCGGACGATGTAGTCGATCACGCTCTCGGCCAGGGTCACCCCCTTGACCGCCAGGGCGGACGCCGCAAGCCGGCCCGCGTCGGCAACCGATCCGACGCCGAGGTCTGCCGGATGCGCGGGCCCGCTGCGCTCGCCGAAGCGGGCGACGATCCGCGCTTCCTCGGCCAGGCTCGGATAGGGGATCAGCAGCTTGAACAGGAAGCGGTCGAGCTGCGCTTCGGGCAGCGGATAGACGCCCTGGCTCTCGATCGGGTTCTGCGTCGCCACGACCATGAAGTGCGGCGGCAGGGGATGGGCCTCGCCGTCGAGCGTCACCCGGCGCTCCTGCATGGCCTCGAGCAGGGCGGCCTGGGTCTTGGGCGGGGTGCGGTTGATCTCGTCGGCCAGCAACAGGTCGCAGAAGATGGGGCCGCGGGTCAGGGTGAACTGGCTGGTCTGGAAGTTGAACAGGTTCGATCCCAGGATGTCGCCCGGCATCAGGTCGGGGGTGAACTGGATCCGCCCGAAGTCGAGCCCGAGCGTGGCGGCGAAGGTCTGGGCGAGGAAGGTCTTGGCCGTGCCGGGAGGCCCTTCGAGCAGGACATGGCCTTGGGCGAGCAGGGCGATCAGCAGGTGATCGACCGTCTCGGCCTGGCCGACGATCGCCTTGGCGACCTCGGCCCGGATCGCGTCGGCGAGGGCGCGGACGTCGGCGAGAGATGGGGCCTCGGTCATCGGTGGACTTTCCTTTCGAGCGAATGGAGCTCCTGCGCCGCGCGCAGGATGGCGAGGGAACGGCGCTCGGCGCGCAGCCGCGCGGCGAGGATGGAGAAGGGCGGGCCGTCGGGCAGTCGCTGGGCCAGGGCCTGGTCGATCGCGGCCTCGGCGGCCTGCGGGCCAGGCTGGCGCGGCAGGCCGAGCGTCCTGGCGATCCGCTCGCGCAGATGGTCGGCATAGGGCCCGGTGATCAGGTGCAGGCGCCCCGTGCGGCGGATCAGCCCGGCGGCATTGGCCACCAGCGGGCGCTTGCCGAAGGCGATCGTGCGGGCGCCGGCGAGCGGCGGGCCGAAGCGGAGGAAGGCCCGCCAGCCCAGCGCCAGCGCAGCGAGCAGCAGGCACAGCGTCGCGGCGAGGAAGGGCGGGGTGAAGGCCAGGGTCAGCAGGTTGGGCGAGCGGCCAAGCCCGTTGAGCGTCACGTCGAAGGCGACGCGCCTGGGGCTATCGGACAGCGCCGCCGCGATCAGTTGCTCGGCTAGCTGGGCGTTCTCGCGGCGAGCCATGCCGTAGTTGTCGAGCAGGTCGGGCTCGAAGACCAGGATCAGCGGGTAGACTTGGGTCTTGCCGTCGCCCTCCCAGTGGCGATCCAGGGCCAGTTCCTCCAACGCCGGATACCGGCCTTGGTCCTGGAAATAGGCGGCCAGGATACCGCCGTTCTGGTCCATCACCAACGGCTCCAGCCCTTCGCCCGCACCGGTTTCGATCGTGGCCGGAACGGGCAGTTCGCCGGTCAGGCCGGCGGCGGACCAGCGCTTTGGGCTGCGGCCGACGGCAACGCCGATCTCGTCCATGAACCCAGGCCAATTGGGCGTCGTCGCGGCTCCGAGCTGGACCCAGCCGCGCTTGCCGCCCTTGGCTTCGGCGGCCGACCGGACCTGCCACTTGGGGGTGATCACCAAGGTCGGCCCGATGCGCCGACGCTTGGAGACGATCGCCTCGATCTCGGCGCCCTTGGCGTTGTGCGGCGGGGTCAGGATCAGCAGGCCGGGATCGTCGAGCGTCGCCGCGCTGCGGCTGAGCGAGGTGGTGAAGCCGCGCTTGTCGAGCAACTGGACGAGCGCGGCATAGCCGTTGAGGCCCTTGCCCGCGGCATGGGCGCCGCCGTTGTTGCCCGAGGGCGCAGTGAGCCCCGCACCGATCATCCACAGCAGGGCGACGAAGATCGCGGCGCCCAGCAGGACCATCGCGAGCACGCCCCGTGCCGAGAAGGGATTGGCGTTCATGCCGCGATCCGCACCAGGGCGAAGTCGGCGTAGGCCTTGCGCGCGGCCTGCCAATCGTCCGCGGCGAGAGGGCGCAAGGCATAGCGGCTGCGCTCGACCCGGCCGGCGATCGTCGCGAAGGCGGCGCGGGCTGCCGCGGGCAATGACAGGATGTTCGCGATCTCGCGCGCCGTACTTGCCGGGTTCAGCCAGTCGGGCCGCGCCTCGGCGATCTGGCCGACGCTGCGGCGGAGCAGCAAGTGGGTCGCCTCGTCGAAGCGGCCCTCTGCGGCGAGACGGTCGGCATCCTCGAGCAGGGCGAGCGCCTGGTGCCGGTCGGGCGTCCACTCGGCCTCGACCGAAGGAGCGCGAGGTGCGCGCCGGCGCGCAATCAGCGGGCGCAGGATCACCCAGAGCAGGATCGTCGCCCCCAGGATCGCCAAGCCGATCAGGATTTTCTCGAAGACCGGCCAGGGAATGCCGAACCAGTCACCCAGCCCGCCGAACACCTTCTGCAGCCACTGGCCGAAACGCAGCAGCCATTCGGGCGGCACCGGCGGCTGGGGCGGGGGAACGGGGGCGACCGGCGCGAACTGGATGTCGCTCGCCGCGCGCACGGCTTCCCAGTCGCGCGCGGCGTCAGATGCTGCGGTTGCTGAAGCCCCGGCCGTCACGCGCGATTGGTTACACGAGCCTTCGTGCCGCGCAAGTTAACGCGGCGGCAGATTGGCCCGCTCCGGACCTAGCCTCTCGCCCGTGCCTGGCGATAGGTGCCGAGCATGGTCAGCCGCGCCGAGTGGAACTCGAGCTCGGCCAGGGCGCGGTCGACCGCCGGGTCGCCCGGGGCGCCGACGATGTCGACGAAGAACTCGGTCGCCGCGAAGCTCGCCCCGCTCTGGTACGATTCGAGCTTGGTCATGTTGACGCCGTTCGTGGCGAAGCCGCCCAGCGCCTTGTAGAGCGCGGCTGGCACATTCTTCACCGCGAAGACGAAGGTGGTCATCGCCGCCTGCCCGGCCAGCGATGCCGGATCCAGCGCCTCGCGCGCCAGGGCGACGAAGCGCGTAGTGTTGTCGTGGGCGTCCTCGACGTTGTCCTCGATCACCTTGAGCCCGTAGAGCTCGGCTGCCAGCCGCGGCGCGATCGCGCAGGCAGAGGGATCGCCCTGCTCGGCGACCAGCGCGGCGGCGCCGGCGGTATCGGCATAGGCGACCGGCACGATGCCCCGCTCGCGCAGGTAGCGCCGCGACTGCCCCAGCGCCTGGGGATGCGACCAGGCGGAGGTAAACGGCCCGTCGCCGGTGGCCATCAGGCTGTGCTCGATTCCCAGGAAGTGCTCGCCGACGATCGACAGCCCGCTCTCGGGCAGCAGGAAGTGGATGTCGGCCACCCGGCCGTGCTGCGAGTTCTCGATCGGGATGATCGCCCGGGCGGCCTTGCCATCCTTCACCGCGTCGAGCGCGTCCTCGAAGGCGAAGCAGGGCAAGGGCAGGGCATCCGGCGCGAACTCCAGGGCCGCGCGGTGCGAATTGCAGCCCGGCGCGCCCTGAAAGGCGACCGCGCGCGCCGGATCGGCGGCTGCGGCGGCGGTCATCTGCTCGACCAGGGCGAGCGCTGGGGCGGGGAAGCTGTGCATTCGGACGTCCAAAATTTTCGCCGCGATTACGCAGTCGCGGCGAATCCCGCAATGGCCCTCTTGCCTTGGCCCTTTGCCGTCACTAGAGCGGCGCGCAAAATCAGGCACAACCCCACAGGGCTTTTCACCGATGCAAGATCGTTTCAACACCACTGCCGGCTGGGTTCTTGGCGCCGGCATCGTCGCGCTCGGTCTTTCCAGCATCAGCTCGCACTACTTCCAGGCCGACAAGCCGCACGCCCCGCACACCCAGGGCTACAAGATCGAAGGCGTCGTCTCGAGTGAGGGCGGGGCTTCGGCCGAACCGCCGGTCGAGGAAGTCCTGGCCAAGGCCGACGTCGCCAAGGGCGAGGGCATCTTCAAGAAGTGCGTCGCCTGCCACACGATCGCCCCCGGCGCCCCGAACGGTATCGGCCCGAACCTCCATGGCGTGGTCGGCGAAGGCATCGGCACCGGCGCGGGCGGCTTCGCCTTCTCCGACGCGCTGAAGAAGCACGGCGGCACCTGGGACTGGGCCAACCTCTACGCCTGGCTGAAGAGCCCGAGCTCGTTCGCCCAGGGCACCAAGATGACCTTTGCCGGCCTGCCCAACCCGCAGGACCGTGCCGACGTCATCGCCTATCTGAACTCGCAGGGCTCCAACAAGCCGCTGCCGGCCGCTCCGGCCGCCGGTGCTGCCCCGGCGGCTGGCGCCGCCGCTGCCGAAGCTCCCAAGGAAGGCGCGGCGAAGGAAGCCGCTGCTCCGGCCGCCGCCGCTCCCGCTGCCGCGCACTGAGCGAGGCGACAAGCGAACACGACGGGGCGCGCCGCGAGGCGCGCCCTTTTCGTTTTCGCGAGCCTTGGCCCCCTCCGCCGAAGGAGAGAGCCAATGCCGCCCGCGCAATCCGTCGCGGCACGGACCACCTCAACGCTGGCGCGAAATATCGGCAAAGGGGCAGCCGCGCAGCGAAGCGTTTCGACGGTGCTCGATCGGCCGGGCGATCCGGGCCGGTGGGCCGAACTGTCATGGAAACGGATGATTCAGGTCTTGGTTTGTTGACGATGCTGGCGCAAGGTGGCGCCCGAGCCGGGCATCAAGCGCCGGCCCGCCAAGAAGACAATGAGTCGTCCAAGATCACGTGCAGTGCGCAAGGTCGCGCCGGTCAAGGCGCAAATGCGCGCCGGAGGCGAATGGATGGAGATTGCCATCGGCAATGTCTCCGCCACGGGCCTGATGGCCAAGTGTACCGCGCCCCCAGGGCCTGGCACCGAAGTGGAGATCCGACGGCGTGGGTCGGTCATCACCGGTCGGGTGGTCTGGTCCACGGCGACTCGTTTCGGCATGGCCGGCCACGAGCCGATCGACGTCGAGGAACTGACCGGCGCATCGGGGCTTCAGGTCCAGAAGGCCGACGATGGTCCCTCGCGCAAGCGGCTGTGGCACTGGCGATCCAAGGGATAGACACCTCTTTGCGCAGTAAACCGTTTGGTTTTCATGATTTGCGCGTCTGAACCAAAATGTCCCCTCGTTCGGAAGGACTTCCGCACCGGGCCTTCGATCGAAGGCGCATTTGCATCGATGCGCTCCGCCGCACTCGCAACGTCCCCCGGCGCGGGAGGCGGGGGATGAGCCGGCAGGCCGCCTATACCTTGCGCGCGAAGCTGAAAGGCCGGCCGTTCGACCGGACCGGGGCGGCGGTATCGCTCTGCGGACCATGGTCGGCGGATGATTCAGGGCTTGGCTGACCGGGCTGACGGTTTTCCCTTCAGGACACTGCCCGGATCGTCAACTTGACCTACTCCGAGCGTCCCTTGAAGCCTTGCGCGATCACGTACCATTCGGACGAATCCTTCCGGCTCGCCGGGGGCTTGGCGTGCTTTACCGTGGCGAAATGCCGCTTGAGCAAGGCCAGGAGATCGGCGTCGGTTCCCCCGGCCAGGACCTTGGCGACGAAGTTGCCGCCCGGGGCCAGAGTAGCGATCGCGAAGTCCGCGGCGGTTTCGACCAGGCCCATGGTCCTGAGGTGGTCGGTTTGCTTGTGGCCGACGGTATTGGCCGCCATGTCCGAAAGCACGAGGTCGGGTGGGCCGTCGAGCGCGCCTTCGAGCGCGGCTGGTGCCTCGTCGGCCATGAAGTCCATCTGGAAGATCGTCACGCCTTCGAGCGGATCGGTGGGGAGCAGGTCGATGCCGACCACCTTGGCCCGGGGTGCGCGCTGGCGGACGACCTGGCTCCACCCGCCGGGCGCGACGCCGAGGTCGACCGCGCGGGCTACGCCCTTCAGCAGGCCGAACTTGTCGTCGAGTTCGAGCAGCTTGTAGGCGGCACGGCTGCGATAGCCTTCGGCCTTGGCCTTCTTGACGTAGGGGTCGGCGAGTTGGCGCGAGAGCCAGCGGGTCGAACTGGTCGTGCGGCCCTTGCCGGTCTTGAGGCGGGTGCGGTCGCCGCCGGAACGGCTCATGACGTGCCCTTCATAGCGGCCGCCCGCCGGCCTGTCCGTCCTGCTTGCGCAGGCGCAGCTCGGCACGGAGCCGCTCGCCCTCGCCGCCGGCGGTGATCAGGCTGCGCAGGATCCCCTCGCGGATGCCCCGGTCGGCCACTCCGAGGCGCTGGGCCGGCCAGAGGTCGAGGATCGTATCGAGGATGGCGCAGCCGGCGACGACCAGGTCGGCTCGCTCGCGGCCGATGCAGGGCAACTCGCGGCGCTGGGCGGGCGACATGGCCGAAAGCCGCGCGCTGATCTCGCGCATCGAAGCGGAGGGTACGATCAGGCCATCGACCGCACGGCGGTCGTACTGCGCCAGGTCGAGATGCAGGCTGGCCAGGGTGGTGACCGTGCCGCTGGTGCCGAGCAGGCGCAGCCCGCCATCGCTCTCGGCGTCCCGCTCGCCGTCGCGCCGGGTTTCGGCGACGCGTGCGGCAAAGGCGGCAAAGCTGCCGCGGACCGCCTCCCGCATCCGCTCGTACCGGGCCAGACGGGCCGCTGGGCCCTTGCCGTCTTCGCTATCGGGTTCTTCGCCGAAGGTTTCGGTCAGCGAGACGACGCCCCAAGGCACGCTGATCCAGTCGCGAATCTGCGGAATGCCGGGGCCGCTCTCGATCAGCACCAGTTCGGTCGATCCGCCGCCGATGTCGAAGATCAGGGCCGGGCCTTGGCCCGGCTCGAGCAGGATGTGGCAACCCAGCACGGCGAGGCGGGCCTCTTCGCGGGCGCTGATCACGTCGAAGTGGATGCCGGTCTCCCGGCGGACCCGCTCGATGAATTCCATGCCGTTGGCGGCGCGCCGGCACGCCTCGGTGGCGACCGAGCGGGCGAGTTGGACGTTGCGCCGCTTCAGCTTGTCGGCGCAGACGTGGAGCGCAGCGAGCGCGCGGTCCATCGCCTCCTGGCTGAGGCGGCCCGTCTGGGCCAACCCTTCGCCGAGGCGGACGACCCGACTGAAGGCGTCGACCACGATGAAGTTGTCGCCCGAGGGGCGGGCGATCAGCAGCCGGCAATTGTTCGTGCCGAGATCGATCGCCGCATAGGCGCTGCGCGGCGTGCCCGAACGCCAGGGTGCAGCGTCGCGGGAAGCGCGAAAAGAATCTTCGGAACTGTCGCCGGCCGAAGCGGCCGAACGCCGCGTGGGGGAAGGGGAAGCATCGCCGGCATCGTGTCGCCGGCCATTGCCGCCCGTCGCAACTTCCCATGTCGCCGGCGGAGGCTGGTCCGCCATAGTACGCACACTCTTATCGTTTTCCCGCGAACCTGCCGCGAGTACCTGAGGCCCTAAGTAGACCCCTGGCCGCGATCCGGCAAGGGTGGTACCGGGCGGGCGGAACCAAGCGGCGCAGAGCGACTTGACGGGGGCGGAACGCACGCATAGAGGCACCCGCCTATTGCCCCGTCGTCTAAAGGTAAGACTACGGATTCTGATTCCGTCTATCGAGGTTCGAATCCACGCGGGGCATCCAGTTTTCCTAAAGTTATCGCTACAAATAAGGTGTTTGGTCCTGCCTCATTGTCGGCGTT
>JBQCGM010000109.1:0-7184 GCA_051955585.1 Novosphingobium sp.
TGCGTCTCGCGCGCCGCGGCTTCGAGCCGGGCCAGTTCCGCTTCCCCGCCCTCGATCGCGTCGAGGCTGGCGCGCATGGCCAGCATCTTGTCGGGCAAGTCGTCGACCTGGCAGTGGTGCTTGCGGGCCGCGGCACGCAGGTCGAACAGGCGGGTCTCGATCCGGTCGAGCGCGGCGGGATCGTGGACCAGCGCCTCGCCGGCGCGGGCGAGCTTGTCCTCGGCCTCGCCGGCCTCGATCACCGCGCGGTCGAGGGCGGCCAGCGCCTCGGCGAGGAGCGGATGCTCCCCGGCGATGCGGTCGAGCTTGCGGGCCGCGCTGCGCAGGCCCGCAAGCGCAGAATCCGAGCCGCTCCAGAGGTGCTGCAGGTCGGCAAGGTCGCCCGAGAGACGCTCCCCCTTCTGCATCGTCGCCCGGGCCTCGGCCAGTTCCTCCTCCTCGCCTGCGACCGGCGCGAGCGTGGTGAGCTCGGCGAGGTAGGCCAGCAGCAGGTCCTGGTCGGCCGAGGCCTGCTCGACCCGCGCCCGGGCGGCGGCAAGCGCGTCCTCGGCCCCGCGCCAGTCGCGCCAAGCCGATTCCACCCCAGCAACGTCGGCCCGCGCATAGCGGTCGACCAGGGCGCGGTGGCCGCGCGGATTGACCAGGCCGCGGTCGTCATGCTGGCCGTGGAGTTCGACCAGGAACGGGGCCAGTTCGCGCAGCAGGGCGACGCCGACGGACTGGTCGTTGACGAAGGCCTTGGAGCCGCCATCCGCCTTGACCTGGCGGCGGAGGATCAGCGGTTCGCCCGGTTCCAATGCCACCTCGGCATCGTCGAGCAGGGTTACGATCCCAGCCGGCAGCACGGCGAATTCGAAGCTTGCGGTGACACTCGCCCGGTCTTCCCCGGCACGCACCAGGCCGCTGTCGGCCCGCGCGCCGAGCACCAGGCCCAGCGCGTCGAGCAGGATCGATTTGCCCGCCCCGGTCTCGCCGGTCAGCACGCCGAGACCACCCGCGAAGTCCAGGTCGAGCGCCTCGATCAGCACGACGTTGCGGATGGAAAGACGGGTCAGCATGCAGGCTCGCGGGGAAGAACAAATCGGGGTCTAGCCGATCGGCGAGACGGCGTCACCCAGGTTCTACGCCCTCGAACGGCGGCTCGAGCTTGATCGGATCGGCGAGGGAGACGCGGTCGAGCATCGCTGCCATCTCGTCGCGCAGGGTGAGCATCAGGCCGCGCAGGCGGCACTCGGCCTCGGGCAGGCAATTGTTGCAGTGCTCGTGTGCGTTCCGCGCCGCGCAGGGGACCAGCGCGAGGCTTCCGCGCGTGAGGCGGATGATGTCGCCATAGCGGATGTCGACCGGCGGCAGAGCGAGCTCGTAGCCGCCGTCCCGGCCGCGGTGGGAGATCACGACGCCTTCGCGGACCATCTCGGAGAGGATCACGGTCAGGAACTTGCGCGGGATGTTCTGCGCCTCGGCGATCGCGTCCAGGCGCACCGGGCCTTTCCGCCAGTTGTCGGAAAGATGCTGCAGCGCGCGGATCGTGTAGCGGGTCTTTTGCGAAAGCATGGGCAGGCGCACTTGAGCGCCTGCGCAACGCGAATGTCAACCTGGGGAGTAGAACATTCCCCGGCCGGTCAGCTCGCCTGGGTGCCGGCGGCGTGCTTGTTCATCAGGCCATAGGCCTTCTCGTACCACATCGAGCCCGGATAGTTGGAGCCGAGCACCGCGGCGGCCTTCTGCGCTTCCACCGGAATGCCCAGCGAGAGGTAGGTTTCGACCAGGCGGTACAGCGCCTCGGGCGCGTGACTGGTGGTCTGATAATTGTCGACGACGTTGCGGAAGCGGATCGTCGCGGCGAGCCACTTGCCCGAACGCTCGTAGAAGCGGCCGATCTCCATTTCCTTGCCGGCGAGGTGATCGGCGACCAGGTCGAGCTTGAGCCGCGCGTCGGCCGCATAGCGGGTCTGCGGATAGCGGCGGACCACGTCGTTGAGCGCCTGCTGCGCCTGGAGCGTGATCTTCTGGTCGCGCGTGACGTCGCTGATCTGCTCGTAATAGCACAGCGCGATCAGGTAGTAGGCGTAAGGCGCGTCGCGGTTGCCGGGGTGGATCGAGAGGAAGCGCTGCGCCGACTGGACCGACTTCGAATAATCGCGCGCCACATAGTAGGAAAACGCGCTCATCAGCTGGGCGCGGCGGGCCCAGGGCGAATAGGGGTGCTGGCGCTCGACCTCGTCGAACAGCTCGGCGGCGACCTTGGTGTCGCCGCGGTCGAGGCGATCCTTCGCCGCCGTATACAGCGTGTCGACGTCGCGCGCGACATAGGCGGTGTCGCGGTTCTTGCCGCGCCCGCCGCCGCAGCCGGAAGTCAGCAGCAGCGCCGTGGTCGAGAGCGCGAGGACGGTAAGCTTGAGCGGCGAGTTCTTGAGCATGGGCGTTCCTATAGCCAGCGGCGGGATGAACGCCAAGTGAAGTGTGGCGCTATCCCCCACGCCGCTCGACGCGCGCCTATTGGATGCCTTCCTCGCCTTCCAGCTTGGTGCGGACCATCAGCCGGCCGGTAGTGTGATCGTACCATTCGGCGCGGTGCATCGTACCGGTATTGTCCCAGATCACCAGGTCGCCAATCGACCATTCGTGGCTATAGGTGAACTGTTCCTGGGTCGACCAGTTGCGCAGCCAGTTGAGGATACGCGCGCTGTCGAAGTGGCTCTTGCCGACGATCGTGTGGGCGGTGTTGCCGATCACCAGGCTGGTCCGACCGGACTTGTGGTTCCACACCAGCGGCAGTTCGACGTCGCCGATCGCCTGCATCCGCTCCAGCATCTCCTGCGCGGGTTCGGGGTCGTAGTAGAACAGGCTGGCCCAGGCGCCATGGCGCACGCGGTAGTCGGCGAACTCGGCCTTCTTGTCCTCGGGCAGCGCGTCGTAGGCGGCATAGGTGTTGGCGAAGCCAGTGTTGCCCGTGCCCTTGGGCGAAGGCTTCTCGCACTGGAGCAGCGAGGCCAGGATCGGACGCTCGTTCATCGTGCCGTCGATGTGCCAGTAGAGCGAGCCCTTCAGATAGGCCGCGCTGCCGGGATTGATCTTCTCGTCGAGGGTGACCGGATAGACCACCTCGTCGCCAGGCTTGTCGGTCAGCTCGGGAGCAAAGGTGCCCAGCGTCTTGGTGAAGGCTACCTGCTCCTCGTGGGTGAACTTGATCTCGGGGAAGACCAACACGCCGCGCTGTTCCAGCAGGTCGCGAATCTCGGTCGCGACGGCGCCGCTCAGCAGCTCCTCCTTGGAATTGAGAATCCGGCTGGCAATCCGGTCCTTGATCGGCTCGTGCTTAAGGCGGACTTGCTCGGCAACGGTCATGGCATTCTCTCCGAAAACTCGTGTGACCTGATCCTTACGTCAATTTGAACATGTGTTCAATACTCATCCGGCGGCCGGTTCTCCGACCAAGGCCTCCCCGCCTCGCGGCAGCAAGAGGAACAGCAGCGAACCGACCGCGATCGACCCGGCGACGAGGTAGAGGAACGGAGCGAAGCTGTCGTAGCGTTCGAGCGAGGCGCTGATCAGCAGCGAGCCCACCGCCGAAGCCAGGAACGAGGCGCTGAACACCAGGCTGAGCGTCGTCGCGAAGATCCGGATATGGAAATAGCGTGCGACGAGGAAGCCCAGCAGGTCGCTCTCCGCCCCCATGCTCAGGCCGGCGAGGCAGACCGCGACGACGATCACCGGATAGGCATCGAGATCGGTCGCCAACAGGAAGAAGCCCAGCGCCGGCAGGATCATCGAGACGAAGGTCACGACCGGTGTGGAAAACCGGTCGAGCGCGAGCCCGCAGCCGATCCGTCCGACGATCATGCTGGCTGCGTAGATCGAGACGGTCGCCGCGGCCTGCTGGGTGGTCAGGCCGTTGTCGATCAGCATCAGGTTCATCTGCGAGGCGTGGAGCTGGAGCTGGATCAGGCAAAGCAGCATGCCCACGAGGATCAGCCAGAACACGCGGCTGCGTAAGATGAGGCCGAAGGCCTGACCGGCTGGCAGTGTGTCGATTCTGGGACCGCTCGCCAGTGCGACGGGACCCGGACGGCGCGGAATGAGCAGGACCGCCGCCAGGCTCACGACCAGGACGAAGCCGCCGAGCAGGAGGTAGGAGGTGCGCCAACCGTGGTGGAGGATCGCCAGGTTGAGCAGGGGAATCAGCCCCATCGCCAGCAGCGACGGAGCGGAATTTATCACGGTGAGCGCGAGCCCCCTCGCCCGCACGAAGTTCTCGGCCACCAGGCGGCTGTAGACCAAGGGACTCGTCATCGCGCCCACCGCGAGCACGGCGATGAAGATCGCCACGAATTGGGCGAAGCTGCCGTCCATCCGGCTGTAGGCAAGGAAGCCGAGCGGTACGAGCAAGGTGCCGACGATGGCCACCGCCCTCACCCCCAGCCGGTCGGTGAAGCGGCCGATCAGCGGCAGGATCAGCAGGGTCGAGAGCGTGGCCAGGCCGACCAGTGCGAACTGCGCCTTGGACCAGCCGAACTCCTTGATCAGGTGCGGCGCGAAGGCGCTGTTGGTGAAGGCGAAGAGCGGCAGGCTGACCCCCGAGCCCAAGCTGGCCGCGGCCAAGGGCCGCCAATGCGTACGAAACTCGCCCAGATAGCTCATTCTCTCTCCCCGGCTGCGCGGCCGCTTGCCGGCCTGCGCTGCATCAGCCGATCTTCTCGAACCTGCCCTCCTTAGGCAAGACGAGGAACAGCAGGCTGCCGAGCGCGACCGAGCCGGCCATCAGCGCCAGGAACAAGGCGAAACTCCCCGTTGCCTGCAGCGTCGCGCTCAACACCAGCGCGCCAATGAAGCCCGCCAGGTAGAAGCCCAGATAGATGAGGCTGAGCGCCGTGCTGAAGATATTGAGGCCGAAGTAGCGCGCCACGAGGTAGGACACGAGATCGGCTTCCGCGCCGACCGATATCCCGACCAGGAGCATGGCCGCGCCGATTACGAGCGGGGTATCGTAAGGCGTGGCGAGCAACGCGAAGCCGAAGGCCGGCAGGATCATCGATATGCAGGCGACGATCGGGGTGGAAAACCTGTCGAGCGCGAGACCGCAGGCGATCCGGCCCACGATCGTGCCGATCCCATAGACCGTGATCATCGAAGCCGCCGCAGCCGCATCGAGTTTGTTGTCGCGCAGCATCACCCCCATCTGCGAGGCATGGAGGGCGCCGCCCAAGGTGCACAGCATCATACCCGCGAAGATGACCCAGAAGATCGGGCTCGAGAGGATCGTCCGGAAGTCCGCCCGCGCCGGCCGGACCTTGTCCTCGGGTGCCGGCTCGGCCGCTCGGTCGTGCGGCGGGATCAGCAGGAGCACGGCGACACCCGAGACCACCATGAAGGCCGCAAGCAGGCGATAGCCCATCCGCCAGTCGGTAAGCTCGATGAACCAGGTGAGCAGCGGCGCGGCGATGGCGCCGAGGAGCGCCGGGGTGATCGTCACGATCGTCAGGGCCAGGCCGCGGGCCAGCTTGAAGTCGGCGGCGACCAGGCGGGTATAGACGATCGGACTGGTGAACGAGGCGACCATCAGCATCGCACAGTAGAGCGCGAAATAGAGCCAGAAGCCGCCGGTCATCAGGCTGAAGGCGATCATGCAGAGCGGCATGCCGGTCACGCCGATCGCCGCGGCGGTGCGCACCCCATAGCGGTCGGTGATGCGGCCGACGAAGGGCAGAACGAACAGGGTCGGCAGCACGGCCATGCCGACGAGCGCGAACTGGGAGAGCGACCAGCCGAAATCCTTGATCAGGAACGGCCCGAAGATCGTCGTCACGTAATGCATCAGCATCAGCCCGGAACCGCAGCCGATCGAGGCGGCGGCCAGGGGCCTGACGTTCTGGCGAAGCTCGCCGAGATAGCTCATCGACATCATCTCCCGTCCGCGGGAGGCACGCGCCGACCCCGTCATTGCCGCGCAATGTCAAGGATACGGCGCGCGGTGTCGAGAGGTTTTCTGTATCTTCTTATTACACAGTTTCACGCACTTCGGCGTAGCGCTCGGCTTCCTTGCCGATCAGGATGTCGGCCAGGAACCAGTAGGCTTGCCCCCAGGCATCCAGGATCTCGTCGGTCGCCGCTTCGCCCAGGACGTCGCGGATCGCCGGTAGCAGCGCTTCGGCAACGTAGGGGTAGTGCTCGGCCTTCACGCCGGTTTCGACGTGGCGCTGGACCATCCGCTCGACCGGAGCGGTCAGGTTCTGGAGCTTGTCGATGTTCTCCGCGTAGGCGAGGATCGCTCCGGCGAGGCGCTTGGGCTGCTCGCCGCTTTCCTGAGCCGCCATGTCGAACAGGGCCTTCACCTCTTCGTTGACGAACAGCCGCTGGTACATCCGCGTGGTGATGGCGACGCCATGCTCGCGCAGCGCCGGCGCGGTCGCCTTGATCAGCGCGATGGTTTCGGGGGCGAGCGGTGCGGCCATGTCGGGATACTCCAAATGATGCAGACAAGATGCATCTATACGATTCGGCGAATTCATGCAATAGAGATGCATATTAAATTGGAGACCCGCCATCCGCCTGACCCGCCACACCGACTATGCCCTGCGCATCATGCTGGAAGCCGCCGGCTTCCCCGATACGCGGCTGTCGATCGCGGAGGTCGCGGCGGGGCACGGCATCCCCAAGAACAACGTGATGAAAGTGGTGAACCAGCTGGCCAACGCCGGCTTCCTCGCCACGGTGCGGGGGCGCGGCGGCGGGTTTGCGCTGGGCCGTCCGGCCGATCAGATCACCTTGGGTGAGATCGTCCGCCTGACCGAACCCGACATCACCCCCGCCGACTGCGCCGGCTGCGCCCTCAAGCAGGGCTGCGGGCTGGAGCCGATGCTGGGCTCGGCCGTTGCCGCCTTCCTCGCCGAGCTCGACGGCAAGACGCTGGCGGAGGCGGCGCGGGCCACTCGGTTTCGCAAGCGGGTTCCCGACGTCGCGTAGTTTCCCAAGCGCTGCAACCTGTGCCATCGTTCTCCCAAGGAGAGATGCCATGGCAGCCCACCAGGCCGACCGATCGGTCGATCCCGTCACCGCCGAACGCCAGGCGCGCCGCGACCTCGCCGCCGCCTTTCGCCTTGCCGCCCATTTCGGCTGGGACGACGGGATCGCCACGCATATGTCCGCGCGGCTGCCCGATGGAACATTTCTGCTCAATCCCTTCG
>JBQCGM010000110.1:0-92817 GCA_051955585.1 Novosphingobium sp.
CGCCGAACCTGCAGGACTGCCGCATTGGGAAACGCCACTGGGCGGATCGTGCCCGCGAACTCCTCGCGCGGCACTCCGCCGAAGAGCGCGAGACCGGGACGCGTGAGGTCGAACGCGTAGTCGCCTCCGAGCGCGATCCCAGCGCTATTCGCAAAGCTGCGGCGCCGCGCCGTGATCGCCGCGCAGGCTTCGCGAAAGCGTGCGAGCTGGGTGGCGTTCTGCGTCGAGTCCTCGTCGGCCGAGGCGAGGTGCGACAGCAGCACGTCGACCTCCAGCCTGCCGATCGCCTCGTCTCCCAGCGCCGCCATGGGCAGCCCAAGCCGATTGATTCCGGTATCGACCATCAGGTCGCAGCGTCCGCCTCCGGCCTCCAGCCAGCGGCGGGCCTGGGGCAGTGAGTTGATCACCGGCTTGACCCCGGCGGCTCTGGCGAAAGCCGCGTCCTCTTCCGTTAGCGGGCCGTGCAGGACGGAGATCCACTCGGGCGGGACGAGGCCGCGCACGGCGCCGACCTCGCTCCAATGGGCCACGAAGAAGTCGCGGCAGCCGGCATCGCGCAGAACGGGAACGGCTTGGCGCGCGCCGACCCCATAGGCGTCGGCCTTCACCGCAGCGCCGGCCCTGGCGGCGCCCGAAAGGGCGTTCAGCGCGGTCCAATTGGCCGCGAGGGCGTCCGTGTCGATATCGAGACGCAGGGCACGCGGCGGCGTCGGCAGGGTATCAGGAACGTTCTTCACCATAGTCTCGGGGCGGTCCGCCCTTCAGCCCCCACATCGATACGACGAGGCCGAAGGCGACGACGCCCCAGGTATACCACAGGCCGGCGTAGGCATCGCCGGTTCGGGCGTTGATATAGCTGGCAATCAGCGGGAGGAAACCGCCGAGATAGCCCGCGCCGATATGATAGGGGATCGACATCGAGCTATAGCGGATTTGCGGCGGGAACATCTCGGTCAGCAAGGCGGCCACCGCGCCGTATGTCATCGCCGACAGCGCTCCCAGCGCCAGCAGCATGGCGGCGATGCCGAGCAGAGCGGGCAGACCCGGCTTCTGCACCGAGAAGTCGAAGCCACGTGCGGTCAGCGCCGCCTCAAGCCCGGCCTTGCGGGCCTTGGCATCACCCAGCCAGGCCGGATCGATCGCGATCGGGGCGTCGCCCGCGCTCAGGGACAGCTGCGCCGCATCCTTGACCGAATAGGGCACGCCGCTGGCGGTGAGCGTCTCGAGCAGCTTGCCGCACTCGCTTTGCTTGCGGCCGAACAGATCGGCGAATGGGTCCGTGCTGCAGGTCTGGCCCGCGACGACGACCGGCGATGCCTCGGCACTGCGCTGCAGCCCCGGATTGGCCAGAGCGCCCATGCCCCAGAACAGCGGGAACAGCAGCGCCAGGGTCAGCGCGGCGCCGAGCACCGCCGGCAGCTTGCGGCCCACCCGGTCCGACCAGGCGCCGACAACGAGGTAGAAGCCCATGGTGATGAAGGCCGAGATCCCGATCACGATCTCCGCGGTCATCGCATCGACGCGCATCGGTCCCTTGAGGAACGAGAGGCTGGAAAAGAACGCGGTGTACCAGATCGTGGTTAGCACCCCGGTTACGCCGAACAGCGCCACGAAGATGCGCTTCTTGTTGCCGGGATAGGTGAAGCTTTCGACAAAGGGGTTCTTGGCGGTATGGCCGGCTTCCTTCATCGCCGTGAAGACCGGGCTCTCCGACAGCTTCAGGCGCATCCATAGCGACACCGCGAGCAGCGCGATGCTGAGCAGGAAGGGCACCCGCCAGCCCCAGGCCGCAAATGTCTCCTTGTCGAAGGCGAACTGACAGGCGAGCACGACGAGCAGCGACAGGACGAAGCCGCCCACCACGCTCGCCTGGATATAGCTCGAATAGTAGCCGCGCCGGTTGGGCTCGGCGTGTTCGGAGACGTAGACTGCCGCACCGCCGTATTCGCCGCCCAGTGCCAGCCCCTGGAGGATGCGCAGCAGGATAACGATCAAGGGCGCCCACAGGCCGATCGAAGCGGCAGAGGGAATCAGCCCGACGCCCGCCGTCGCGATGCCCATCAGCGTTACCGTAACCAGGAAGGTGTACTTGCGCCCCAGCCGGTCACCGAGGAAGCCGAAGAGGATCGCGCCGAGCGGGCGGAAGCCGAAGCCGACCGCGAAGCCGGCCCAGACCAGCAGCACCTGCAGCGTCGCGTTGTCGGCCGGGAAGAAAGCCTTGCCGATGATCGCGGCGAGCGTGCCGTAGATGAAGAAGTCGTACCATTCGAAGATGGTGCCGGCCGACGAGGCGGCGATCACCAGCCTGATGTCGGACGCACTCGGCTCCTCGGCCCCCGGACCTGCTTTGGCCGCGCCTACCTCTGCCATGTCACCCCCTCTTATTACGATCCGGTGACGCTCTAGCGAGGCTCGGCATCCGAGGGAAGCGCGCTTAGCGCGGCGCGCCAGGGCAGCAGGACGGCGCCGTGGCGTCCGGGGTAGGCAGAGGCGGCGGCGATCGCGGCTATGCCCGGCCAGTCGGGCAAGGCACCGCCGGCGAGCCAGGCCACGACCTGGCGCTCGGCGGCTGCGATCTCGCCTTGGGTGAGCCCTTCCGCACCGCCGGCGAAGATGGCGGCGGCAGCCTGCCCGATCGCGCAGGCGTGAGAACGCAGGCCGAGGCGGACGATCCGCTCGCCATCCAGGGCAAGGCCGATCTCGATCATCGAACCGCAGCTCTGGGAACGGGCATTGCCGCGCAAGGGCAGATCGTCGCCCAGAGGATAGCCGGCCAGCGCGGCGGCCAGGGACAGCACTTCCGGCGTGTAGAGCCTAGCCGCCGGGGCCATGCTACTTCTTGGCCTTGCCTTCGCCGGTCTTGGCTTCGGCTTCGGCAGCTTCCGCCTCGATCGCCGAGCGGCGGCGCTCGGCGATCATCTTGACCAGCGCCTCGCTGCTGGCGTTGACGAAGGGATAGCTGCGCGACTGGGTGATCCAGTCCGGCCGTCCACCTGGACCCCAGACCGTGTCGTAACCGAGGACCAGGATCGAGAAGGCGACCACGGTGATCAGGATGCCCTTCACCGCCCCGAAACCGAAGCCGAGCACGCGATCGATGGGACCGAGCACCGAACTGCGGCTCGCGCGGCCCAGCCAATTGCCGAGCAGCTTTACCGCGGCGTAGGGAATCAGCAGCAGAATCGCGAAGGCCAGCACCGCCGCGCCCGAGGACGTGCCGACCTTCGGTTCGAAGAAGGCGGTGACCGGTGTGTGCAGGTAATGGATCGCGACGAGTGAGAAGATCCACGCCAGCAGAGCGAGAACCTCCTCCACGAAGCCGCGGACAAAGCCGGTTACGGCGCCCAGGCCGACCAACAGCAGAACAGCGATATCGAAACCCGTCATCGCGGATTTACCTAGGCTTCGCCCAAAATCCGGTCAACGAGATTTGGCAGCAACGAGAGGCGGTTATAGGCAAGGCCTTCCACGCCGCTGGCCCCTTCGGCGGGGCCGCTGGCCTGCTTGAATCCGAGTTTCGCGGATTCGCGGAGGCGCAGTGAGGCATGGGCTACCGGGCGAATCTCGCCGGCCAACGAGACCTCTCCGAACCAGACCGCGCCAGCAGGAAGCGGCTTGTCCGCCAACGCCGACACGAGCGCCGCGGCGACGGCGAGATCGGCGGCCGGATCGGCCAGGCGGTACCCGCCGGCGACGTTGAGATAGACTTCAGCCGAAGAGAAATTCAGCCCGCACCGCGCTTCCAACACGGCCAGCAGCATGGCCATCCGCCCACTGTCCCAGCCCACTACGGCCCGGCGCGGTGTCGCCCCGCTGGCAAGGCGCACGATCAGCGCCTGGATCTCCACCAGGACCGGCCGCGTACCCTCCATGGCCGGAAAGACCGCCGATCCGGGAACCACGTCCTCTCGCCCCGAAAGAAACAGGCTCGACGGGTTGGAGACTTCCTCCAGCCCCTGCCCCTGCATGGCGAAGACGCCGATCTCGTCGACCGGGCCGAAACGGTTCTTGAGGCCGCGGAGGATGCGGTACTGGTGGCTGCGTTCGCCCTCGAAGGCCATGACCACGTCGACCATGTGCTCGAGCACCCGAGGCCCCGCGATGGCCCCATCCTTCGTGACGTGGCCGACAAGCACCAGCGCCGCGCCCCGTTCCTTGGCGAAGTGGATCAGTTCGAAGGCGCAGCCGCGGACCTGACTGACCGTGCCGGGCGCACCCTCGATCTGGTCCGAATGCATGGTCTGGATCGAATCGATCACCAGCAGCGCCGGCGGCTCCATCCCGCCGAGCGTGGTCAGGATGTCCCGGACCGACGTAGCCGCCGCGAAGCGCACGGGCGCTCCTGCCAAGCCGAGGCGCTCGGCGCGCATCCGCACCTGCCCAGCGGCTTCCTCGCCGCTGATGTAGACGACTTCGCCCCCACCCTGGGCGACCCGCGCCGCGGTTTGGAGCAGCAGGGTGGACTTGCCGATGCCGGGATCGCCGCCCATCAGGATCGCCGAACCGGGGACGAGCCCGCCGCCCAGCGCCCGGTCGAACTCGGCAATGCCGGTGCTGCGCCGGGCAAGCCGCTCCGACGGAGCGTCGAGCGGTTCGAAGGATATCCCGCGCCCGCCCGACGATAGGTCATGCTTGGCCGAGAAAACCGTCTCAGGCGCTTCCTCGACCAGCGTATTCCACTCGGCGCAATCGGCGCACTGCCCCTGCCAGCGGTGGGTCACGCTGCCGCAGGCTTGGCAGGCATATCGGCGTTTGGGCTTGGCCATGGCGCCTAGCTAATGAGAACGTATGAGGAACGCAAGGCCGCTCAATAGAGCTTGCTGTCGCTTTCCTTCGCCAGGCGGTCGAACAGATCGCGCACCTGCGGGGCCTCGAGCGCCTCGGCATAGATCTTTCCGAACGAAATCTGCTGCGGCTCTGTCCAGGCGGAAGGATCCCACAGCCCGGCACGGCGCGCCGAGCGGGGGCAATGAAAGGCCGCTCGATCGATCTCGATCCGGATCGCCAGGACGGCAGGCTTGCCGCCAGCGGCCATCCGCTCGCACAATTCCGCGTCGTGGATGAGCGCAGCACGGCCCGAGATCCGCAGTACCTCGTCGGTACCTGGTCGCAGCAGCGCCAAGCCGACGCGGGGTTCGGCCAGAATATTGCCGAGCGCCAGGGCGAACTGATTGCCGCGGTATTCGGGGATCAGGAGTGTTCGCTCGTCGACCACTTGGACGAAGCCCGGCGCGCCGCCCTTCTGGCTGACCTCGATGCCCCACTCGCCATTGGTCGCGAACAGGACGAACGGCGCAGCACGGATGAATTCGATGCCCTGCACGCACAATTGGTCGCGGATCTTGGCGAAGGCCTTTTCGCTCGGCGCCGGGATCAATTCGCGCAGCTGTTCCGGCGTCGTGATCTGCGTCATGCCTCATCTCCCCAAGGCAATGCGATGCTGCGCAGCATAGGACGCGAAGGCCACACGGAACAGCCGGCCGGGCCGCTCTTCGCCGGGGCGATGGCCCGCCCCGACCATCGTGGATGCGATCGGCTCTGGCGCCTTCGAGCAAGCTCTGCCATCCCATGCGTCATGAGGCAGAAGGAACTGCGGATCGCGCTCGTCTGCTACGGCGGGGTCAGCCTGGCGGTCTACATGCACGGCGTGACCAAGGAGCTGTGGAAGCTCGCCCGGGCGAGCCGTGCGTTCCATAGCCGCGAGGATCACCCAGTGGGGACCGAGGCGGTCTATCTGCGAATGCTGCAGTATGTTCAGGCGCAGCACGGCCTGCGGCTGCGGGTCTTGCCTGACATCGTGGCAGGCGCCAGCGCGGGCGGGCTCAACGGGGTGTTCCTTGCCCAGGCGATCCATTCGGGACAGTCGCTGGAGCCGCTCACCAAGCTCTGGCTCGAATGCGCCGACGTCGACGTCCTACTCGATCCGGATGCGCGGCCGTGGTCGCGGATCGCCAAGTTTTGGGCCATGCCTATCGTCTGGTACGTGCTGACGCGTCCGGGCAATGTCGTGTCGGCCAGTGTCGCCAAGGAGACCCGCAGCGAGGTCCGCTCCAAGCTGTCGCGCCTGATCCGCTCGCGCTGGTTCGAGCCGCCGTTCGGCGGACTGGGCTTCTCGCGGCTGATCGCCGACGCGCTCGATGCGATGGCGCGGAACGAGTGCGGCGCGCCGCTGTTGCCGCCGGGCCATCCGCTGGATCTTTTCGTCACGGCGACCGATTTCAAAGGGCACATGGAGACCCTCCGGCTCCACTCCCCGCCGCTGGTTCAGGAAAGCGAGCACCGCCTGTCGATCGCGATGGACGCCACCGTTCCGGCCGAGGGCGGCGAAGCGATGGCTCCGCTGCTCGACCTGGTCTTCGCCGCCAGGGCCACAGCCAGCTTCCCCGGGGCGTTTCCCGCGCTGCAACTCGCCGAGATCGACAAGCTGGCCGATGAGCGCGGCCTGGCCTGGACGAGCCGCGACCACTTCGTTTCCTGCGTCATGCCCGAGCACGCCCGGCGCGGCGATGCCGAGGGCGTTTCGCTGATCGACGGATCGGTGCTGGTCAACGCGCCCTTCGCCGAGGCCATGGGCGTGCTGCGCGGCAGGCCCGCACAACGCGAAGTCGACCGGCGCTTCGTCTATATCGATCCCCGGCCCGACCGCGTGGGCGGGCTCGACCGGGGCGATCCGCGGCCGCCGGGCTGGTTCTCGGTGATCTTCGGCTCGCTGTCCTCGATCCCCCGCGAGCAGCCGGTGCGCGACAACCTCGAGGTGCTGGCCGCGCAATCGCGCGAGATGGGGCGGCTGCGAGGAATCGTCGATGCCTTGCAGCCCGAGGTCGACGAGGCGGTCGAGAAACTGTTCGGCAATACCTTCTTCCTCGACCGGCCGACGGTCAAACGCCTGACTGCGTGGCGTTCGAAGGCCCAGCAGGCCGCGGCGGAGCGGGCGGGCTATGCCTACAACGGCTATGCCCAGCTCAAGTATGCGGGAATCGTCGACGTCCTGGCCGCGGCGATCCACGACGCCGCCCCGGGGCTGGCCCTCGCTTCGGCCGATCCCATCGCGCAGCATCTCATGGTCCATCTCTCGGGCGAGGGCATGGGGCGGATCGCGGCGCACAAGGGCTTCGGCGTGTCTGAAGCGGCAGTGGACTTCTTCAAGGCCCACGACCTGCCCCACCGCATACGCCGCCTGCGCCTCCTGGCGCGCCGGCTCAGCGAGGATTGGGAGAACGATCCCGAGATAACCGACGAAGCGCGCCAAGCCGCCCGCGATGCGGTCTATCGCGCCCTGGCGCTCTACTTCGACCGCGAGAACCCGATTTCGCTCGGCGAGGACTTCGCGGCGATCGCGCAAGGGGTGTTCGAGAACCCCGGTGCCGTGCTCCAGCATATTGCGGAGCGGCGGCAACTGCCGGCGACCGACCTGGTGGTGGACGCCCTACTCGCCGAGGCCCTCGCGGCGATGCCGCAGAAGCTGCGGCGCAAGGTGCTGCTGACCTACCTCGGCTTCCCCTTCTACGACACGGTCACCCTGCCCCTGCTGCGCGGCGAAGGCCTGACCGAATTCGACCCGGTGAAGGTCGACCGGATCTCGCCCGACGATGCCCTGTCGATCCGCACCGGCGGCGCCCAGGCCACGCTCCGCGGCGTGGAGTTCTACAACTTCGGCGCCTTCTTCAGCCGCGCCTACCGCGAGAACGACTACCTGTGGGGCCGCCTCCACGGCGCGGAACGGATGATCGACCTGGTCGCCTCGACACTGCCCGACGGGTCATCGCTGGCGCCCGAGGACCTGGCCGCGTTCAAGCGCGACGCTTTCCTGGCGATTTTGGATGAGGAGGAGGACCGGCTGAAGGTCGATCCGACTTTGGTGCCGGGGATCAGGGCTGAGGTCCTGGCGGGGTGAGGGGGAAGCCTTAAATCAGATAAGGCTGGCAGCAGCATCGAATGCAAATATCGTTGCCTGTAGATTTAGATTAGCTCAATTAGGTCAGATGATAGGGCTGCTCTTCATCGGATTTGGAATTCCGATAGGGATTATAGGCTACATAGCTTATATAGCATTTATAAGGAAAAGGCACGCCTTTGGAGCACTCGTTGACGACGACGAGGCTGTAATATTGAGTGTGCATGGCGAGGCGATCGACGATCGATACAAAAATTGGGTCGAATTTGAGAATTTCATATCAAACCTCCAGTGGGAGCTAGGCATCATCGGCGAAGTGCGCGACGTAAATATATCAGCAGATGTCGCGATCATTTCGATCTTTGGGGAGAGTGCAGAGGAGATTTACGCCCAGCTCAAAAAAGTTCTGCGCCACACATCATTCTCAAAAAACGCATCAGTTGTCCTGCGATACGGTCCTCTAGGCAGCAAAGAACGACGTACGCATATGGCAAATTAATGATTTTTGGCAGGGTGTGATGCTCCGTGATCGGATGGCATACCTGATGCAGCCCAGTCTCAACGCTCCAATTCCGCCTCGGTAAACACCGGGATCGCCGTGACTGGCTTCATCACCACCAGCGGGATCAGGCGGTCGGTCGCTTGCTGATACTCGGCATAGGGCGGATAGATCGCGACCATCTGGTCCCAGATCCGCTGCCGCTCGGCCTCTGCCGGTTCGCGCCAGGTGGCGCGGAAGGCCTGGGTGGCGATCTGGACTTCCATCTCGTTCCCGGCCGCCACCAGGTTGAGATACCAGGCGGGGTGTTCCGGCGCGCCGCCCTTGGAGGCGATGATCACGATCTCGCCGCGCACCATGCCGTAGATCAGCGGCAGGATCAGCGTGCGGCCGCTTTTGCGCCCGACATGCTTGATCAGGCAGATCGGCTGATGGCCTTCGTCGTTGATCGGGCCGAAGTCGTAGAGATGGCCCTCGGTTCCGCCCGAGCGGAGGTAGGCGCGGAGGTGCTCTTCCTGCCAGGTGTGCATGCCGGGTGGAGTGGTGTCGGTCATGGGGTGACTCCGCTAAGGGATGATGGCGCAGGTTAAGCAATGGCCTGCACGAACGAAAGGGCACATCCCCGCCCCGTTCGTCCTGGGGAGGCCCCGAAGCCGCGGGCTGAGGCGCGGTCTCGAAGGACCATGCGCCGCGCCTGAGTGCTTCGAGACGGGCCCTCAATCTTCGATTTCGGTCCCTCCTCAGCCCGAACGGTGATGGTGAAGGCCGGACTTGTCCTCTCAATCCGTCAGATCGGTCCAGGCTTCCTTGAGCCGCTCGAAGAACCCCTTCGAACCTGGGCATTCGTCGCCGGTCTCGGTTTCCTGGAGCTCGCGGATCAATTCCTTCTGCCGCACGGTGAGCCTAGTCGGGGTCTCGACCGCAATCTCGATCACCATGTCGCCGCGGCCGCGGCCCTGCAGCACGGGCATGCCCGCTCCGCGCTGGCGCAGCTGCTTGCCCGATTGGATGCCGGCGGGGATCACGACCTTGACCCGCTCGCCGTCGAGACCGGGGATTTCGATCTCCCCGCCGAGCGCCGCCGTGGTGAAAGTGATCGGCGCGCGCGTTACGAGGGTCGTGCCGTCGCGCTCGAACACCTTGTGCCGCCTGACATGGAAGAAGATGTAGAGATCGCCCGGAGGGGCGCCGAACGGCCCCGCCTCGCCCTTGCCGGGAACCCGCAGGCGGGTGCCGGTGTCGACGCCGGGCGGAATCTGGATTTCGAGGGTCTGCGGCTTGTCCACCCGGCCCTCGCCGCGGCAGGCGCGGCAGGGCTTTTCGAGCACTTCGCCGCGGCCGTGGCAGGTCGGGCAAGTCCGCTCGACCATGAAGAAGCCCTGCTGGGCCCGGACCTTGCCATGGCCGCCGCACAGGTTGCAGCGGCGCTTGCCCGTACCGGGCTCGGCGCCGCTGGCATCGCAAGGTTCGCAGGCCTGGGAGACCTCGATCTCGATTTCGGTGGTCTTGCCATGGAACGCCTCGTCGAGGCTGATCTCCATGTCGTAGCGCAGGTCGGCGCCGCGGCGCGCCTGCTGCTGGCCGAAGCCGCCGCCGCCAAAGATCGATTCAAAGATATCGCCGATGTCGGAGAAGCCCTGGCCCCCGAAGCCGCCGCCGGCACCGGGGCCGCCGTTCTGGAAGGCGGCATGACCGTACTGGTCGTAGGCAGCGCGCTTCTGCGGATCCTTGAGGCAGTCGTAGGCCTGGCTGATCGCCTTGAAGCGCGCTTCGGAATCCTTGCAGCCGGGGTTCTTGTCCGGATGGAACTTCATCGCGAGCTTGCGATACGACGACTTGATCGTCGCATCGTCCGCGCCGCGTTCCACCTCCAGCAGTTCGTAGTAGTCGACTTCAGTCGCCGCCATAACAACCCCCGGCGAAACCGCCCGCCATCCCGTTCATACGGACATGGCGAGCGGCTTGCACGTCATCAGCCCTTGTTTTCGTCGACTTCCGAGAACTCGGCGTCGACCACGTCCTCGCCGCCGGCCGGCGCTTCGGCCCCCGGAGATGCAGCCGAAGCCTGCTCCTTCTCGTAGATCGCCTGGCCCATCTTCATGGCAACTTCGGTCAGCGCCTGGGTCTTCGCGGTCATCTCGTCGGCATTGCCGCTCTCGATCGCGGTCTTGGCCGCGGCGATCGCGGCTTCGACCTCACTCTTGAGTCCAGCGTCGATCTTATCGCCATGCTCGGCGAGCTGCTGCTCCGTCGCATGAACCAGGCTGTCCGCGTTGTTCTTCGCTTCCGCCTCGGCCCGGCGCTTCTTGTCCTCCTCGGCGAACTTCTCGGCGTCCTTGACCATTTGATCGATATCGGCGTCGCTGAGACCGCCCGAGGCCTGGATCTTGATCTGCTGCTCCTTGCCCGTGCCCTTGTCCTTGGCATGGACGTTGACGATACCGTTGGCGTCGATGTCGAAGGTGACCTCGATCTGCGGCACGCCGCGGCGAGCCGGCGGGATGCCGACGAGGTCGAACTGGCCGAGCAGCTTGTTGTCGGCCGCCATCTCGCGCTCACCCTGGAACACCCGGATCGTTACCGCCTGCTGGTTGTCCTCGGCGGTCGAGTAGACCTGGCTCTTCTTGGTCGGGATCGTCGTATTGCGGTCGATCATGCGGGTGAACACGCCGCCCAGCGTCTCGATGCCCAGCGAAAGCGGGGTCACGTCGAGCAGCAGGACATCCTTGACGTCGCCCTGGAGCACGCCGGCCTGGATCGCCGCACCCATGGCGACGACTTCGTCCGGGTTGACGCCGGTGTGCGGCTCCTTGCCGAAGAACTCCTTCACGACCTCTCGGACCTTCGGCATGCGGGTCATGCCGCCGACCAGCACGACATCGTCGATGTCGCTGGCCTTGAGGCCGGCATCGGCCAGCGCCTTGCGCATCGGCTCCTTGGTGCGCTCGATCAGGTCCGCGACCATCTTTTCGAGGTCGGCGCGGGTCACCGTCTCGACCAGATGGAGCGGGGTGGTGCTGCCGCCTTCCATGCGCGCGGTGATGAACGGCAGGTTGATTTCCGTCGTCGCGGTGGACGACAGCTCGATCTTGGCCTTCTCGGCCGCTTCCTTCAAGCGCTGCAGGGCCAGCTTGTCGGTGCGGAGATCCATGTTCTCCTTGGCTTTGAACTTGTCGGCCAGCCATTCGACGAGCTTGGAGTCGAAGTCCTCGCCGCCCAGGAAGGTGTCGCCGTTGGTCGACTTCACCTCGAACACCCCATCGCCGATCTCGAGGATCGAGACGTCGAAGGTACCGCCGCCGAGGTCGTAGACCGCGATGGTCTTGCCGTCGTTCTTCTCGAGCCCATAGGCGAGCGCCGCCGCGGTCGGCTCGTTGATGATGCGCAGCACTTCGAGGCCGGCGATCTGGCCGGCGTCCTTGGTGGCCTGGCGCTGGGCGTCGTTGAAGTATGCGGGAACGGTGATCACCGCCTGGGTGACGGTCTCTCCGAGATAGCTCTCGGCGGTTTCCTTCATCTTCTGGAGCGTGAAAGCCGAGATCTGGCTGGGCGAATAGTCCTGGCCGCCAGCCTGGACCCAGGCATCGCCGTTCTTGCCCTTGACGATGTGATAGGGGACGAGCTCGGTGTCCTTCTTGGTCACCGGATCGTCGAAGCGGCGGCCGATGAGGCGCTTCACTGCGAAGATCGTGTTGTCGCCGTTGGTCACGGCCTGGCGCTTGGCCGGCTGACCGATCAGGCGCTCGCCGTCCTTGGTGAAGGCGACGATCGAAGGCGTGGTGCGCGCGCCTTCCGCGTTCTCGATGACCTTGGGCTTGCCGCCGTCCATGACGGCGACGCAGCTGTTGGTGGTGCCAAGGTCGATACCGATGACTTTAGCCATTACTACCCCATTTCCTCTAAGTGACACCGCGCAGGTGCCTCCCGGATATCCGGCAAGGCACATTCGGCGGCTCGTTGACGGGCGCGATATAGGGGCGGTTTCGCTTGTCGCAAGGGCATCGCGGCATTAGCCGTGGGACACTATGCCGAACTCCGCGGAGACACCCATGAAACTCGCCCGCTTCGCCTTTCTCGCTCCATTGGCGCTGGGGCTCAGCCTCGCCGCTTGTCGCCAGAGCTCACCTGCGGAGCAGCAGGAGGGGGCGGCCAAGGCCGAACTGGTGTTGACCGGCGGCCGCCTGGTGCTTCCAGCGGTTTCAGGCAATCCCGGAGCGGCCTATTTCACCGTCGCGAACGGAACCAAGGACGCGGCCTCACTGGCCGCCGTGACTGTCGCGGGAACGACCAAGGCGGAAATGCATGAGACGAGCGGGAGCTCGATGGCTCCGATAACCACGCTGGATGTCGCCCCCGATTCGACCCTGGCCTTCGAGCCTGGCGGCAAGCACGTCATGCTGTTTGGAGTGTCAAAATCGCTCAAGCCCGGCGACATGGCCAAGATCACCCTGAACTTCTCGGGCGGCAAGGAGGCCACGGGCGAACTAAGGGTCGAGGCGGCCGGTGGCGACGGCCATCAGCACTGAAGTCTGCCTGGCCGGGGCCGAGCGGGGCCTTACTTCGGGCGAAATCGCCCTGGTGCGCTCGGTCTTCGGTACGGCGATAGATGTCGGGTCGGTGCGCATCCGGCGCCGCAAGTGGTTTCCGTTCCAGCCTGCGGGTACTACGATGGCGCCGATGGGGCACCTGCACTTCCATCCACGCTCCGCCAGCTATTGCGATGATTTTTCCAGGGGCGACCTCGCACTGCAGGGACATTTCATCCACGAAATGACCCACGTCTGGCAGGCGCAGCAGCGTGGCCGGTGGTATCTCGTGCTGATGCGGCATCCGTTTTGCCGCTACGGCTACAGCCTAAAGCCCGGCTGGCCGCTGGTCCGCTACGGCCTCGAACAACAGGCGGAGATCGTCCGCCACGCCTTCCTGCTCCGTAGCGGGGCGGCGATAGCCGGGGCGCCGGGCGTCGCGGCTTACGACGCCCTGCTGCCCTTCAAACCTTAGCAGTCGTAGTGACGGCGACCATAGCGGTCCTTGTGATAGCAGCGACCGTCCTTGTCGATCAGCGAGCCGCCGACCGCGCCGACCGCGCCGCCGATAGCCGCACCGCCGAGGACGCTACCGCCCGTGGCCGCGCCGATCGCCGCACCGGCGACCGCGCCGACCGCGGCGCCTTCACCAGCATAGTTGCGGGCACAACCCGACAGCGCCAGCGCGCTGCCCAGCATGACGACAGGGATTAACTTGTTGATCATGGTTCGGCTCCTCGGGTGATCTCCCCCTCAGGAACGTCGCAGTTTCCCTAGGGTTCCGGCGTTCGTCGCCGGAACCGCTCGGCCGAAGCCGTCAGTCAGGCTTCTTGGCGACCGCCACCATCGCAGGGCGGAGCAGGCGATCCTTGATCATGTAGCCGGCCTGAAGTTCCTGCAGCACGGTGCCGGGCTCGGCATCGGCGGAAGGCACTTCGAGCATGGCCTGGTGCTGATTGGGGTCCAGCGGCAGGCCCTTGGCGGCGACGCGGGTGATGCCGTGGGCCGCGAAGACCTTTTCGATCTCGCGGCCGGTCGCCTCAATGCCCGAAACTAGGGCCTTGAGCCTGTCATCCTCATGCAGTTCCGCCGGAACCGATTCGAGCGCGCGAGCCAGATTGTCGGCAACCGAAAGAATGTCGCGCGCGAAGCCGGTCGCGGCATAGGCGCGGGTGTCGGCAATGTCCTTTTCCAGGCGGCGGCGGACATTCTGCGTCTCGGCCTTCGCGTAGAGCACCTCTTGCTTGGCGGTTTCGAGTTCGTCGCGCAGCTTGGCCAGTGCGTCGCCATCCTTTTCGATGAGATCCTCGGGAACGCCTTTCAATTCTTCGGCCACTGCCGCGTCCTGCGGCTGCGTCTTGTCTTCGCTCATGTCGTGATGGGTCCAGCTTATCCGATGAGTTTGCCCAAGCTTTGGGCGGTGAAGTCCACCATGGGGACCACCCGCGCATAATTCAACCGGGTCGGTCCGATAACCCCCACCACGCCGACCACCCTGCCCTCGCGGTTGCGATAGGGCGAGGCGATCACGGAAGATCCGGACAGAGCGAAAAGCCGGTTCTCCGAGCCGATAAATATCCTCGTCGCCTCCGCCTCGCGCGCCGAATCGAGCAGTTCGGCGACAGACTGCTTGTTCTCGAGGTCGTCGAGCAGCGATCGGACCCGCTCGAGGTCGCCGATCGCGGTCTCGTCGAGCAGATTGGCCTGGCCGCGGACGATCAGTACCGGGCGTTGCTCGGCATCCTCGCTCCATACCGCCAGCCCACGCTCGACCAGGTCGCGGCTCGCCTCGTCCAGGGTGGAGCGGCCTGAGGCGATGTCCGCCCGCATGGCTCGCGCCGCTTGGGACAGGGTTCGCCCCCCGAGATGTGCGGAAATGAAATTCGACGCTTCTTCGAGCGCGCCTTGGCGCAAGCCCACTGGCACATCGACCACCCGGTTCTCGATGCCGCCGTCCTCGCCGACCAGCACGGCCAGGGCTCGGCCCGGCCCCAGCAAGACCAGCTGCAAGTGCTGCAACCGCGGCTCACGGCGCGGCACCATGACGAGCCCCGCACAGGCGGAGAGGTCGGACAGAACGGCGGAGGTCGCTGCCAGGGCAGCCTCGATCGGGCCGGGCTCGGACAGCCGCCGCTCGATCGCCGCCCGTTCCTGGGCGGACGGCTCCGCGACCTGCATCATTCCATCGACGAACAACCGGAGCCCGACTTCGGTCGGCATCCGCCCGGCGCTGGTGTGCGGCGCAGCCAGCAGGCCCAGCCCTTCGAGATCGGCCAGGACGGAGCGGATCGAAGCCGGCGAAAGGTTGAGCGTGCCTCCGCTCGCCAGCGACTTCGAGCCGACCGGCTGCCCGGAGGCGAGATAGCCCTCGACCACCAGGCGAAAGATCTCCCGGGTGCGGGTCGTCAGTTCGGTGATCGGCGGGGTGGGCATAGTCGGCTAACTTAAGCACTGCACTTGCAGCCTCAAGCCCATTGCGCCACAGGCCCAGGCGATTTCATCAAAGGAATTGCTATGCGACCCTCCGGCCGTGCGCCCGACGAAATGCGCGCCCTCTCGTTCGAGACCAACTTCACGATCCACGCCGAAGGCTCGGTGCTGGTCTCGTTCGGCGATACCAAGGTCTTGGTGACCGCCTCGGTCGAGGAAAAGGTTCCGCCCTTCATGCGCGGCAAGGGCGAAGGCTGGGTAACGGCCGAATATTCGATGCTCCCCCGCGCCACGCACACTCGCGGCAGCCGCGAAGCGGCGAAGGGCAAGCAGTCTGGACGAACGCAAGAGATCCAGCGCCTGATCGGCCGGTCCTTGCGCGCCGTGACCGACTTCAAGAAGCTCGGCGAGCGGCAGATCGTGCTCGACTGCGACGTGATCCAGGCCGACGGCGGCACCCGCACCGCGGCGATTTCGGGCGCCTGGGTCGCGCTGCGTCTCGCCGTCGATGGTCTGCTCGCCAAGGGTCTGATCACCGAAGACCCGCTGGTCCGCAAAGTCGCCGCGGTGTCCTGCGGCATCCACCAGGGGACCCCGGTGCTCGACCTCGACTACGTCGAAGACAGCAAGGCCGACGCCGACGCCAACTTCGTGCTGATCGAAGGCGGCCACATCGCCGAGGTCCAGGCCACCGCCGAAGGCGCGACCTATGAGGAGGAGGACCTGCTCCGCCTGCTCCGCCTCGCCCGCATCGGCTGCAACCGCATCTTCGCGGCGCAAGCGGCGGCGGTCGCGAAATGAGCAAGCTGGGCGGCCAGAGCCTCGTCATCGCCACGCACAATGCGGGCAAGCTGAAGGAAATCGCCGCCCTGCTTGCGCCTTACGGGATCGAGTGCCTTTCCGCCGGATCGCTCGGCCTGCCCGAGCCCGAGGAAACCGGCACGACTTTCGCCCAGAACGCGCTGATCAAGGCGCGGGCCGCCGCCGAGGCTGCGCAACTCCCGGCCCTGGCCGACGACAGCGGCCTGTCGGTCGCGGCGCTGGGCGGGCGGCCTGGCGTCTACACCGCCGATTGGGCGGAACGGCAGCGCTTCGAAGGCGAGCCCGGAAGGGACTGGTACATGGCGATGGGCAAGGTCGAAGGCCTGCTCGCCGCGCAAGGGCCGGCAGTAGATCGCAGCGCGTGGTTTTCCTGCGTCCTGGCCCTCGCCTGGCCCGATGGAGACACGGCGGTCTACGAAGGCCGCGTCGACGGCACCCTGACCTGGCCGCCGCGCGGCACGCTCGGCTTCGGCTACGACCCGGTCTTCGTGCCGAGCGGCCGAGACCAGACCTTCGCCGAGATCGATCCGGCCGAAAAGCATAAGATCAGCCACCGCGCCGACGCCTTCGCCAAGCTGGTCGCGGACCAGTTCGGCGGGTAGAAGCAGGGCCATGGCCCGCGCGCTCTACATCCACTGGCCGTTCTGCCTGGCGAAGTGCCCCTACTGCGACTTCAACAGCCATGTCCGCAGCGGCATCGACCACGCCTTGTGGGAGCGCAGCCTGCTGGCCGACATGCGTCGCGAGGCCGAGCTTGCTGGCCGCGAACCGCTGAGCTCGATCTTCTTTGGCGGCGGCACGCCGTCGCTGATGCCGCCGGCCCTGGTCGCTACCCTGCTGCGTGAGGCCGAAAGCCTCTGGGGTTTCGCTCCCGGGATCGAGATTACCCTGGAGGCCAACCCCTCGTCGGTCGAGGCCGCCAATTTCGCCGCGCTGGCCGGTGCCGGGATCAATCGGGTCTCGCTCGGCTTGCAAGCGCTCGATGATGAGGCCCTTCGCTTCCTCGGCAGGCTTCACGATGCAGCCGAAGGTCTTGTCGCGCTCGATGTCGCGCAGCGGCATTTCGGCCGGGTCAGCTTCGACCTGATCTACGCGCGGCCCGAGCACACGCCCGAAGCCTGGGCGGCCGAGCTTTCGCGCGCCCTGTCGTTCGGTACCGGCCACCTTTCGCTCTACCAGCTGACGATCGAGCCCGGCACGCGCTTCGCCACCCTGGTGCGTGAAGGCAAGTTCGTGCCGTTGGACGACGATGCCGCGGCGGACCTGTTCGCGCTGACCCGCGAGATGACCGCGGCCACAGGCCTTCCCGCCTACGAGATCAGCAACCACGCCCGCGCGAACGAGGAAAGCCGCCACACCCTGACCTATTGGCGCTACCAGGACTATTGCGGGATCGGCCCCGGCGCCCACGGCCGGCGCGGCGGTCTGGCGACGGTGCGGCACCGCAAGCCCGAGAACTGGCTGAACGCCATCGCCGCACAAGGTGACGGAATCGCCGAAGCCCGGCCGCTCGGCACCTGGGAGCAGGCCGCGGAGGCGATGCTGATGGGCTTGAGGCTGGCCGAAGGCGTGGATCTGGCTGCGATGGCGCTTCGTTTCGGTCTCGCCCCGGCCGACCTCTGCGACGAGGCGAAGGCCGCGTTCTACGAAACCCAGGGCCTGCTCTCCCGCGACCGCTCGCGCCTGATCGTCAGCGAGGCGGGCATGCCCCTGCTCGATGGATTGCTGGGCGAACTCGTGCCGGCGAGCCTGGTCGAGGCATGACCCGAGGCGATATCCTGGAGGCCTGGCATAACCACCTCACCCAGGGCCGCCGCCGTTCACCTCACACCGTCCGCGCCTATGCCGCCACTGCTGCCCGCCTGCTGGATGCCATCGGCGACACCGACTGGCCCGCCCTCGCCCGCCTGGACGGCATCGCCTTGCGCCAGCAACTGGCCAGGCGGCGCGGCGAAGGGATCGGCAATGGCTCCGCGGCCCGCGAGCTTTCGGCGCTCAAGGCGTTCCTCGCCTTTGCGCGAGAGCAAGCGGGACTGCCGGACGCGGCGCCGCCGCGGATGCGGGGGCCACGCACCAAGAAGGGCATTCCCCGCCCGGTGACGCCCGACGAGGCGGTGGGGCTCGCCGACACGATTTCGGACGAAGCGGAGGACTGGATCCGCGCTCGCGACCGGGCCGTCCTGCTGCTGCTCTACGGCGCGGGCCTGCGGATTGCCGAGGCGCTTTCGCTGACGGGGGCCGACCTGCCCCTCGGCGAGGTGCTGACCGTTACCGGCAAGGGCGCCAAGCAGCGCGTCGTGCCGCTGCTGCCGATCGTGCGTGAAGCCGTGGCCGACTATCTCGCCAAGACGCCTTGGCCGGTTTCGCGCGACACCACGCTGTTTCGCGGCGCCAAGGGCGGACCGCTGTCGCAGGGCATGGTCCAGAAGGCCATGGCTCGCGCCCGCATCGCGCTCGGCCTGCCCGACAGCGCCACGCCCCATGCCCTGCGGCATAGCTTCGCCACGCACCTGTTGGGCGCCGGGGCCGACCTCAGGAGCCTGCAGGAGTTGCTCGGCCATGCCAGCCTGGGCTCGACCCAGATCTACACCAAGGTCGACGCAGCGACGCTGCTCGATGTCTACCGCAATGCCCATCCGCGCGAACGGGTCTGATCCGGCGAAAGTGTCGAATTCGTTCTATTCAAGTCCGGCAAAGTATGATCTGCCTCGCCCCCTTGGTGGGGAGTGACGAAATGATCGGTTGGATAATTCTGGGCGTCGCAATTCTTCTGCTCGTCTGGCTGATAGTAATCTACAACGGCCTGGTCCGTTTGCGCGCGCTGGTGCGTGAAGGGTTCAGCGGGATCACCGTCCAGCTCCGCCGCCGGGCCGACCTGATCCCCAATCTGGTCTCCACGGTCGAGGGCTATGCCACCCATGAACGCGAGGTGCTCGAGCAGGTTACCGCGCGCCGCGCCGATGCGGTCAACGCCAAGGGCGTGGCCGCCACGGCCCAGGCCGATGCGCAGTTCTCGGGCATGATCGGCAAGCTCTTCGCCGTGGCGGAGGCCTATCCCCAGCTCCAGGCCGACGAGAACTTTCGCCAGCTGCAAGAGCAGCTTTCCGAGATCGAGGAAGAGCTGGCCGGGGCGCGTCGCTATTACAACGCGACGGTGCGCGACTTGAACACTTCGGTGCAGTCGTTCCCCAACGTCCTGGTTGCCGGCCCATTCGGCTTCAAGGAAGAGGAAAGCTACGCCGACGACCTGCCCTCCATCCAGGCGGCGCCCCAGGTCAAGTTCGGGAAAGCGTGAGATGCGCTGGCTTGGCGCCGTAGTCGCGGCGCTGCTCGCCCTCCCGCTCGCGGCTTCGGCGCAAGAGCCGGTCGATCGTGCCGCTCTGATCCGCGCCTGGGAGCTCTCCAAGGGCGAGGAGCGCATCCTTTCCTACCGCAGTGACATCGCGGTCGAGGCGGACGGCGATCTCGACGTGACCGAGACGATCCGCGTCGTCGCGCTGAACCAGGCGATCAATCACGGCATCTACCGCGATTTCCCGACGACCTACGGCGGCTTCCTGAAGCGCGACCGCAAGGGCTTCGAGGTCCTGTCGGTCCGCCGTGACGGCAAGGACGAGCCCTGGGCGCGCGAATCGCTGTCGAACGGCGTACGGATCAAGATCGGCTCTGCCGACACGACCGTGCCGATCGGCGATCACACCTATGTCATCCGCTACCGCACCACTCGCCAGCTGATCCTCGGCAAGGACAGCGACGAGATCTACTGGAACGTCACCGGCAATGGCTGGAAGTTCCCGATCGACCGGGCCGAGGCGCGGATCACGCTGCCTGCCGCGACAAAATTCGGCAATCGCGCGGTCTATACCGGGCCGCAGGGTTCGACCGCCAGAAACGCCGAAGTCTTCGACGAGCGTCCCGGCTATATCGCCTTCCGCACCACGGCGCCGCTCGCCGCCGAGGAAGGCCTGACCGTCGCCGCGGCCTTTCCCAAGGCCGTGCTGACGCCCTTGACGGCGACCCAGCAGCGGCTCGAATGGCTGGCCGATTGGGGCGCCTGGATCGTCGGCGGGCTCTCGCTGCTGGGACTTGGCTGGTATTTCATCCAGGCCTGGGCCGTCGCCGGGCGCGGGCCGAAAGCGGGGCCGGTCGTGCCGGCCTTCTCGCCGCCCGACGGCCTCACCCCGGCGGCGATGCGCTATGTCGCCGAGATGAAGTTCGACAACCGCGCCTTCACCGCCGCGATCGTCGACCTCGGCGTGCGCGGACAGGTGCACATCTCGAAAGAGGACGGCGGGTGGTTCGCCAAGGACACCACCACCCTGCGGCGCACCGATCTCGGCCGCACGGGCGGGAACGTGCCCGGGCCCGAGGCGGCGATGCGCGACAAGCTGTTCGCCGCCGACGAATCGATCGAGCTCAAGCAGGCCAATCACGCCACGCTCCAGGCGGCGCGGACCGCGCTCGAGAAGGGGCTTGAGGCGGCCTATTCGGGCAAGCTGTTCCTTGCCAACAAGGACTGGGCTGTACTCGGCCTGCTAGCGATTCCCGGCGCCATGCTGGTGATCGCGATCCTGGCGGTGCTGTTCGATCCGTCGAGCGGGCCGGCCTCGCAGGTGCTCATTCCGCTGGTCGCCGTAGGATTGCTCGGCGGAGCCTGGTGGCTCTATCGCTGGACCAGAACGGCAGAGGGCGGCCTCAAGATCCTCGCCTGGATCATCCTGGCGATCATTGGGATCGCCGGAGCCATGTTCACCTTCAGCACGGTCTTCGCCGCGCTGTCGCTCGGAGCTTTCGGCACGCTGCTGCCGCTGCTGATGTTGCCCGTGGCGATCACCGCCTTCCGCTGGATGTACGCTCCGACAGCCGAGGGCCGCGCGGTGATGGACCGGGTCGCGGGCTTCAAGCACTACCTCGGCGTGACCGAGGAGCACCGGCTCGACACCCTACACCCGCCGGAGAAGACGCCCGAACTGTTCGAGCGCTACCTGCCCTATGCGATCGCGCTGGAGGTGGAGAACCGCTGGGCCGACCGTTTCGTCACGGTCCTCGCGACCGCCGCGGCGGCCGGCGCGGCAGCCCATGGCGCGAGCTGGTACAGCGGCAGCGGCAACATGTGGGACGATCCCCGGGGCTTTGCCGATACGATCGGCTCCTCGCTGGACCGCACGGTTTCGTCAGCCGCGACCTCGCCGAGCAGCGGCGGCTCCTCGGGTAGTGGTTCGTCCGGCGGTGGGGGCGGCGGAGGTGGCGGCGGAGGCTGGTAGGTCCGCCGCAACTGTTTCCTATCCCCGCCCAGGCGGGAATGACGAACCTATTTGCGAACTCGCGTCAGCGCCGCACCGCCGTGAAGTTTCCGGTACGACCGGCAACGCGCATCGTGCCCGTCATGCGGTTGCCTGCGGTCCGGCCGGCAAAGGCCAGGGTCACGCCGATGAACGCCACCTTGGTCTTGAAAGCCCAGGTAGCCTGGTCCCCCGTCACGGCCACGCCGGTCAGCGGATAGCGCTTGCCTGCGCTTGCATCGGCGCAAACCCCGCCGCTCTGGATCTGGCAGTCGAGCTTGAAGGTCCGGCCGGCCACCGCGCCTTCGACATGCCAGGCGCCGGCCGATTGTGCCTGTGCCGAGGCGCTGGCCAGCATGAGCCCTGCAAGGCCGAGAAGCTTGATCGATCGCATATTGAGAACACCGTTTCCAACTATGCGTGCGCCCCTAGTCGATCCGGTCCGATTGTAAAGTCAGCCGCGCGGTTTCCAGGTGACGACGCGCCAGGCGTAGGCGGCCAGGACAACCGCGATCGTCGCGATGACACCCCAGTTCAGCCAGACTTCCGCTTCCTTGAGATAGTGCGACAGCCAGTGTCCGCCGCCAATCAGCGCCGTGTTCCACACCGCCGCGCCGAAGAAGGTGAAGACCAGGAACTTGCCATGTTTCATGTGGCTGAGCCCTGCCGGCAGAGAGATCATCGTGCGCAGGAACGGAGAGAAGCGCATGGCGAAGACGATCCACTGGCCGTGGCGACGGAAGAACCGGGTCGCCTGCTCGACATCCTCCCACTCCATCGTCAGCCAGCGGCCCCAACGGTCCACCAGCGGCTTGAGCCGGGCATAGCCCCACTTGTCGCCGGCCAGGAACCAGACGTAGTTGCCCAAGGTCGAGCCCACCGTGCCGACGATCAGCAGCGGCCAGAACTCCATCGATCCCCGCGCCACGGCGATGCCGCCAAGGCCCATGATGACTTCACTGGGAATCGGCGGGAAGACGTTCTCGATGAACATCAGGAAGGCGATGCCGAGGTAGCCGCCTTGCTCGATGAGGTGGAGGATCCAGTTGGCCATGAAGATCGAACGCTATCCTTAGTCGTCATCGTCGCGGAGGCGGGGTCCCAGTCCCAACGCCTCGAACGGCGGAGAGGTTCGGGGATGGATTCCTGCCTGCGCGGGGACGACGATTCTCCGGGTCAGGCCGAAAGCATGTCCCCGTGCCGTCGCTCGATCGCATCCCAGATCAGCCCGCCGCAATCCGAACCGTTGAACCGGTCGATCGCGACGATCCCGGTGGGCGAGGTGACGTTGATCTCGGTCAGCCACTTGCCCCCGATCACGTCGATCCCGACGAACAGGAGGCCGAGCCGCTTGAGCTCTGCCCCCAGCGCTTCGCAAATCTCTTCCTCGCGCGGGGTCAGCGTGGTCGCCTCGGCATAGCCGCCGACCGCCAGGTTGGAGCGGAACTCGCCCTCGCCCGGCTTACGGTTGATCGCGCCGGCCACCTCGCCATCGACCAGGACGATGCGCTTGTCGCCCTCCGATACCTCCGGAATGAACGCCTGGACCATGAACGGCTCCGGCCAAACTTGGCCGAACATCTCGACCAGCGCGCCCAGGTTGCTGCCGTCGGCGGGGACGCGGAATACGGCCTTGCCGCCATTGCCGTGGAGCGGCTTGACCACGATATCTCCCGGATGGCGCTGCTGAAAAGCGCGGACGTCCTCGATCCGCCGCGCGACCAGCGTCGGCGGCATGAAGCGGGCATAGTCGAGCACCATGACCTTCTCGGGCGCATTGCGGACCGAGGCGGGATCATTGACCACCAGGGTCTTGCCCTTCAGCCGTTCCAGCAGGTGGGTGCCGGTGATGTAGCCGAGGTCGAAGGGCGGATCCTGGCGCATCAGCACCACGTCGATATCCTGGGCCAGGTCGAGCAGGCGGTAGTCGCCGCGCTGGAAGTGATCGCCCTCGACCCGCTGCACGGTGACCGGAGCGGCCCAGCAGGTCAGCTTCTCGCCCTCTCCCGTATCCGTCTCGAAGGCCAGGCTACGCACGTCGTAGTGCCACAATTCGTGCCCGCGCGCCTGGGCCGCCAGCATGAGGTGGAAGGTCGAATCGCCGTTGATGTTGATGGTTTCGAGCGGGTCCATCTGGACGGCTACGCGGAGGGTCATTCACTAATCCATTCGTCATTGCGAGCGTAGCGAAGCAATCCAGGACGGATGCGTGCGGCGCTCTGGATTGCTTCGTCGCTTCGCTCCTCGCAATGACGAGGGGAGCTAAGGCTGCCAGGCGTTGACGATGTGGCGCGGCCAGCGGCCCGGCGCAAGCAGGACGACGTCGATCCGCAGATCTTCTCCATGACGGGCATAGCGCGGGGCCAGCGCCTGAGCCGCCGCGGCGACCCGCGCGAGCCGCCGCGCGTCGATCGCCAAGCCGAGTTCGGCCGCGGTGGCGCGCCACTTCACCTCGACGAAAGCCACAGTCCGCCCGCGACGCACGACAAGGTCCACTTCCCCGCGCGCGGTCTTGAGCCGCTCGCCGATGATGCGCCAGCCCTTGAGCCGCAGATACCAGGCCGCCAGGACTTCGCCCCGTCGGCCGCGGCGCTCGGCGGCGGCACGGTTCACTTCAGCTCCAGCGCCCGGGCATAGAGCGCCTTGCGGTCGAGGCCGGTCAGCTTGGCGACCTTCGCGGCAGCCTGCGAGGCCTTGAGATCGCCGAGTTCCTCCAGCAGCATGGCATCGATGTCGAACTCGCCGGGGGCGGCTTCGGGCGGCGGGCCGATCACCAGGACGATCTCGCCCTTGGGCGGGTGGGCGCCGTAGTGGGCGATCAGGTCCTCCGGCGAGCCGGTGCGGCATTCCTCGAACTTCTTGGTCAGTTCGCGCGCCACGGCGACGCCGCGATCCGGCAGGAGGTCTCCGATCGCCTCCAGCGAAGCCTTCAGGCGCGGCGCGGTGTCGTAGAACACCAGAGTTGCGGGCACTTCGGCCAGTTCGGCCAGCACGTCGCGGCGGGCCTTGTCCTTGCTTGGCAGGAAGCCGGCGAAGAGGAAGCGGTCGGTCGGCAGGCCGGCCAGGGTCATCGCCATGATCGCAGCGCTCGGCCCCGGCAGGCTCGTCACCGCGATGCCCCGCTCGCGCGCCTCGCGGACCAGGCGGAAGCCCGGGTCGGAGATCAGCGGCGTGCCCGCATCGCTGACCAGTGCGACGGGCTGTTCCGCAGCCAAGGCGAGCAGATGCTCGCGCGTTTCGTCGCTGGCGTGGTCGTCGTAGCGGATCAGCTTCTTCTTGAGACCCAGATGGTTCAGCAATTTGCCCGTAATCCGGGTGTCCTCGCATGCAACCGCGCTCATCCCACGCAGCGTTTCGACCGCGCGCAGGGTGATGTCGCCCAAGTTGCCAATCGGCGTCGCGACGATGTACAGACCGGGTGACCAGGCTGGTTCCATGCGGGCGTTCATGGACTGCCGTGAGGGGAGCTAGCAAGGCATGTTCGAAAGAGTTCGGGGCATTAGGCTCGATCGCCGCAAGATCGTCGCGGCTGCGGCGTTGGCCTTCCTGGCCGCCTGCAAGACCGTTCCGACCGGTCCGAGCACGCCCCCTCCTCCGCCCGAACGCCCGACCTCGAACCTGCCGACCGACACCCAGCGCCACCGCGTCGCGCTGATCGTGCCGCTGTCCGGCCCCAATGCCGGGATCGGCCAATCGATCGCCAATGCCGCGACGATGGCCGTGCTCGACACCAACGCCGAAAACCTGCGGATCACCACCTACGACAGCGCCGGGGGCGTTCCCGCCGCCGCGCAGAAAGCGATTGCCGATGGCAACAAGCTGATCCTCGGGCCGCTGATGGGCGACGATACGCCGTTGGTCGCCAATGTCGCGCGGAGCGCCCGTGTGCCGGTCATCTCGTTCTCCAACGACACTACCGTTGCTGGCGGCAACGTCTACATCATGGGCAACGTGCCGGAGCAATCGATCGGCCGGACCATCGGCTATGCCCGCAGCCAGGGCGCGCGGCGCTTCGCCGCGCTGATCCCGGCGGGCGAATATGGCGAACGCGTCTCGGGCGCGGTGCTGGATGCCGTGCGGTCCAGCGGCGGCACGATGGTCGCGATGGAAAACTACGACCGCTCGACCCCGGCGCTGTCCGCCGCCGTGCGCCGCCTCAACGCCCGTGGCCCGTTCGATGCCGTCCTGATCGCCGATGGCGGGCGCATGGCGCTGCAAGCAGCTCCGCTGCTCAAGCCGCGCGGTGCCGGGCCGCGCATCCTGGGCACCGAGCTGTGGAGCGGCGAGGCCGGGATCGCCACCGCGCCTGCCCTGCGCGGGGCGTGGTTCTCAGCCGTGTCGGACATCCGCTACCGCCAGTTCGCGGATAGCTACCGCTCGCGTTTTGGTAATCCGCCCTACCGCCTGGCGACGCTAGGCTACGACGCGGTGCTGCTGACCCTGCGCATCGCCCGCGATTGGCGCCCCGGCTCTCCGCTGCCTACCGGCAAGCTGACCGACAGCGGCGGCTTCCTCGGCCTCGACGGGGCCTTCCGCTTCGACCGCGGCGTGATCGAGCGCGCCTTCGAAGTCCGCGAGGTCCGCGCCGGCGGCGTTACGGTCGTCAGCCCGGCCCCGACCAAGTTCCAGGATTGAGCAGTCCGTTCGAGACGGCTTCTCGGGACGGACTTTGAGGGAACTCCGTTCGTCCTGAGAAGGGATTGAGCTTGTCGGAGCCCGTCTCGAAGGACCTGCGGATAAGCACCGAGGGTTCTTGCACCCCGAATCCGCCATGTTCTATAGCCGTTCTCATGTCCGACGACCTGTTCGATAAGCTCCCCGCCGGCAGCGGCACGACCTACGACGCTTCGGCCATCGAAGTGCTGGAAGGGCTTGAGCCCGTCCGCCGCCGCCCCGGCATGTACATCGGCGGGATCGACGAACGCGCGCTGCACCATCTCGCCGCCGAAGTGCTCGACAACGCGATGGACGAGGCCGTCGCCGGCCATGCCAACCGGATCGAGGTCACGCTCGACGAGGGCAACAAGCTCACCATCACCGACAACGGCCGGGGCATCCCGGTGGACGAGCATCCCAAGTATCCGGGCAAGTCGGCGCTGGAGGTGATCCTCTCGACGCTGCACTCGGGCGGCAAGTTCTCCGGCAAGGCCTATGCGACTTCGGGCGGCCTCCACGGCGTCGGCATCAGCGTGGTCAACGCGCTGTCCAGCCTGACCCGAGTGGAAGTGGCGATCAACAAGGAACTCTACGCGCAGGAGTTCTCGCGCGGCGAGACGCTCGGCCCGCTGCAGCGCCTCGGCGGCACGCCCAACCGGCGCGGCACCGCGATCACCTTCATTCCCGATGCCGAAATCTTCGGCGAGGATGCCAGGTTCAAGCCGCTGCGCCTGTTCAAGCTGGTCCGGTCGAAGGCCTATCTTTTCGCCGGAGTGGAAATCCGCTGGAAATGCGCGCCCAGCCTCGCCAGCGAGGAGGTGCCGGCAGAGGCGGTGTTCCAGTTCCCCGGCGGCTTGGCCGATCACCTGACCGAGCAGGTTGCCGGCCGCGAATGCGTTACGACCAAGTTCTTCTCCGGTAGCCAGGACTTCCCCGGCGAGGCGCAAGGCCGCGTCGAATGGGCGATCGCCTGGCCGTTGTGGTCGGACGGCGCCTATTCCTGGTACTGCAACACGATCCCCACCCCCGACGGCGGCACCCATGAACAGGGGCTTCGGGCGGCGCTGACCAAGGGCATCCGCGCCTTCGCCGAACTGATCGGCCAGAAGAAGGCCAAGGACATCGCGCCGGAGGACGTGATCACCGGCAGCGAGATCATGCTGTCGGTCTTCATCCGCGATCCCCAGTTCCAGAGCCAGACCAAGGACCGCCTGACCTCGCCCGAGGCTGCGCGCCTGGTCGAGAACGCGGTGCGCGACCATTTCGACCACTTCCTCTCCGACAACCTCGAGCGCGGCAAGGCCCTGCTCGGCCATGTCCTGGAGCGCATGGATGAACGGTTGCGCCGCAAGGCGGAGCGAGAAGTCAAGCGCAAGACCGCCACCAACGCCCGCAAGCTGCGCCTGCCCGGCAAGCTGACCGACTGCTCGGGCGAAGGCGGCGGCGAGACCGAGCTGTTCATCGTCGAAGGCGACAGCGCCGGCGGCTCGGCCAAGCAGGCCCGAGACCGCAAGACCCAGGCCATATTGCCGATACGCGGAAAGATCCTAAACGTAGCCAGCGCCACCGCCGACAAGATCCGCGCCAACTCCGAGATTGCCGATCTCGGCCTCGCGCTCGGCTGCGGCTTCCGCAAGGACTGCAACCCCGACAACCTGCGCTACGACCGGATCGTCATCATGACCGACGCCGACGTCGACGGCGCGCACATCGCGACCCTGCTGATGACCTTCTTCTTCCAGGAGATGCCCGAGGTCGTTCGTCGCGGGCATCTCTACCTCGCCCAGCCCCCGCTCTACCGCCTTACTGCCGGCACGCTTTCCGCCTACGCCCGCGACGACGCCCACCGCGCGGAACTCGAGGCGACGACCTTCAAGGGCAAGAAGGTCGAAGTCGGCCGCTTCAAAGGCCTGGGCGAAATGAACCCGCAGCAACTCCGCGAAACGACGATGGACCCGGCCAAGCGCAGTCTCGTGCGGATCACCCTGCCGCCCGAATACGAAGGCCGCGCGGCGGTGAAGGACCTCGTCGACAAGCTCATGGGCCGCGACCCGGCCCAACGCTTCATGTTCATCCAGAACCGCGCCGGCGAGCTGGATCCGGAGCTGATCGACGCTTGATCACGGTCAGCGCGGGATCAACTCGTGGGTCGAATAGGCCATGATACCGAGATAGGCGACGAGGCCGAGATACATCGCACCATATTCGAGCCGCTTTTGCATGGTCACTCCATAGTACCGGGCGTTCTCGGGATTGGCGGGATCGTAGTGCCACGCCTTCTGCAGGGCTGAGATCGAGGCGATGCCGATGAGCACCAGCAGTGGGCTTGGCATGTAAATGAAGGCGACAATCAGGATCGGGACCCCGGCGAACCATATCCGGGGCGACAGGATTGCAGTGATGCGCCCTCCGTCAAGCGGCGAGATCGGCATCAGGTTGAAGAAATTGAGAAAGAACCCGGCATAGGCTATCGCCAACAAGGTCCCGTCCTGGGTTTCCCGACCCCAGAAGTAGCACGCAACCGCCCCCAGCGTTCCGGTGAAGGGACCGGCAAAGGCGACATAGGCTTCGGTCTCCACGTCAGGCGGGTTTTCCTTGAGCTCGATCCACGCGCCCACGAACGGGATGAAGGTCGGCGCGCCGACATTGAGGCCGCGTTGTTGCGCGGCCACATAATGCCCCATCTCGTGCAAGAACAGCAGGCCGACGAACCCAACCGCGTAGGGCCATCCGAACATGCCTGCATAGACCGCCAACGAGAGCAGCATCGAACCGGCCGTGAGGCCGATCTTCCCCAGTTTCAGGAGGACTAGAAGCTTGAGCACCTCTATTCTGCGAGCGGAGGTGGGGTGTCCGGCGCTGGTGCTGGAGCGGAAGGTTCCACCGCTTCCTCCCCGTCCTCACATGCGTAGCTGTCCTCTGCCTCGCCCTTTCCGAAGAAGCGCTTGATCGCGGCCCAGCCTGCGATCACCGCGACCAGGAGCAACTTCCATACCTTCAGCAGCAAGACGCCCAAGGCCGCAAAAAGGCCCATTTTCTTGATCGCCACCGCACCGACCAAGCCTGCCAGCCCGTAGGCGGCGACCTTGTCGGTAGACTCGTTGAAGTCCTCATAGCGCTTGCCGCCTTTGAACTCGAGCGAAGCGAGGAGGGAATGGACAACCGCCTTGTCGGACGCGATCGCCGTGCTGGATGTCACCAGGCCGAGACTGACGTACCCGTTTCGCCCCAAGGCGAAGGTGTTGTAATTGACCGTCTGCGGTTGATTGGCCGCTGCCCCCTCGTCGCGAGCCGCGAGGGACCAGACCAGCTTGTGGCCTTGACCGTCATAAGTCGGAGGTTCGATCCAGCCGACGATCTGCATCGCCGGAATGCCCTTGGCGACGCGTTCCGTGTTCTGTTCGGCTGTGCCTTCACGCATGCCCTCGAGCATGGTGTCGGGTTCCCATTCCTTGGCGTCGCCATCCTTGACGTAGCCCTCGTCGATCCATTCGACATCGACGAACCAGTCTTGTCCCTTGGCTGTCGGAACGATGAGCCCGATGCGTGTGGGCGACACGGAATTGCCCATTGCCGCCATAAGCCTGTTGGCTTCCGCCGATGGGACGAAGACCGTTCCCGCCGGTAGTTCCAGCGAGGCTTGATCTGCGACTGGCACGTCGCGCGGTCCATCGATGGCTGCCTTGCCGGCCGCCTGCCAGGCAGCATCGAGCTCGGCGCGATTGGCGTCGGTAGGTTGGGCGCTTGCCAGCGATCCCACGAACAATAGGGCCCCGGCAAACGCCAAAGGCCGAACGATACGGCGAACAAGCTCAAGCATCTATTTCCCCCCAGCTAGGCTGAGGGTAATCGCGCTCCGAAATATTTCAAAACGTTTCCTGCATTCTTATCCGAAACGGTTCTTATTGCCCGATTGTGGATTGAATGAGCTTCGACGTACCTTCAACAATTTGGAATTACGCAGAATTCTGGCGAGGTTCGGCCAGCAACCGCCCCAACCACGCATCCCGAGCTTGCGTGCAGGCCCGCGACACCGCAGCATCCGGCATGATCGAATAGAAGCCGTGGAATGCCCCCGGCCAGACGTGCAGTTCGCACAGGCCACCCGCCGCCATGATCCGCCGAGCGTAGTCCATCGCTTCGTCGCGGAAGGTTTCGGCCGAGCCCACGTCGATGAAGGTCGGCGGCAGGTTCGACAGGTCGGTCATTCGCGCCGGGGCGGAATAAGGATCGACCCGATCGGTGCCATAACTCTCGCCCAGCACGGCCTGCCAGGCGGTGACGTTGCACTGCCGATCCCAGACGCCCTGCCCTTCGAGCTGGCGGGCCGAGGCGCTGTCGCAACGATCGTCGATCATCGGGCATTGCAGGATCTGGCCGAGCAGCCTTGGCCCGCCCCGGTCGCGGGCCAGCAAGGCGGTCCCTGCCGCCAGTCCGCCGCCCGCACTGCCCCCGAAGACGACGATGCGGTCAGGATCGATTCCCAGCGTCGCGGCATTCTCGGCCATCCAGACTAGCCCGGCATAGCAATCCTCGACCAGCGCCGGGGCCCGGTGCTCGGGCGCCAAGCGATATTCGATCGAGACACAGACCGCGCCATGCTCCACCGCCCAGCGCGCGAGAACATCGGCGCCGATGAACCGGTTTCCCATCACCATGCCGCCGCCGTGAATGTGATAGATGCCCGGCCCGGCAGGAGCCCGGTCGCGCGGAGCGATTACCGAGACGAGGACGGTCGCGCCATCATGGCTGGGGATCTCATGGTCGGTGCAGGTCACCGCCGCATCGCCGATCGCCATCTCCAGGGTCATCTCGCCCATCGCGCGCAGCTTGGCGATGTCCTTGTGCTCCATTCCCAGCGGGAACATTCCCGCAGTGGCGGCGAGAAAGGCGGCGAGTTCGGGATCGAACGGGGACTTTTCGGCAGTCGTCATCCCCTGCAGCGATACCGCACCCCTACCGGCAAGGCCACCCCGATCGGGCCTCTCTGCCACATTTTCGCCACATACTAACCAAGTTGAACATTTCGTCGTTGGTGGAGAACGCTTTGCCGTTCATAAGCCTAATGTCTACTTAACTGGTAGACGCGGTTGGCGGCCACGTTGGCTGCTTGGGAGAACCTCAATGCGCGTCAGAAATCCCTCCAAGCTGATCCTCGCAACGACCACTGCCCTGCTGCTCGTTTCCGGCTGTTCGCAAAAGAGCGAAGACGCCGCCGACAAGCCCGCCCCCGTCCGAGCCGACGTCGCGCCGGCGCCGGTGGACCACGCCGAAGCCGTCGCGTCCGGCCAGGCCGGGCCCGACATCGGCGGCGCCGTGGCCCCAGGCGTCGCCTTCACCTACCAATATGCCTTCACCCTGCCCGCCAAGGCGATTTCCGGCGTCCAGCGCCAGCACGCCGCCGCGTGCGAGCGGCTCGGCACGTCGCGCTGCCGGGTCACCGGAATGCGCTATGAACAGCCGAACGAGGACGAGGTCGCGGCCGAGCTCGACTTGCTCCTTGCTCCCGACCTGGCCCACCGGTTCGGCACGGAGGGCATCGCCGCAGTCGAAGCGGCCGAGGGCAAGGTCGATCGGGCTTCCGTCAACGGCGAGGACGCCGGCAGCACGATCACCCTGTCGCAACAGAACAGCGCAGCGAACCAAGCCGAGATCCAGCGGCTGGAGGCGCGGCTCAAGGCCAGCGGGCTCAGCAAGGAGGAACGCACGGAGCTGACCCGCCGCGCCGAAGACCTCCGCGCCCAAATGCGCGGCGAAGCCGACGTTCGGCGCGGCAAGGAAGCCGCCATCGCTTCCACCCCGGTCAGCTTCACCTATTCGAGCGAAGGCCTGCTCGGCTCGCAGGGCAGCTTCGGCAAGGCCGCGGGCGCATCCTGGGGCAATGTCGAGACGATGTTCTCGGTCATGCTGCTGGTGTTGGGCTACGCTTTTCCGTGGCTGCTGTTGGCGGGCCTGGGGATCCTCGCTTGGCGCCTGCTGAAGGCCAAGCGCCGGCTTGCGGCCCTGACCGGCGGATCCGCTGGTGCCCCTGCAGAAGGCTAACGAGCGTCCCCGCGCCGGCTCCCCCGGGCCGGCGCGGGGATTGCTCAGATCAGGTAGCCGACTTCATAGATTCCCCAGCGCCGGCCGTTGAAGGCTAGGGGTACGAAGACGCTGCGCAGGGTGCGAAAGCGGCCGTCGCCGAAATCCTGGCGATAGGTGTAAACAAAGTACTCCCCATCGGCGTCGAGCGCCCGGCGGGTCTGGTTGTCCATGAAGATCTGGCGGTTGCGGCTGTGCTCCAGGTTCCAGCGGCGATCGCCCGGGCGCTGCGGCTTGCTGCGTTCGCTGATGTGGGTGGGCAGGAAGCCGTTGCGATCGACCAGGCAGCAACCGACGATCGCGGCGTGTTCGGCGGTGCGGCGATCGAGGATCGGCCGGACCGTGCGGTCGGCGAAGACGACGAAGCCGGTGTCGTATTGGGGCGGATCGGTGGCCGGCAGCGGACGGTAATCCTCGTCGAACAAGGCTTCGGCGGACAGCACGCCCGACTTCAGCCCGCTGCGGATCGCTTCGATCACCTCATGGGCTCCAGCCAGGGCCAGAGTCACGAATTGCGAATTGCGCGTGGCGACGCCGCCGTGCGCAACCTGGTCGAGCATGTCGTTGGAGCGGCATTCGAGTTCCGCGAGCTGGTCCTGCGCCTCGCTCGCGCTGGCGGCGCTGACTTTGGCCAGTTCCTGGAAGTCGGCGAGGCCTTCGGCGACCTTGGCGACCTCCGTTCCCGCGTTCGCGGTACATTCGGCGATGGCGTGGGAACGGTCCTTGAACTGCACCACGACGGCGGCCATTTCGGACAGGCTGACCCGCAGGCCATCGATCGTCCCACCCGTCTCGCGGCCGCTGGCGATGTTCGCCTCGACGCCGTCGATCAGGCCTCGCGCCGCCTTCTCGAGCTGGCCGAGCCTAGCCTCCACGGTGCCGGTGAACTGCGCGGCCTGGGCGGCGAGGCCCCTGATCTCGTCGGCCACGACGGCAAAGCCACGGGTTGCCTCTCCGCCTCGCGACGCTTCGATTCTGGCGTTGAGGCCAAGGATCTGGGTCTGGTCGGTGATGCGCTTGAGCGAGTGGGATATGCCGCCGACCGCCGCGATGTTCTCGAGGAATTCGCGCAGCTGGCTCTCGAGCCCGACGACTCCTTCGATCAGGCCGGCGAGCCGGTCGAGCGAGCTTTCAGCAGCATAATTGCTGCGCGAGAGGATGTCTTCGGCGCTGGCGGCCGTGCCAAGCAGTTCCTGCGCCGCCACGCCGCTTTCGGCCTGGTTGGCGGCCAGCGAATCCATGTTGGCCTTGAGATGGGCGAGGCGCTGTGCCTCGGCCTGGATCTGGTGGTTGAGCTGGCCGAGGAAGCCCCCGGTCTCGCTGCATTGCACTGCCAATTCGGCCGATTGTTCTCCGAGGTTCGCCAGCAATTCGTCGGTGGTCATCCAGTCGCGTCCTAAAGTCCCTCCGCTTCGGAACTTTCAGGGTTAACGGTTGCAATGCAACATGAATTTTGCACTGCAACAAGAATTATCCGCCGGGTCAGCCGGGATAGGGCCGCTGGTCGAAGTGCAGGTAGCTCAGGCGGTTGGTCTTGATCCGCCACTTGCCGTCGGGGCACTTCACGTAGCGCTCGTGATAATGGCCATAACCGGTGTGACCGTATTCGCCGGCGGCCTCGCGGCGATCCTCGGCCATCTCGACCCGGTCGTTCATCGCCCAGATCACGTCGGCGCCCTGCCCGTCGGCATCGAACACGATCTCGGGATTGTGGACCTGGTGCGCGGTCCTGGCATGTTCGATCGAGCCGAGCACCGCCTTCATCACCGCATCGCGGCCGGCGATCTTGTAGCCGCCGATCGGCGTGGTATCGAGCTCGTAGTCCTCGGTGAAGCAGTCGGCGTATCCGGCCCAGTCCTTGGTATCCATGCACCGGCAGTAGCGCGCCTTGGTCTCGCAGATCGCCAGCCAGTCGGTGAAATTCGCCGTCATCGCATCGCCTCTCCAGATGGCGCGCCGTGCCGCCAGCCGAGCACCGGATAGGACATGTCCTCCCCCGTCCGGTGCCCCGGCTTGAGCTGGGCATGGGCGAAGTAGTCCTCGTCGACGCGCAGGCTGACCGACCAGTCGCGCAGGCAGGTGCGGTGCTTGATGCGCCATTCCCCGCCGCGTTTCTCCAGCCTGTCGACATAGCGCCCGCCGAGCTGGCTGCAACGCGGTTCGCCGTCGGGCGCCGTATCGAGCGTGACGGCGATGTAATAGGTCTCGGCCCCGGCTCGGTCGCCGTCGATCTCGACCAGCGACTGGCCAAGCAGGTGGCTTAGCGTCCGGCAAGTCGACGGGATGATCTGCCCGCTCATCTTGCGCGCGAAGGCCGGTCCGACATCCTGCGCGGTGCCGTGGTCGTCCCAGGAATCCTCCCAGTAGCAAGCGACCATCCGCTCGGTGTCGCAGCGGTCGCAGGCGTGGGCATATTCAGCCATGAGCCGGACTATCGCCTGGTGGTCGAGCAGGTCTTGCAGGCGCGGATCCATCCGATTCTCCCGATCGTTTTGGGGCAGCCTAGACAGGCCCGCAATCGCGTCAATTGCGCTTGCCCGACGCCGAGGGCCGACTTACTGCCTTGCGCGCAAAGCCACACGACAGGACCCACGATGCAGCGTTTCGAAGGCACCAGCAACTACGTCGCCACGGATGACCTCAAGGTCGCGGTCAACGCCGCGGTCCTGCTGCGCCGCCCGCTGCTGGTGAAAGGCGAGCCCGGGACCGGCAAGACCGTGCTGGCCCACGAGATCTCCAAGGCGGTCGGCGCGCCGCTGATCGAATGGAACGTGAAGTCGACGACCAAGGCCCAGCAGGGCCTCTATGAATATGACGCGGTCGCCCGCCTGCGCGATGGCCAGCTCGGCGACGAGCGGGTCCACGACATCCGCAACTACATCAAGCGGGGCAAGCTGTGGGACGCCTTCACCGCGCCGCAGCTGCCGGTCCTGCTGATCGACGAAATCGACAAGGCCGACATCGAGTTTCCCAACGACCTCCTCCAGGAGCTCGATCGGATGAGCTTCGACGTCTACGAGACCGGCGAGCGGATCGCGGCGAAGGAACGCCCGATCGTGGTCATCACCTCGAACAACGAGAAGGAACTGCCCGACGCCTTCCTGCGCCGCTGCTTCTTCCACTACATCAAGTTCCCCGACCGCGAGACGATGCAGGCGATCGTCGACGTCCACTTCCCGGGCATCCAAAAGGCGCTCGTCACCAAGGCGAGGGAAGTGTTCTACCAGGTCCGCGAAGTGCCCGGCCTGAAGAAGAAGCCGTCGACCTCGGAACTGCTCGACTGGCTCAAGCTGCTGCTGAACGAAGACATGCCGCTCGACGTGCTCCAGGCGCAGGACCCGACCAAGGCGATCCCCCCGCTTCACGGCGCGCTGCTCAAGAACGAGCAGGACATCATGCTGTTCGAACGCCTGGCCTTCATGGCACGGCGGCAGGGTGCCTGAATCGGGGCGGACCGGCGAAACCCGCTTCGCGACGGTCCGCCGCCGACTAGAGGGTCACGAGCCACAGCCCGGCTGGCGTTCCTGGCTCTACGAATTTCTGCTGTTCGGCTTCAAGCAGGGTTGGGCCTGCCTGTTCGGCGCCCTCATGCTCGTATTGCTGCTCGGCACCTACCTGTTCTATCCGCGCAACGCGGCGCTCGCCCGATACGATTTCCTGACAATCGGCGCGATGGCGATTCAGTTGGGGATGATCGCTTTCCGGCTCGAAACCTGGCGCGAGGCACGGGTCATCCTGGTCTTCCATATCGTCGGCACGGTGATGGAGCTGTTCAAGACGGCGCTTGGATCTTGGGAGTATCCCGAGGCCAACCTGCTACGGATCGGCGGCGTGCCGCTGTTCTCCGGCTTCATGTACGCCGCAGTCGGTAGTTATCTCGCGCGGATCTGGCGGATTTTCGATTTCCGCTTCACCTGCTATCCCAACGTCCTGCTCACCCGGGTTCTGGCCGCGGCGATCTATGTCAACTTCTTCGCCCATCATTGGCTGCCCGACGTCCGCCTCCTCCTCTTTGCAGCCCTTGCGGTCCTGTTCTGGCGGACACGGGTGTGGTTCCGCGTCTGGCGCGAGGATCGTTGGATGCCGCTGATCGTCGGGTTCTTTCTGGTCTCGCTGTTCATCTGGTTCGCAGAGAACATCGCGACCTTTTCCCAAGCCTGGATCTATCCGAGCCAGCGCCACGGCTGGGCCATGGTCGCTCCGGAAAAGCTGGGCGCTTGGTATCTGCTGATGTACATTTCTTTTATCCTCGTTGCCTCGCTCAACCGGCCACGAGAGAGGGAGCTCGCTGCATGACCCACACCGGCCAATGCCTCTGCGGACAGGTCCATTTCAGCATCGACGCCGAGCCGCTCGGCGTGCGGGCCTGCTGGTGTCGGGATTGCCAGCGGATCGCAAGTGGATCGGCGACGGTCAACGTGCTGTTTCCCGAAGATGCCGTGAGCTTTCAGGGCGAGATGGGCAGGTTCCGCATGGTTGCGGATAGCGGGAATGAGGTCGAGCGTGGCTTTTGTACCGGTTGCGGTGCGCAGATCTACAGCCGTACGATTCGGCCCAGCGGACTGCCGATCCGCATCCGCGCTGGCGTGCTCGACAATCCCGAACTAATCGCGCCCACGGCGATCATCTGGGCGGAGAGCGCGCCTAGCTGGGCGACGCTCGATCCCGGTCTACCGCACTTCCCCAGGGGACCGAAATGAGCGCTTATGGCGGTCGCTGCGGCTGCGGGCGGGTGACGCTCGAGATTGCGGGAGAGCCGGCGCTTGTCCGTCAGTGCTGGTGCCGGCAATGCCGCCGGATCGCTGCGGGCAGTCCGGCGAACAATGCTGCCTTTCGCACCGAGGACGTGACCATAGCCGGCGAGCTGGCCAGCCACACTTATGTCGCGGCGAGCGGCAACACCCTGACCCAGTGGTTCTGCCCGTCTTGCGGCGTCCACCTGACCGCGCAGAGCTCCGCGCGGCCGCACCTGCTGACGGTGCGCTTCGGCGTGCTCGACGAACCGCACCGGCTCAAACCGGACACGGCGATCTGGACCGACGATGCACCGGATTGGGCGGTCATCGATCCAACGCTGGACCATCATCCGCGGCAGCCCCCACCGCCGGCTTCGGCGCACTGAGGCTCAGCGCGCCGGGCCGTCCACCGCCAGGATCCGCACCGGGCCGAGCAGGCCCGAAGGTAGCAGGGGCGAATTCGCCCGATAGGTCGATTGCGGGGCGAAGGCGACCGGGGTGGCGCCGGGCTGCTTGTCGCCGATCAGACGGTTGGGCCAGAGGTTGACCACCTTGATCTCCAGCTTGTTCGCGCCTGGGCGGAGCGCGCCGGTCAAGTTCACCTTGTAAGGCGCATGCCAAGCCGTGCTCACGACCTTGCCGTTGATGCTGACCACGGCGAGTTCCTTCACCTCGCCCAGGTCGAGCTCGATCCTGCGACCTGAGATCAGCCAGTCGCCGGGCACGTCAAGCGTCTGGGCATAGGTACCGCCACCGGAGAAATAGCGGATGCCTGGGTCGGGGGACTCGGGCCAGGAGATCAGCTTGTCGAAGGTCGCATTCGCCGGAGCGCCGCGGCCCGGTTCGAAGCTGACCGTCCAGGGGCCCGACAGGGCGCGCAGTTCGGTAGTCTTGCCGGCGAAGACCGTTCGCTGCGGGCTTTCGGCTGCATGGCGGAACACCACGAAGACTGCCTCGTGCGGTTCGAGCTTCAGCGGCGTGACGACGCGGCTTCCATCCTGGCGGTAGCTCAGCGGTTCGCTCTTGCCGGTTTCGGCGCGCCACAACTCGGGAACCTTGCCGGAGACGCGGAAGCTGGCCTCAACCGTCTCGGCAATGGGCTGCTGGTTGGAGACGAAGTAGATGTCGGCATCGGCGCTGCGACGATGCAGGGTCAGCAACCGCGAACCGGCGCTGGCGCCGGAATAGGTGAAGTCCGGGGTCACGCTCCGTTGGGCTAGAACCGGCGCCAGGTCGGTCGAGCCATAGATCCGGCCCTTTCCGAAAAGCCGGCCCTGAGCAGTTCCCTTGCCCCAGACCTGATCGGCGATCCTGCGGACCTCGGCGTCGCTGTCGGCCAGGCCGAGCCCGCCGATCGGACGCGGCGCGACGACCACCGCACCCGCCGCGACGAGATCCCGCAGCTTGCGCAGGGCCGCGAGCGACCAGCGCGTGACGTGGCTCGGCACGTAGAGGACCCGGTAGTCCATCCCGCTTGGCGTCACCAGGCGACCGTCCTTCACGGAGAGCAGCGTCAGCAGCGCCTCGGGATTGATGTAGTCGTAGCGGTAGCCGCTCGGCACGTCGGTGTTCGGCTTCGTGCGGAACAGCTCGGTCAGGTTGCGTTCCTCGCCGTAGAAATAGGCGACGTCCGCGACGTAGCGGCCTTCCTGCAGCATCTGCGAGGTGCGCGCGAGGTAGTCGACCCAGGGCTTGGCGTCCTCGGCCCAGGTATCGTTGCGATTGAAGAACTGCCCGAACAGGCCGAGCATCAGGCCGGGCTTCTTGTCGACCAGCGGCTGATGGTGGCTCTCGTGGTAGATGATCCGGTTGATGCCGTGGGCGAAGATCTCGTCGGCCACCGGCTTGAGCATCCGCGGCGAGAACGACCAGGGATCGTAGAGCGCCGCCACGGTCAGCGATTCCGCCGCAGCCAGCGGTTTGCCGTAGACGTGGGCGGCGGACGCAGCCTCCTCCATGTCGGCCTTGAGCGTATATTGACCCGGCCCGGCGGAGAAGTTGCGATACCAGTATTCCGCCGTCGGGATGTCCGACCGCGCCTTGACGGTCATGCCATCGGCGATCGCGCGCGGCGTGTCGCCCTGGACCTCGGTGTAATAGACCATGCCGCGGGCGTGGGCCGCCTCGGCCAGGACCTTCTGGTGATTGTCGGCGACCATCTCCTCCAAGGTGCGGCGGAAATCGACGAGGAAGCGGTCGCTCGCCCCCGCCGAACCGACGACTCGGCCGGCCAGGACCGGCAGGTAAGGCGTGAGGTCGTAGCCGCGGCGCTTGCGGAATTCCTCGGCGATCCGCGGGGTCCAGTTCTGCACGCCGGCTTCCCAGGAGTCGGTCAGCAGCGTCTGGATGCCCTTCGGCCCGAGCTCGGCCCCGGTCGCCTCGCGGTACATCGCGAAATAGCGCTCGATATAACGGCGTACGGCGGCCGGATCGAACTTGTCGACCTCCAGGCCGGTCGCCTCGGGCTCGGCGGGGTTATTGGTGTGGCCGGTCAGCGACCAGCCCAGGCGCAGCACGGTCCAGTCGCCCCTGGGCGGGGTCCAGTCCAGCTTGCCGTCCGGCCGCAGCCGCGCGGTGAGGTCGATCACGCCCTTGACCGGGATCGCCCCGACGCCGGTCGGCGTGGGATAATCGTCCAGACCCAGGCTGGGCTGGAAGCCGGCCTTGGCCTCGAACCGATCGACGCGGTTGCCGGTGAGGAACTCGACCTTGGTCAGCTCGATAGTGTTCGCCGGCGGCACCGGCGGGCCCTGCGGTTCCGGACCCATCGGTCCCCGGGCGGGCTGTTCGATCGGCCATAGCAGCACGCGGAAGACCGCGGCGCGCGTCGGTTTCACCGCAACGGTCTGCTGGACCAGCGGATGGAACAGCTCCGCCGTCGAATCGACCTTGGTGCCGCCGATCTTGCGGAAGGTCCCGCCTTCTTCCGCGTGGACTTCAACCCGGGCACCGGCCGGGAGGCCAAGGCTTACCGCCGAGAGCTCGACCGGCGCGGCATAGCGGGCCTCGATCCAGGCACCCTCCGCGGCGGCGGGTAGGCGGACCTTGCCCGACCGGTCGCCCGCGGCGACCGGGGCGTGAGCGACCGCGTTGCTGGCGGTCAGCGTCGGGCGGCCCGCCGCCGCTTCGGCGGCCGGCGTGCGGAAGGCGATGACCCGCGCGTCGCGGTAGAGCTGCGGTCCCTTGGCACCGCGGCCGCCGATCGGGATCGCCTGGAATGGGCCGCTTACGCCGGGAGGCGTGGCGAGCGTGCCGGTGAAGGGCGCACCGCCCCGCACGCGGGTTTCGCTCCAGACGTATTTCTTCATGCCGTCCTCGGCCGGAACCCAGGGGCCGCCGGTGTGGCTCCACCCCGGCGAACCGGCGATGCCGACCTCCATGCCGGTCGGTGCCGCGAACCGCATGGCATCGCGCATCGCCTCCTTCCACTCGGGGCTCATGAAGGTGATGCGCTTGGGCACGACGAGCGGCGCCTTGATCGACAGTTCGCCGGTAAAGGCGTGAAAGCCCCCGACGCCGACGCGCTGCATCCATTCGAGGTCGAGCTTGGCGCCTTCGCGCGAAACATTGCCGCCGATCCAGTGCCACCACACCCTGGGCCGGGCGGCGTTGGGCGGATTGAGAAAGCGTTCGTCGAGCGTCGACCCCGGTGCGGGAGCCTCGGGCAGCGGCTGCGCGGCCGGCACCGTCTGCGCCGCGGCGAAGCCTCCGCCCAGCATCAGCGCCAGCGCCGCCGTCGTCATGCCCAGCGCGATCGCTCTCGATTTCATGCACCCCGTCCTTTCCCGGTCTTTCGCCAGGTCATGCCCATGCGCTGTCAGCTTGCCAAGTCGCTGGCCGCTTCTGCGACATTTTCCTACAAAGCGGACTTGCGATAAGGGGGACGGATGATCGCTTCCGCGCCCTCCTTGCCCCGCCGTCATCCGGCCCGAACACCCCATGATCGGAAGGTCACACCCGATCTGCGAATGATGGTAAAAAAGGCAATTTTATCAACTTGTTCCGACGGAAGGTCACAGAGTTTCGGTGGCCTTCCCGCGTCCATTTCCCTGCCGAAGCCGAAAGCCTGACTCGATGTTCTTCAACTTCATCGACGAGCTTCGCGCCGCCGGCATCCGCACCTCCTTCAAGGAGCATCTCGTCCTGCTCGACGCGCTGGACAAGGAGGTGATCGAGCAGACGCCGGAGGCCTTCTACTACCTCGCCCGCACTACATTCGTGAAGGACGAGGGCCTGCTCGACCGTTTCGACCAGGTCTTCGCCAAGGTCTTCAAGGGGATCATGACCGACTACGGCCAGCAGCCCGTCGACATTCCCGAGGAGTGGCTGAAGAAGGTGGCCGAGCGGTTCTTCTCCGAGGAGGAGATGGAGCAGATCAAGTCGCTCGGCTCGTGGGACGAGATCATGGACACGCTCAAGCAGCGCCTGGAAGAGCAGCAGAAGCGCCACTCGGGCGGCAACAAGTGGATCGGCACGAACGGCACCTCGCCGTTCGGTCATTCGGGCTACAACCCGGAAGGCATCCGCATCGGCGGCGAGGGCAAGCATGGCCGCGCGATCAAGGTCTGGGAAAAGCGCGAGTTCGCCAATCTCGACGCGACCAAGGAGCTGGGCACTCGCAACATCAAGGTCGCCCTGCGCCGCCTGCGCCGCTTCGCCCGCGAAGGCTCGGCCGACGAACTCGACCTCGAGGGCACGATCGAAGGCACGGCCAAGCAGGGCTGGCTCGACATCCGCATGCGGCCGGAACGTCACAATGCGGTCAAGGTGCTGCTGTTCCTGGACGTCGGCGGCTCGATGGACCCGCACATCAAGCTGGTCGAGGAACTGTTCAGCGCGGCCACTGCCGAGTTCAAGAACCTGGAATTCTTCTATTTCCACAACTGCCTCTATGAAGGCCTGTGGAAGGACAACCGCCGCCGCTTCTCCGAGCGCACGAATACCTGGGACGTGCTCCATAAATATGGCCACGACTACAAGGTGATCTTCGTCGGCGACGCCGCGATGAGCCCCTACGAGATCACACATCCGGGCGGCTCGGTCGAGCATTTCAACGAGGAAGCGGGCTCGGTCTGGCTCCAGCGGGTCACCAACACCTACCCCGCGACCGTCTGGATCAATCCGACGCCGCAGGAGCAGTGGCAGTTCTCGGCCTCGACCAAGGTCATCCGAGACCTGCTCGGCGGATCGATGTATCCGCTGACGCTCGAAGGCCTGGACGATGCGATGCGCGAACTGACGCGGAAGAAGCATTGAGGAGCGCCAGGCCGCTTCCCATATGGCCGGAATGACCACCCGCCTCCCCGTTCTCTTCCTGGGCCACGGCTCGCCGATGACCACCATCACCGATGTGCCGGAGCGCCGCTCCTGGCAGGCGCTGGGCCGCGCCCTGCCCCGGCCTGAGGCGATCCTTGCAATTACGGCGCATTGGGAAACGAAAGGGGCCACGCATCTGACGGCCGGTGTCGCGCCTCGCACGATCCACGATTTCCGCGGCTTCCCGCAGGAGCTGTTCGACCTCCGGTACCCCGCGCCCGGCTCGCCCGAGCTGGTCGAGCGGGTTGCGGCGCTGCTCGGACACGACCGGGTGGTGCGCGACGAGACCTGGGGGTTCGATCATGGCGCCTGGGGCGTGGTGCAGCCGATGTACCCGGACGCGGACATCCCGATGGTGGCGATGAGCCTGGACCGTGCGCTCTCGCCCGCGCAGCACCTTGCGCTGGGCGAGCGGATTGCCCCCTTGCGCGACAAGGGCGTGCTCATCGTCGCCAGCGGCAACGTGATCCACAACCTGGCGCTGTGGCGGCAGTCTGCCGGCACCGTGCCGGACTGGGCGGTGGGCTTCCAGGGCCGGATCAACGCCGCGCTGGTGGCGGGCGACCACGCCGCGCTGCTCGACCTCGAGGCCGAGGACGCGTGCCTTGCGGTCAACAGCGGCGAGCATTACCTGCCGTTGCTCTATGCCGCGGGCGCACGTCTGCCGGGCGACGCGGTGACGCTGTTCAACGACACGGTCGACGGCGCCCTGTCGATGACCTCGGTGCTGTTCGGGGAGCCGGCTTACGCCCCCGCGTGACGGTCGAGCTCGGCGGGCAAGTGCCGCCGCGCGCGCCACAGGAGCAAGCCGGCGATGAGCGAGACCAGGCCGGCGATGAACAGCACGTAACGGACGCTGTCGGTGCCGTAGCCGGGCTTGAGCAGGTCGGAGCAATAGCCGAGCAGGACCGGGCCCAGGCCGAGGCCGATCAGGTTCTGCATCAGCAGGATCGCCGCGCTGGCCACGGCGCGGGTCGCGGGCGGGACCAGGCCCTGGACCGCGCTGTAGTAAGGCGCGACGTAGAGCCAGTTGAGCACGATCGCCGGAAAGAACAGCGCCAGCGACAGCCGCCAGTCGCCCACGAGCAGCGCTCCCAGCAAGAAGGGAACCGAGAGCATCTGCGCCAATGCCGGGATCGTCAGCAAGTGCTGGTTGCCCTGCGCCCGGTGCCGATCGCCGATCTGCCCGCCGAGCCAGACGCCGAGCATCGAGCCGATCCCGTTGACCAGGCCGAACCACAGGCCGGTCTCGGCCGGGGTCAGGCCGTGGCTCCGCTGGAAGAAGATCGTCGTCCAGATCAGCACGCCGTAGGTGGCGAAGGAGGCGAAGCCAGCCGTGGTCAGCAGCAGGCGCATCGCCCTGGAAGCCAGGATCTGGCTCAATGCCTGGCCCAGCGGCAGAGGCGCCATGTGCGAGCCGGCTTTGCCGCCATGCCGCGGATCGCGCAGCAGCAACAGGACCACCAGCGCGAGGACCACGCCGGGCAGGCCGACCACGACGAAGGCCCAGCGCCAGCCCAGCGTGGTCGCCATGAAGCCGCCCGCGACCATGCCGATCAGCCCGCCGATCGGCGGCCCGAGCTGGTAGAGCGCGAAGGCCCTCGCGCGTTGTTCGGGGGCGGCGATGTCGGTGATCAGCGAGTGCGCCGGCGGCGTGCCCCCCGCCTCGCCCGCGCCGACGAAGACCCGGGCGATCGCCAGCTGGAGGAAGCTGCGCGCTCCGCCGCAGGCCGCGGTCGCCAGCGACCAGATAGCCACCGCAACCGCGATCAGCTTGACCCGGTCGGTCCGCGGCCGATCCGCGAGGCGCGCGATCGGCAGGCCCAGGGTCGAATAGAACAGCGCGAAGGACAGCCCGGTCAGCACGCCGATCTGGGTGTCGCTGAGGCCGAGGTCGCGGGCGATCGGCTCGGCCAGGATCGTCACGATCTGGCGGTCGAGGAAGTTGAACACGTAGACGACGAGCAGCACGCCCAGCGTCAGGCTCAATCCGGTCTTCCTCTCCATGCCCCTCACCCCTTTAATCTTATGCGTAGATCAGCAGCGGCCTCACCCGCTCGGCCCAGGCCGCCTCGTCGGGCCCGGCAATCGCATCGAGATCGCCCGGCAAGGCGGACGCATCGTCGACCCATTCGCGCAGAGCCGGCCCGCCGTTGATCACGTCGATCGCCAGACGGGTCAGCTCGTATTCGTAGGGGAAGTCGCGCCACAACGGATAGTCGGGATAGAGCCGCCGGATCGCCTTGAAGGCGAGCGCTTGAAGCCGCCAGGGCCGGAAGGCGTGATGATCGTAGAACCGGCCCTCGGCATGGATCATCAGACCGTTGCAGAGCTGGCCGGCATGCTTGTGAAACGTCGGTTCGAACCAGCATTCGCGCAGCGCGCAGCCAGCCAGCCAGTCGGGGGCGAAGCTGCGCATCTCCGCAAGCACGGCCTTGGCATCGATATCGGGCGCGCCGAACAGGACCTCGAGCGGGCGGGTGGTGCCCCGCCCCTCGCTCAGCGTCGCGCCTTCGAGCATGACCGTGCCGGCATAGGCGCGAGCCATGTTGAGGTTGGCGGCATTGGGGCTCGGGTTGATCCAGATCCGGCTCTCCGGCCATCCGAAGCCCGGGCCCTCGTTCGGCCGCCAGCCTTCCATTCCGATCACGCGGTAGTCGACGTTCAGGCCGAAATGCTCGACGAACCAGCGGCCCATCTCGCCCAGCGTGAGCCCGTGGCGCATCGGCATCGGCCCGGCGCCGACGAAGCTCTCCTGCCCCGGCAGCAAGGTCGTGCCCTCGATCGGTCGGCCCGCGGGATTCGGCCGGTCGAGCACCCAGACCGCCTTGCCCAGCGGCGCCGCGGCCTCCAGCAGGTAGAGGAGCGTGGTGACGAAGGTGTAGATCCGGCAGCCGAGATCCTGGAGGTCGAACAGGAAGATGTCGGCACTGTCCATCATCGCGGCGGTCGGCCGGCGCACCTCGCCGTAGAGGCTGAACACCGGGATGCCGTAGAACGGATCGATCTCGTCCGCGGTCTCGACCATGTTGTCCTGCTTGTCGCCCTTGAGGCCGTGCTGCGGCCCGAAGGCCGAAGTGACCTTCACCCCGGCCGCGATCAGCGCGTCGAGCGAATGGGTCAGGTCCGCGGTCAGCGAGGCGGGATGAGCCACGAGCGCGACGCGCCTGCCTTCAAGCGGCTTGCGCAAACTGGGGTCCGCCAGCAGGCGGTCGATACCGAACTTCATGCGCCGCTGGGTGCCGCAAGCTCTCCCGCGAAGCAAGCGGGGCTGTGGAAGTCGGGCTTTCCTTGGGGATGGGCGATGGCCCAGTAGGAGATCGTCCCGCCTTCTTCTTCGATCACCGCGGAAAGGCCATAGCGCCACGGCAGCGGCGGTAGGCCGGCGGCGGGCACGGCGGCATCGAAAATCGCCATGCTCTGCCCGACGCGGGCGGTGCAGGTCGGCTCGTGCGGAAAGGGCCGTTCGCTCATCCCTTCGCGGTAGGCGGCGAAGTCGTAGGCGGCCCAGCGCTCCGAGGGCGAGAGGTTCAGCTCGACGTAGCCAGCCTGGTCCGGGGCGTGGAGGAAGAACTCGAAGCAGGTCGTCTTCCACAACCCGTCCGCCCGCCCCTTGCCCGCAAAGGGGGGGATGACGACTCGCTCGGCCCCGTCGATCCGCCAGCGCAAGCGCAGCCAGTTGGCGTCCAGCGAGACGACGCGGGCTTCGACCTTGCGGACCGCGAGCGGAGGCGCATCGGGGTGAGGTTGCAAAGCGAAGGGCTGTCCTGCGACAAGCTCAGGACGGACGGGTTTTGGGGTCATGGCCTTCCTCTACCGTCCGCCCCGAGCTTGTCGAAGGGCTGTTTTTCTCGCTTCGCCGTGCTAGGCGCGCGGCCTATGTCGAACTACCGCTCAGACCTGCTCCGCCTGCTCGACGAGCGCGGCTATATCCACCAGCTCACCGACGCCGAGGGGCTCGACGCCCTGGCGGCGAAGCAGGTCGTGCCCGGCTATATCGGCTTCGATCCCACCGCGCCATCGCTCCACGTCGGCGGCCTGGTCCAAATCATGCTGCTGCGCCGCCTTCAGCAGGCAGGACACAAGCCGATCGTCCTGATGGGCGGCGGCACCGGCAAGATCGGCGACCCTTCGTTCAAGGACGAGGCGCGCAAGTTGCTGACCACCGACCTGATCGCCGAAAACGTTGCGTCGATCCGCAAGGTCTTCGCTCGCTTCCTCAAGTTCGGCGACGGGCCAACCGACGCGGTCATGCTCGACAACGCGGATTGGCTCGACCGGCTCGAATACATTCCATTCCTCCGCGAGGTCGGCCAACACTTCTCGGTCAACCGCATGCTCAGCTTCGATTCCGTGAAGCAACGGCTCGACCGCGAGCAATCGCTGTCGTTCCTCGAATTCAACTACATGATCCTCCAGGCCTACGATTTCCGCGAGCTGGCGCTGCGCAGCGGCTGCCGTCTGCAGATGGGCGGCTCCGATCAGTGGGGCAACATCGTCAATGGTATCGAACTGGCGCGTCGGATGGACGGCATCGAGGTCTATGGCGTTACTACGCCGCTCCTCACCACCGCCGACGGCAGCAAGATGGGCAAGACCGTTGCCGGTGCCGTTTGGCTCAACGAGGACATGCTGCCCGCGTACGATTTCTGGCAGTATTGGCGGAATTGCGACGACCGCGATGTCGGCAAGTTCCTTCGCCTGTTCACCGATCTCCCCCTGCCCGAGATCGCGCGCCTCGAAGCGCTACAAGGCAGCGAGATCAACGCGGCGAAGATCGTTCTCGCCAACGAGGTCACCAAGCTATGCCGCGGCGAAGACGCCGCGCGCGCCGCCGAGGCGACCGCCGCCGCGACTTTTGCGGACGGAGGACTCGGCAAGGATTTGCCGGTGTTCACCCTTCCGGCCGAAGGGATCGGCATCGTCGATGCGCTGGTCGGTATCGGATTCGCGACCAGTCGTGGGGAGGCCAAGCGTCTGGTCGCCGGCGGCGGAGCCCGCGTGGAAGGCGAGGTTATCGCCGATGAGACCCATCACGTGGCGAACAATGGCGGCGAACTGCGGATTTCGGCGGGCAAGAAGAAACACGGCATCCTGCGCCCGGCATAAGTAGCGGCAGGAATCTGCCGGTTTACCGTTTTTTCGCCATTCCCCGTCAAAAGGGACCTCCCGGATCAACGCTAGGAGGTGGGAAGAAATGGTCGCTGGAGCACAACTGTCGGTTACAGATCTGCGCCGCGCGGCTCGTCACCCCGTCGACTTCCCAGTCATCGGTGAGCACCGCCAGCTGGGCGACGTTCACCTGCATATCGTGAATATCTCCGCTCAGGGCTTCATGAGCAAAGGCGCCTCGAACATGAGCCGCGGCGAACGCGTGACCATTCGCCTGCCCCACATCGGTCGGATCGAATCGCATATGATCTGGAGCACGGACGACCGGGCCGGCTTCCAGTTCGAGCGGATCCTGCGCCTCGACGATTTCATGACGCTGATCGACCAGCTCCAGCCGAACCCGCGCCTGCGCCGCCCTCGCTAAGACCACCGGGCGCATAGCGCGCCTTTACTCGGGATAACAATCGGTTCGCTTGGCAAAGCCGCGGGCGGGTGCCATGCGGTCGGCCGTGAGCGAACCGACCTCCCCCCTCCATATCCCCGACTACCGGTTATTCTGGGCCTCGCGCTTTTGTTCGGTTCTGGCGACGACCGGGATGGTCGTCATCATCGGCTACCAGCTCTACGACGTTGCGCGCAGCGACTACGGAATGAGTATCACCCAGGCGGCCTTTCAGCTTGGCGTGCTCGGCCTCGTCCAGTTCTTGCCCCTGTTCTTTCTGACTCCGGTCGCGGGAGTGGTAGCCGACCGATTGGACCGCCGGTTCATCGGCGCCACCGCCGCGGGCATCGACCTATTCATCGCCCTTTCTCTGGCGATCGCCACCTACAGCGGTATGGTGAGCCTGCCCCTGCTCTACCTGCTCGCCGCCCTGCACGGCACGGCGCGCGTATTCATCAGCCCTGCCCTCAGCTCGATCGTTCCCAACATCGTTCCCTCCGATCTGCTCCCCCGGGCGATCGCGATGAATTCGATCGCCTGGCAGATCGGCTCGGTGGCCGGCCCGGCGGTGGCAGGACTTCTTTTCGCCCTCCATCCCAGCTCGCCCTACTGGACAGCGGCGGCTCTCCTGCTGATCTCGGTGTTCGGTCTGCTGTCGATCCGCAGGCTGCCACTGCATGAGGAGAACCGCGAGGAGCATCCCGTCCGGCAGATCGTTGACGGGTTCAAATACGTCTGGAACGAGCGCTTCCTGCTTGGCTGCGTCACGCTCGATCTGTTCGCCGTGCTGATGGGCGGGGCGACCGCCTTACTCCCCGTCTTCGCCCGCGACGTTCTCCATGTCGGCTCGGCAGGCCTTGGGATCATGCGCGGCGCGCCGGCAGTGGGCGCCGCGCTGGTCGCGGTCTTCCTGTCCTGGCGACCGATGGCCCGAAATGTCGGCAACAAGATGCTGCTTGGGGTTGCCGTCTACGGAGCCGCGACGATCGGCTTCGGTCTTTCACGCCATCTTATCCTGTCGCTGGCGATGCTGGCGTTGCTGGGCGCGGCGGACATGGTTTCGGTCTACGTCCGCTCCAGCCTGGTCCAGCTCAACACGCCGGATCACGTGCGTGGCCGGGTCTCCGCGATCTCGGGCCTGGCGATTTCCGCGTCGAACGAATTGGGCGAGATGCAGTCCGGCGTTGCCGCCGCCTTGCTCGGCGCCACAGGAGCGGTTGTGTTCGGCGGTGTCGGTGCGATAGTAGTCACCGGGCTGTGGGCCGTCCTGTTTCCCGAGCTCCGCAACGCAAGGACGTTCGCGCCCCAGTATCGCCAGACAAATTAGTATAGACAGCAAACCGAACAACTTCCCCCCAAGGAGCAAGCGACATGAAAGCGGATTCCATTCTCGCCACTATCGGCAACACGCCGCATGTTCGCCTGTCCCGCCTGTTTCCCGACCACGAGGTATGGGTGAAGTGCGAGCGCGCCAATCCAGGCGGCTCGATCAAGGACAGGATCGGCCTCGCGATGGTCGAAGCGGCCGAACAAAGCGGTGCACTGAAGCCCGGCGGCACCATCGTCGAACCAACCTCGGGCAACACCGGCATCGGCCTCGCGATGGTCGCGGCGGTCAAGGGCTACAAACTCGTGCTCGTGATGCCCGAATCGATGTCGCTGGAACGCCGCCGGCTTATGCTCGCCTATGGCGCGACCTTCGATCTCACCCCGCGTGAAAAAGGCATGAAGGGAGCGATCGAGCGCGCCAAGGAGATCGCCGAGACCACGCCCGGCGCCTGGATCCCGCAGCAGTTCGACAATCCCGCCAACGTCGATGCGCACATCCGCACCACCGCGCAGGAAATCCTGGCCGACTTTGCCGATGCGCCGTTCGACGCCCTGATCACCGGCGTCGGCACCGGCGGCCACCTGACCGGTTGTGCCGAAGTGCTCAAGAAGGCCTGGCCGGGCCTGAAGGCCTGGGCGGTCGAGCCGACGCTGTCGCCGGTCATCTCGGGCGGCCAGCCCGGTCCGCACCCCATCCAGGGCATCGGGGCGGGCTTCGTGCCCGCGAACCTGCACACCCAGGCGATCGACGGCGCGATCCAGGTCGATCCGGCCGACGCCAAGGAATGGGCCCGTCGCTCGGCGCGCGAGGAAGGCCTGCTGGTCGGCATCAGCTCGGGCGCGACGCTGGCCGCGATCGCGCAGAAACTGCCGGAACTGGGCGCAGGCGCCAAGGTGCTCGGCTTCAACTACGACACCGGCGAGCGCTATCTCTCCGTGCCCGACTTCCTGCCGGAATGAGGGGGCTCGAAGAGCTCGCCTACCACGACGGAGACCTTGCGCTCACCGGGCTCCTCGCCCGGCCTGAGGGCAAGGCCCGCGCGGCAGTGGTGATCTTTCCGACGATCGCCAACGTCACCCCGGCAATCGAGCGCCGCGCGGCAATGCTGGCCGAAGCCGGCTTCGTCGCGCTGATCGCGGACTTCTACGGCGAACCCGTCGAAAGCTTCGCAGCCTCGCAGCCGCTGGCCGCAAAGCTGCGGGCGGACGTCGGCGTCTACCGTATCCGGCTGCTGGCGGCGGTGGAGGCCCTGCGCGCCCTTCCTGTCGCTGCCGGCCTGCCCCTGGCGGCAATCGGCTATTGCATGGGCGGACAGGCGGCGCTCGAAGTCGCTCGGTCGGGCGCCGCGCTCGTCCTCGCGGCCAGCTTCCACGGCCTGCTTGGAACCGCTCGTCCGGCGGACGGCCCGATCGCAGCCCGCCTGCTGGTCTGTCACGGAGATGCCGATCCGATGGTCCCGCGCGACGATGTCCTGCGCTTCTGGCGGGAAATGGACGCGGTCGGCGCCCGTTGGCACTTCCACGCCTATAGCGGTGTCAAGCACGGATTCACCGATCCGGGGAGCGACGCTCGGGGTCTTCCGGCGATCGGTTACGACGCCAGCGCAGACCGGCAATCGTGGGCCGCCTTGATGGGCCTGTTCGACGAGGTCCTCGGCGCCGCATCATAATGTGGATTAGGCTATCGACGACTCGTGCGGAACGGCCAGTATCGAACATGGCCGCCAGGGTGACACCCTCGGCACCGGGCCCTGGCCGGCTTGGAAGCGCATAAAGCGTCCGCTGCCGCTGCCATCCCACCAATCCGGCCGAGCGGTCAGGCCGCTACGAAGGCCTCGGCCGGCAGCGCCATTAGAGCTTCGGCTCCGCCCTCGATCTTGCGGCGCAGCGCGCCGGCATCCGGAATGAAGCGCTCGGCGAAGTAGCGCGCGGTCACCAGCTTGGCCTCGTAGAAGGTCTTGTCTCCCGCTCCGGCAGCCAAAGCCTCGCTGGCGACCTTGGCCATGCGCAGCCACATCAGACCGAGCGCGACGATGCCCGCGATATGCATATAGGAATGCGCTCCGGCCCCGGCGTTGTCCGGATTGGTCATGGCGTTCTGCATGAACCACACCGTCGCGGCCTTCATCTCGGCATTGGCCTTCTCAAGCCGCCCGGCGATCTCGGCCAACGCTTCGTCACCCTTGGCGGCCGCGGCTTCGTCATCGACCAGCTTGAAGAAGGCTTGGACCGCGCGGCCCATGTTGGCGGCCAGCTTGCGTCCGACCAGGTCCATCGCCTGGACACCGTTGGCGCCCTCGTAGATCATCGCGATCCGCGCATCGCGGACGAATTGCTCCATGCCGTTCTCGACGATATAGCCGTGGCCGCCCCAGATCTGCTGCATGTTGACGGCGGTCTCGAAGCCCTTGTCGGTGCCGTAGCCCTTGATCACCGGGGTAAGCAGGCCAAGCAGGTCGTCGGCCGCCTGGCGCTCCTCCTCGCTTTCGGCCTGGTGGGCCAGGTCGACCAGCAGGCCTCCCCACAGTGCCAGGGCGCGCATGCCCTCTGTAAAGGCCTTCGCGTCCATCAGCATGCGACGCACGTCGGGGTGTACGATCAGCGGATCGGCCTTCTCCTGGGGCTCCGCGGGGCCGGTCAGCGCCCGGCCTTGGCGGCGTTCGAGCGCATAGGCCGCGCCGTTCTGATAGGCCGCGTCGGCCTGGGCAAGCCCCTGGATGCCGACCCCGAGGCGAGCCGCGTTCATCATGATGAACATCGCGGCGAGGCCCTTGTTCTCTTCACCGACCAGCCACCCAGCGGCACCGTCATAGTTCATCACGCAGGTCGCGTTGCCGTGGATGCCCATCTTATGCTCGATCGAGCCGCACGACAGGGCGTTGCGGTCTCCCGGCGATCCGTCTTCGTTCATGAGAACCTTGGGCACCACGAAGAGCGAGATGCCCTTGCTCGAATCCGGTGCGTCGGGGGTCTTGGCCAGTACCAGGTGGATGATGTTCTCGGAAAGATCGTGTTCACCGGCCGAAATGAAGATCTTGGTTCCGGTGATGGCGAATGATCCATCTGCCCGAGGAACTGCCCGTGTGCGGATGAGGCCAAGGTCGGTACCGGCGTGCGGCTCGGTCAGGTTCATCGTCCCCAGCCACTCACCCGAGACCATCTTGGGAACATAGCGTGTCTTGAGTTCCGGCGATGCCTTGGCAAGGAGTGCCGAGATCGCACCGTTGGTGAGGCCCGGATACATCGCAAAGGCCTGGTTGGAGGCGGACATGAACTCCTCCAGCGCGAAGCCCAGGACATGCGGCATGGCCTGGCCGCCGAACTCCTCGGGCGCCGTCAGCGTCCCCCAGCCGGCCTCGCGGAACTGGTCGAAACCCGCCTTGAAGCCGGCAGGCGTAGTGACCGAGCCATCGGGATGACGGGTGCAACCTTCCCGGTCGCCCGAGGCATTGAGCGGGGCGAGGACCTCCGAGGCGAAGCGGCCTGATTCGTCGATCACGGCCTCGACGATGTCCGGCGTAGCCGCCGCGAAACCGGGCAGGTTGCCGTAGGTATCGAGCCGCAGCACCTCGTTGATAATGAACTTGGTGTCGCGCGTCGGCGCCTTGTAGCTGGGCATCGGCAGTCTCCTCTCGCGGCTCAGCCACCCTTGGGGGACGGCAGTTCCGTGGCTTCCAAATTGGCGATGAACGCGGTCAGTTCCTCGATCGAGGCATCGATATCGGCGCGGTGGCGCTGGAGTTTCTCGACCTTGGCGCGGCACCGCTCGATCGTCACGCGCCGCTGCTCGACGCGGCCGTCACCGATATCGTAGAGGTCGATGAGTTCTCGGATCTCGGCGAGGCTGAAGCCGACGTTCCGTCCGCGCAGGATCCAAGCGAGGCGAGCCCGGTCGCGCCGACCGTAGATGCGAGACGTTCCCTGCCGAACCGGCGCCAGCAGGCCCTCGTCCTCGTAGAAGCGCAGAGCGCGAGCGGTGATGCCGAATTCGGCGGTCAGTTCGGAGATCGACCAAGTCCGTTCGGGATCGTCGGATAGAGGCGCAGCCGCAAGAGCCATGCCTGCAAGATGCATTCCCTTTACGTAAACGTCAAGTATCGGCGCGGACCAGTTCGTCGCCGTCGAGGCGCCGGTAGAAGCAGGCCGCCGCGCCCGTGTGGCAGGCCGGCCCTTGCGGCGAGACCTTGAGCACGAGACAATCCTGGTCGCAATCGACCAGGATTGTCTCGACCCGCAGCACGTGACCCGAGGTCTCGCCTTTCATCCACAGCCGCCCGCGCGACCGCGAATGGAAATGAGCGAGCCCGGTCTCCCGCGTCTTCGCCAAGGCTTCGGCGTCCATGAAGGCGACCATCAGGACATCCTTGCTCGCCGAATCGACAGCGACGGCCGCAAGCAGGCCCTTGTCATCGAACTTCGGCAGGAAAGCCTTGCCCTGTTCGCGGGCGAGATCGGCGGCGGACATGGTAAATCCTCGTGAATTGAGCCCAATATGGATACTTGTTGCACGATAACCACAGATGGCGGCCAAAATCCACGCGCCCGAGCGATCATGCTTTCCTGTCAGGCAGTTCAATGAGAAAACCGGTTCACGGTTTGAGGGAACCGTAACCGCAACCTGCGGCGCATCAGCGCCAAGGTTCAGGGACGATGAGGAATCAGGTGAGGTGACGTCGGGGGGCGTCGCCGGTTCGCGAAAGCGGCACCTTAGAGTTTCGTCACGAGGACGCCCGGGGTTTCCGCCCCGGGCGTTTTCGCTTCCTAGCCGGTTATTTCGTCCAGGACCCGAGCGAAACAAGCCACAACCACCTTTTCGGCCCCGGCCCGCTTCAGCGCCGAGACGCAAGCGCTGCTGGTCGCGCCACTGGTCAGCACGTCGTCGACGAGCACGATGTTCGCGCCTCGCAAGCTTGCCTCGTGCCGTGGGTTCACCCCGATCGCACCGGACAGAGCTCTCGCCCGCGCCTTGCGCCCCAGACCACCCAGAGAAGGGGTCTGCCTTCTTCGCTCCAGCCCATCCACCAGCAGCTTTGCGCCTCGCGACTTGGCAATCTCGCCCGCCAACAAGGCCGCCTGGTTGAAACCGCGCCGCCAAAGGCGCCACCGGTGGAGCGGGACGGGAATGACCAGCCAGTCCGCCGCCGCTTCCGGCAAGCGTGCCGCGATCAGCCGGGCCATCATCTGCGCGAGCGCGATCCGCTGGCCGTGCTTGAATGCCAAGACCAGGCGGCGCGAGGCGTCGTTGTAGAGCGTGCCGGCGGCGATGCCGTCATGCCGGGGAGGCTCGGCGAGGCATGGCGCGCAGATCGACTGGTCGGCAGTGCCTTCCGAGAACGGCCGCTGGCACAGCGCGCAGCTGGGCTCGCCGGGAATGACCAATCCGCTCCAGCAGGCTGCGCAGAGGCCAAGCTGCGCGGTGAGGCCCTCGCCGCAGAGCGGACAGCGCGGTGGGAAGACGAGATCGACCAGCGGCGCCAGGGTCTGTGAGAGCGGCATCGATCTTGGTGTACGCTTGCGCGCACCTCTACGGCAAGGCAGGGGATCGGGCATGGCCAACACTCCCCCGATCGTCTTCACCCCCGCCCGCCGCCTGGCCGTCCGGCGGCGGATGCTGGGACTGCAAGGCAAGGCCGATGCCCCGCGCTACCTCATCGACGTCATGATCGAGGCCAGTCAGGATAGCCGAGGCGTCCTGCGGGTCGCGCCCCAGCGCGCCTTGGTGATCGGCGACTGGACCCTGGGGCTGGCCGCCAGCCTGGCGGCCGAGATCCTCGAACCAGCCACCGGCTTCGACGAGGAGCAGCCCTTCCCCTCCGGCAACCATGACTTCATCGCCAGCCTCGGCACGCTCGATACCGTCAACGACCTGCCGGGCGCACTGGTCCACCTCCGCAATGCTCTGGCCCCAGGCGGGCTGATGATCGCCAGCTTCGTCGGGGCTGGCAGCCTGCCGCAGCTACGCGCCGCGATGCTGGCTGCCGACGGCGAACGGCCCGCGCCGCGGATGCATCCGATGGTCGACGTCCGCGCGGGCGCCCAACTGTTGCAGCGAGCAGGCTTCGCCGATCCCGTGGCGGACTACCGCACGCTGCAGGCCAGCTTCCGCTCGCTCGACGGCCTGGTCGCGGACCTGCGAGCCCAGGGCCTGACCAGCGTACTCGCGAGAGGCGGATCACCGCTCGGCCGCGCCGCCCTCGACCGCGCCCGTCAGGCCTTCGGCGCGGCGGGCGAGAACGGTCGAACCGTCGAGCGCTTCGAAATCGTCACGCTCAGCGGGTGGCGGAAGTAATCAGCCCAGCGCGGCTTGCGCAGCGGCCAGCCTGGCGATCGGCACGCGGTAGGGCGAGGCGCTGACGTAGTCGAGGCCGACGCTCTCGCAAAAGGCGATGCTCGCGGGATCACCGCCATGCTCGCCGCAGATCCCCAGCTTTATCTCGGGGCGTGCCGCGCGGCCACGCTCGGCGGCGAGGCTGACGAGCTGGCCGACGCCCTCGACGTCGAGCGTGACGAAGGGATCGCGCGGATAGATGCCCTGGTCGACATAGGGGTTCAGGAAGCGCGCCGCATCGTCCCTCGAAACACCGAGAGTAGTTTGCGTCAAATCATTGGTTCCGAATGAAAAGAATGCACCTTCCTCGGCTATCTCTCCGGCCATGAGCGCGGCGCGGGGCAGCTCGATCATCGTCCCGACGAGATAGTCGAGCTTCCGGCCCTTCTCCTCGAAGACCTGCGCTGCGACCCGGTCGACCAAGACGCGCAGGATTTGCAGTTCGCGCTTGGTGGCGACCAGCGGGATCATCACCTCGGGCACCGGCGCTTCCCCGGCCGCGGCAATGTCGCAGGCCGCCTCGAAGATGGCCCGGACCTGCATTTCGTAGATTTCGGGGAAAGTGATGCCGAGCCGGCAACCGCGGTGGCCGAGCATCGGATTGAACTCGTGCAGTTCGCCCGCGCGGCGCTTCAGCGTCTCGACGCCGATGCCGATCGCGTCGGACAGTTCTGCAAATTCTACGTCGCCTTGCGGTAGGAACTCGTGAAGCGGGGGGTCGAGCAGGCGGATCGTCACCGGCAGGCCGGCCATGGCCTCGAAGATCGCGTGGAAGTCGGCCCGCTGTTCAGGCAACAGCTTGGCCAGCGCGGCGCGGCGGCCGGCCTCGTCCTCGGCCCGGATCATCTGGCGCACGGCGGAGATTCGGCCCGCCTCGAAGAACATGTGCTCGGTGCGGCACAGACCGATGCCCTCGGCGCCGAACTGGCGGGCCATGCGGCAGTCGGCCGGGGTCTCGGCATTGGTGCGGACCTTCATCCGGCGGTGCTTGTCCGCCCAATCCATCAGCGTGCCGAAGTCGCCGATCAGCTCGGGCTCGATCGTCGCGACCTCTCCCGCCATGATCTCGCCGCTGGTCCCGTCGAGAGTGAGCACGTCGCCTTCCTTCAACTCGCGGTTGCCGATCCGCAGCGTGCGGGAGCCCATATCGATCGACAGGCCCGAAGCGCCCGAGACGCAAGGCCGCCCCATGCCGCGGGCAACCACGGCCGCATGTGACGTCATGCCGCCGCGCGCGGTCAGGATACCGCGGGCTGCATGCATGCCGTGAATGTCCTCCGGGCTCGTCTCGACGCGGACCAGGATCACCGCTTCGCCGCGCTCTGCGCGTTTTTCCGCGGTGTCGGCATCCAGCACGATCGTACCCGAGGCCGCGCCGGGCGACGCCGGCAACCCCTTGCCCAGCACGTCGCGCGCCGCCTTGGGATCGAGCGTGGGGTGAAGCAGCTGGTCGAGCGCCATCGGATCGACGCGACGGATCGCGGTAGCCTCGTCGATCAGGCCCTCGCCGACCATCTCCACCGCCATGCGCAGCGCGGCCTTGGCGGTTCGCTTGCCCGAACGGGTCTGGAGCATCCACAGCTTGCCGCGCTCGACGGTGAATTCGATGTCCTGCATGTCCTTGTAGTGCGCCTCGAGCAGGTCGAAGACCCGGGCGAGCTCGGCATAGGCCTCGGGCATGGCTTCTTCCATCGACAACGGCTTGGCATTGGCCTGCTCTCGCGCCGCCTTGGTCAGGTACTGGGGCGTGCGGATGCCGGCGACGACGTCCTCGCCCTGGGCGTTGACCAGCCACTCGCCGTAGTAGGCGCGCTCGCCGGTAGCGGGATCACGGGTGAAGGCGACGCCCGTGGCCGAAGTATCGCCCATGTTGCCGAAGACCATGGCCTGGACGTTGACCGCGGTGCCCCAGTCGCCGGAAATGTCGTTGAGGCGGCGATAGACCTTGGCCCGATCGCTGTCCCAGCTGTCGAACACGGCGCGGATCGCGCCCCACAGCTGTTCCTCGACGTCCTGCGGGAACGGACGGCCCAGCTCGCGTTCGGCGATGGCCTTGTATTCCTTTACCAGCGTCTGCCAGTCCTGCGCGCTCATCTCGACGTCGGCGTAATAACCGTTGTCTTCCTTGGCGATCTCCAGCGCGTCCTCGAACAGATGATGGTTCAGTCCCAGGACCACGTCCGAATACATCTGGATGAAGCGGCGGTAGGAATCCCAGGCGAAACGATCGTCGCCCGAGGTCCGGGCCAGTCCCTCTACGGTCGCATCGTTGAGACCGAGGTTCAGGACCGTGTCCATCATGCCGGGCATCGAAACCCGCGCCCCCGAACGGACCGAGACCAGGAGCGGATCGGAGGCGTCGCCGAACTTCTTGCCGACCGCCTGCTCGATGTGCGCCAGCGCCTTGCCGACATCCGCCTTCAGCTCGGCCGAAAAGTCGGCGCCGGAGGCGAGATAGGCCACGCATTCCTCGGTGGTGATGGTAAAGCCGGGAGGCACCGGCAGGCCGATTCCGGCCATTTCGGCCAGGTTTGCTCCTTTGCCTCCGACCACGGTCTTGTCGCGGGCGCGGGGGTCCTCGTGCCGGACCCCGGCGCCGAAGGTATAGACCTGGTTTACCACTTCATACTCCCCGGGGCTGTCGCCTGGGCTCGATGCCCAGGTTTACAGATGTTGATAATGTTTATGATGTCCTGGGAGAAAAACCCGACTCTTCCCAGATCAGCCTTCTATCCTTGAAAAATCAGCAACTTGATGAACGGACTTGCGGAATTGCGCGAGAAGGTCGAGCCGCGCCGCCCGCTTGTCCTTATCCGCATCGTTGACGGTCACGCCGTCGAAGAAGGCGTCGATGGGTGCGCGTAAGGCTGCAAGAGCGGCCATCGCGGCAGCGAAGTCTTCGCTCTCGACCGCGGCGGCGGCTTCGGGACCTGAGGAATCCAGCGCATCCATCAACGCCTTCTCGGCAAGCTCGGGCGTGTAGGAAAGGACTTTTTCGTGCCGCTCGGCCATCTTGGCGGCGATGACCGGGGCCAGGTCCGGATCGTCGACCACGGCCAGCGGGTCCTCCTCTCCGGTCTGGGCGATCTCGCCCTCCAGGCCCTTCCAGTCCTCCTTCTTGAGGATATTGGCGGCGCGCTTGTAGCCGGCGAGCAGATTGGCGCCGTCCTCGGTCCCGACGAAGGCTTGAAGGGCGTGAACGCGGGCGAGCAGGCGGACGAGGTCGTCCTCGCCGCCGAGCGCGAAGACCGCATCGATCAGGTCATGGCGGACGCCGGCTTCCTTTTGCTGGACCTTGAGGCGGTCGGCGAAGAAGTCGAGGATATCACCCTCACCGATGCTGAAGCGTAGGCCATTCTCCGTGATCAGACGGATAATGCCCAGGGCCGCACGGCGGAGGGCAAAGGGGTCCTTCGAACCGGTAGGCTTTTCACCGATTTCGAAGAAGCTACGTAGCGTATCCAGCTTGTCCGCCAAACTGACCGCCACCGTAACCGGCGCGGTGGGCACATCGTCGCCCTGCCCGACCGGCTTGTAGTGATCCCGGATCGCGTCAGCCACGGCATCGGGCAATCCCTCGGCGCGGGCGTAGTAGCCGCCCATCAGGCCCTGGAGCTCGGGGAACTCGCCGACCATCTCGGTGACGAGGTCGGCCTTGGCGAGACGCGCGGCCTGCTCGGCCAGATCGGCATCGGCGCCCTTGACGATGCCTTGCTCGACCAGCCAGCGCGCCAGCTTGGCGACGCGCTCGACCTTGTCGGCGACGGTACCGAGCTTCTCGTGGAAGGTGATCCGCTCCAGGCCCTTGGCGTGGTCGGCCAGGGTCTTCCTGCGGTCCTGTTGCCAGAAGAAGCGCGCATCGCTGAGCCGCGCGGCGAGGACCTTGCGGTTGCCCGCGACGATGCCTGCGCCGCCATCGGTCGCCTCGATATTGGCGGTACAGACGAAGGCGTTGACGAGCTTGCCATCCTTCTCGCAGACGAAATACTTCTGGTTGGTCCGCGCGGTGAGCTGAATCGTCTCGGGGGGGACCTCGAGGAAATCCTCGTCGAAGCGCCCGAGCAGCGGCACGGGCCATTCGGTCAGGCCGGCGTTCTCGATCACCAGGCCTTCGTCCTCGACCAGCGTGAGGCCCGCCTCCGCAGCGGCGACCTTCGCCTTGGCACGGATCAGATCCTGGCGCTCGTTGTGATCGACGATCACGTGGCAGGCGCGCAGCTTCTCCTGGTAGTCGGAGGCGCCACCGATGGTGATTTCGCCGGGATGGTGGAAGCGGTGGCCGAGCGTGGCGTAGCCGGAAACGATATCGCCGATCCGGCAGGGAACCAGTTCCTCGCCGAGGATAGCGACCACACCCGAGAGCGGGCGCACCCAGCGCAGGCTCTCGGTCGAAAGCGAGGCGGCGCCCCAGCGCTGCGACTTGGGCCAGGGGAAGGCGCGGACGATCGCCGGGATCGCCTCGGCCAGGACTTCGCGCGTGGCGCGGCCGGGCTTTTCGGTGACCGCGAAGTAGACGCCGTCGCGTTCGGTTAGCTGATCTTGAGTCAGCCCGGTCTTGCGCAAGAAGCCTTCGAGCGCCTGCGGCGGCGCCGAGGTCTTGGGCCCCTTCACTTCCTCGCTGACCGCCTCGGTCGCCTGCGGCAGGCCCCGCGCGATCAGGGCAAGACGGCGGGGGGTGGACCAGACGATGAGCTCGCCCAGGGAAACGCCCGCGGCGTCCATCTGAGCGCGAAACAGCCGCTCCAGATCGACGCGCGCACCGGCCTGCATACGGGCGGGGATCTCTTCCGAGCGCAGTTCGAGGAGGAAATCGGTCATATGGTCCACCCCGGGAACTTGGCGGCCCATTCGGCCTGGTTCTTCTCGATCCAGCCCTGGCAGGCGCCCTTGGCGAGGTCGCGGACGCGGCCGATGTAGCTGGCGCGCTCCTGGACCGAGATCACCCCGCGCGCCTGGAGCAGGTTGAACAGGTGGCTGGCCTCGATCGCCTGGTCGTAGGCGGCGAGCGGGATCTTGGCTTCGATGCAGCGCCGAGCTTCGGCCTCGGCGTGCTGGAAACCCTTGAAGAGCTGCTCGGTGTCGGCGACCTCGAAGTTGTACTTCGACAGTTCCTGCTCGTTCTTGAGGAAGACGTCGCCGTACGAAACCCCGGCATCGTTGAAGCGCAGGTCATAGACGTTGTCGACGCCCTGGATGTACATCGCCAGGCGTTCCAGGCCGTAGGTCAGCTCACCGGCGACGGGCTTGCAGTCGAACCCGCCGACCTGCTGGAAATAGGTGAATTGGGTGACTTCCATCCCGTCGCACCAGACCTCCCAGCCCAGTCCCCAGGCACCCAGCGTCGGGCTCTCCCAATCGTCCTCGACGAAGCGGATGTCGTGGGCCAGCGGATCGACGCCGATCTCGGCCAGGCTGGCGAGGTAGAGCTCCTGCAGGTTCTCCGGGTTCGGCTTGAGGATCACCTGGTATTGGTAATAGTGCTGCAGCCGGTTCGGGTTCTCGCCGTAGCGACCGTCGGTCGGCCGGCGCGAGGGCTGGACATAGGCGGCCTTCCACGGCTCGGGTCCCAACGCGCGCAGCGTCGTGGCGGGATGGAAGGTGCCGGCGCCCATCCGCATGTCGTAGGGCTGCAGGATCAGGCAGCCCTGCGCGCTCCAGAACGAATGGAGGCGCAGGATCATCTCCTGAAAGCTCAGTGCGCCTTCGGGCGGTTTGGCGGTGTCGCTCATGGCCGGGGCGTTTGGCGCAGGACCGGGCACGAATCAACCTTCGCTTCGCGTCATATGCGATCACGATAGCTCACCCCGGCCGCGGCGGGCGTTGTTCATCGACTGGTGAGCGAAAGGCGCTATAGCGCCGGCATGATCAAGCTTATCCGCCTGCTGAGTGCCCAAATCGCCATGGGGGCGCTCGTCGTGCTGGCCTCGCTGTCCGTCACGGCCTCGGCCAGGCCGGTCGCCCGCCCCGCAGCGCGTGCCGCGGCCCCGGTCGCGACGATCGCCCGCCCGGCATTGTGGAAAATCCAGGACGCGGACACCACGATCTACCTGTTCGGCACGATCCACCTCCTACCCAAGGGGCTGCGCTGGTTTGCCGGACCGGTCGAGAGCGCCTTCAACACCTCGGAGGAGTTCGTCAGCGAAATCGCCGAGAGCGATCCTGGCGCGATCCAGCGGGTCATGATCGCCAAGGCCTTCCTGCCGCCCGACCAGACCTTGCGCGGGCTGCTCTCTCCGACCGAAAAGGCTTCCCTGGAAAAGGCGCTGGCCGGCAACAAGCTGGCGCCGAACGCCGTCGACCGGTTCAAGCCGTGGTATGCCGGGGTTTACCTCTCGACCGTACCGCTGCTGAGCGCCGGCTATGCGGCGGAGAACGGCGTAGAGGCGACGCTGGAGGCACGGTCCAAGCTGCTCGGCCAGCGGCGTGTCGGGCTGGAAACGGTCGAATACCAGCTCGGCCTCTTCGACGGCCTCCCGGCGGACGTCCAGCGCCGCTACCTCGTCGAGATCGCCAAGCATTCGGCCACGATCCGCAGCGAACTGGGCCGGATGGTCGAGCAATGGAAACGCGGCAATGCCGCCAAGCTCGCCGAGCTGATGAACGCCGACGAGGACGATCCGCATATGGTCGAGGTCCTGCTGACCGGCCGCAACCGCGCCTGGGCGCAGTGGATCAAGGGTCGGATGGACCGACCGGGCAAGGTCTTCCTGGCGGTCGGCACCGGCCATCTGGCAGGCAAGGATTCGGTGATCGAGCAACTGACCGCGCTCGGCTACAAGGTCGCCCGCCTCCAGTGATGCGCCTGGGTGGGGTCTGGTTGGCGCTCGCGGGTGCCCTCGCTCTGGCGGCCTGCGGCGAGGCGCCGGTTCCCGCCAATCCCGCGCTGTGGGAGGTGACCGGTCCGCAGGGCGGGAAGGCTTGGCTGTTCGGGACGATTCACGCCCTTCCCCGCCCGGCGGCTTGGCGCTCCCGGCCGGTCGACGCGGCATTGGGCGCAGCGGATAGAATCGTGGTCGAGGTTGCGGAGGTCGATCCCAAGGTTTTCGCCGAACTGGCCCGGACCCCCGGGCAGCCGCCGCTATCCTCCAGGCTGCCTGCAAACCTGCGCCCGCGGCTCGCCGAGGCGCTGAAGTCGGCCGGCCTCGACGAGAGCCGTTTCGCCGATCTCGAAACCTGGGCCGCGGCGATCACCCTGGCCCAAGGCAAGGCCAAGGGCCTCGACCCGGGCAACGGCGTCGACCACGCGATCGTCGCGTTGGCCGGGCAGCGCCCGGTCGAGGAGCTCGAGGGTACGCGCGACCAGCTCACCCTCTTCGACCGCCTACCCGAGGCCGAGCAGCGCGATCTCCTTGCCGCCGTCGTGACCGATTCCGGACAGTCGGATCGCCCGGCTCAAGCCTGGATGAAGGGCGACATGGCCGCGATCGAGCGCGAAACCCACCGCGGCCTCCTTGCCGACCCGGAACTCCGCGAGGCCCTGTTCTCCGGGCGAAACCGGATCTGGACGGAGCGGATCGCCGCCATGCTGGCCGCCGGGCAACACCCCTTCGTCGCGGTCGGCGCCGCGCATATGGCGGGCAGCGAAGGCCTGCCCGCCCTGCTGGCGGCGCGCGGGTTTACCGTGAGGCGGCTTCAGTAACTTGCCATTTCCCCCCTTTCCCGCTAGGGGCGCGCCCTTCCCGTCATGGTCATCCCTGGAGGCGTGACGGAGAAGATGTGCAATTTGCAACTCAGAAGGTGAAGTCAGATGAGCGATACCCTGACCCTGCCGGCCGAGACGCGCGAACGGGCTGGCAAGGGAGCCTCCCGTGCCCTGCGTCGTGAAGGCCGCGTCCCCGCCGTCGTCTATGGCGGCAACGAAGAACCGCTGTCGATCCACGTCGAAGAGAAGGAACTGCGCCGCCAGCTCGGCACCGGCCACTTCTTCAATTCGGTCGTCGAGGTCGAAGTCGGCGGCAAGAAAGTGCGGACGCTGCCCAAGGACGTCGCCTTCCACCCGGTCACGGACCGTCCGCTCCACGCGGACTTCCTGCGCGTCGCCAAGGGCGCCAAGGTCCACGTCAAGGTTCCCGTGGTCTTCGCGAACGAAGACGCCTCGCCGGGCCTCAAGAGGGGCGGCGTGCTGAACATCGTCCATCACGAGCTCGACCTGGTCGTCGAAGCCGACAAGATCCCCGATGACATCGTGATTGACGTCACCGGTCTGGACGTCGGCGATTCGATCCACATCGGCAACATCAAGCTGCCCGCTGGCGCGACCGACGGCAGCCACGAAGCCGACCTGACGATCGCCACGATCGTCGCCCCCTCCGCGCTCAAGAGCGAGGAAGGCGACAACGAGACGCCCGCCGAAGGCGAGTAATCCCTGCATTCCCCTCCCGCTTGCGGGAGGGGTTAGGGGAGGGCCTGTCGGGGGTTGGGCAACAAGCCCTCCCCCAGCCCCTCCCGCAGGCGGGAGGGGAATCCCATGCAGCTCTGGGTCGGCCTCGGCAATCCCGGTCCGCAATATGCGATGAACCGGCACAACGTGGGCTTCATGGCCTGCGACATTCTGGCCGATTTCCACCAGTTCGGCCCGGTCCAGAAGAAGTTCCAGGGCTGGCTGCAGGAAGGCCGCATCGGCGGCGACAAGGTCCTGCTGCTCAAGCCCGCCACCTACATGAACGAAAGCGGCCGAGCGGTCGGCGAGGCGCTGCGCTTCTACAAGCTCGACACCGACGCCCTGACCGTGTTCCACGACGAGCTCGACCTCGCCCCGTTCAAGGTCAAGGTGAAGCAGGGCGGCGGCACCGCGGGCCATAACGGCTTGCGCTCGATCGACCAGCACCTCGGTCCGGACTTCCGCCGCGTCCGCCTGGGCATCGGCCATCCTGGCCACAAAGATCGCGTGACAGGCTGGGTCCTGGGCAACTACGCCAAGGCCGAGATGGACCCGCTGGCCGAAATGCTCGGCGCGATCGCCGCCGAAGCCGACTGGCTCGCCAAGGGCGACGATACGCGGTTCATGAACGACGTCGCGATGCGGCTGGCGGAGTAGCGCTTCCCCGATAAGTGTCTTAGGATACGAACGGTTGAGAGGATCGACCTGGTTAGAACCTAAAGGGCCAGCGAAGCCAGGCTCAGGAAGATTCCCATCGAGGCGATGTCGCTGGCGGTGGTCAGGAAGATGCTCGAAGCGGTCGCCGGATCGGCTCCAAAACGCTTCAATATCAACGGAATTCCCGCCCCTGCGATCCCGCTGATGGTGCAGGCGATGGTCATTGCCGCCAGGGCGACCAGACCGAAGCGGAACGGGTGCGGCTCGCCCTGCATCCAGGCATAGACCCACAGGCCAGCCCCCGCCGTGACGCCGACCAGCAGCCCGTTGAAGAAGCCCAGCGAGCCCTCCTTGATTACCAGCGAGCGGGCGCTGCCTTCCTTGATGTCGCCCAAGGTCATGCCGCGCAGGGCCACCGCCAGCGCCTGGCAGCCGGTATTCCCGGTCTGCCCGGCCATGACCGGCAGGAACACGGCCAGGATCACCAGGCGGCTCAGCGTGCCCTCGAACATGCCGACCACGGCGGCGGCGAGGAAGGCGGTGAGCAGGTTCACCTGGAGCCAGGGATGGCGCAGCAGCAGGCTGCGCTTGAGCGGGGTGGAGAGACGTTCCTCCTTTTCGACACCGACCATCGAGCCCGCCTGCGCCGAGATCTCGATCGCGCGATTGGCGAAGAGGTCTGGCCCGCGGACCAGGCCGACGAGCTTCCCCGCACGATCGGTCACCGGATAGACCGGAAAATGCCGGTCGAGCACTTCGCGCAGGGCATCGTCGAGCGGCGTGTCCCGCTTCAGCGTGAAGACGTCGCGCAGCATCAGCGATTCGAGCGTCTGGCTCGGCTCGGCCAGCAGCATCTCGCGCATGGCGATCAAGCCGAGCAGCTTGCCGTCGGGCGCGGTGACATAGAGGTAGGTGATGAATGCCGTGCGGACCTGTTCGCGCAGCGCCTCGATTGCGGCAGCCACCGTGGTTTCCGGCGGGAACACCCCGACCGGAGCGCTCATCAGGTCAGCGACCACCGGATCGCTCTTGGCCAGGGCGGCCTGGACCAGGTCCTGCACCGGCGCGGGCGCCGGAGCGGTCTGGATGCTTGCACTCGTCACGAAATCCCCCTTCGAAACGCGTCTGATCGGCGTGGCAGAATGACCGACCCGGGCGATAGGTCAAGCCGGGCTGGCCTTTGCCTCCCTCCCCGGCTAAGCGCGCAGCCAAACCCCGAGGGTCGTCATTGTGAACGGCGAAGTCGCGCCGCAATCCAGAGCAAGGTGCCCGGCGCCCTGGATTGCTTCGCTCCGCTCGCAATGACGAGGCACGGCATGGAAGGAATGGACTAGATGGGTTTCCGCTGCGGTATCGTCGGCCTGCCGAACGTCGGCAAGTCGACCCTGTTCAATGCCCTGACCGAGACGCAGGCGGCGCAGGCGGCGAACTATCCGTTCTGCACGATCGAACCCAATGTCGGCCAGGTCGGCGTGCCCGATCCGCGCCTCGACAAGCTGGCCGAGATCGCCGGCAGCCAGAAGATCATCCCGACCCAGCTCGGCTTCGTCGACATCGCCGGCCTGGTCCGCGGCGCCTCCAAGGGCGAAGGCCTGGGCAACCAGTTCCTCGGCAACATCCGCGAGGTCGACGCGGTCGTCCACGTGCTGCGCTGCTTCGAGAACGACGACATCCAGCACGTCGACAACAAGATCGATCCGATCTCGGATGCCGAGACGGTCGAGACGGAACTGATGCTCTCCGACCTCGAAAGCCTGGAAAAGCGCGTGCCCGCCGCCCAGAAGAAGGCGGCGCAAGGCGACAAGGAGGCGAAGGTCACGGCCTCGGTGCTCGGCCAGGCGCTCGACCTGCTGCGCGAAGGCAAGCCCGCCCGCCTTACCCAGCCACGCGACGACGACGAGGCCCGGGTTTTTGCGCAGGCCCAGCTGCTCACCGCCAAGCCGGTGCTCTACGTCTGCAACGTCGAGGAAGAGAGCGCCGCCACCGGCAACGCCTTCTCCGCCAAGGTCTTCGAAAAGGCCAAGGCCGAGGGTGCCGAGGCGGTGATCGTCTCCGCCGCGATCGAGGCCGAGCTCGTCGGCATGGAGCCCGAGGAGCGCATGGTGTTCCTGGAAGAGCTGGGCCTCAAGGAAACCGGCCTCGCCCGCATCATCCGCGCCGGCTACGACCTGCTGCACCTGCTGACCTTCTTCACCGTCGGCCCCAAGGAAGCCCGGGCCTGGACCGTCCACCAGGGCGCCAAGGCCCCTGAAGCCGCGGGGGAGATCCACTCCGACATGCAGCGCGGCTTCATTCGCGCCGAGACCATTGCCTATGCCGACTACATCGCGCTGAAAGGCGAGGCGGGCGCCAAGGAAGCGGGCAAGCTCCGCCAGGAAGGCAAGGAATACGTGGTCCAGGACGGCGACTGCATGCACTTCAAGTTCAACGTGTGAGTTCCTCGCCAAACGCCGTCACAGTTTGATTCGGCGCACATGACCTGTGCGTGGTCGCCAGTCTCGCCTTCCAGCGGTTCTGGCCAAAACCATCGAGGCCCTGCCGCGCTTTCCGACCGGCCCGGGCCGGCGCCGGGCGTTCCCCCATGCCAAACCCGCTACGCCAAAGCCTCGTTACGGGACCAGTCCGACCCGCTACACGTTGTTCGCCAAGATCGCTGGAGAGCGGACGATGCAATATTTCGAAGACCTCGAAGTCGGTCGCAAGCACCGCTTCGGCTGCTACGAGGTCACGCGCGAAGACGTGATCGAATTCGCCGCCCGTTTCGATCCCCAGCCCTTCCACCTCAGCGACGGGGCCGCGGCCGAGACCCATTTCGGCCGCCTTTCTGCCAGTGGCTGGCACACTTGTGCGATGACCATGGCGATGATGGTCGAGCACATGAAGCACAACGAACATGCCGGCCTGGGCGCGGCGGGGATCGACGAACTGCGCTGGCGCCGTCCGGTCTATCCGGGCGACACGCTGCGCTGCGAAATCGAGATCTTGGAAAAGACCCGGAGCCGTTCGCGGCCCGAGATGGGCTCGTTCCGGCAAGCAATGAAGGTGTTCAACCAGCATGACGAGGTGGTCATGACCTTCACCTCGCTGGGCCTGATCCGGGCACGCGGGACCGACTAGGCCCCGCAGCGCAGCTTCCCACTGCTCATGTAGACGATCCGGTCATGCTGGTCGGTCGCGGTCAGCCTGGCGGTCCATTCCATGCGGTTCTGGCTCTGGAGATCACCCGCACCCCCGGCCTCGATCCGTAGCGAACCGGCCTTGCCGACGTAGTGGGTCCAGGTGCCGAGCGGCAGTTGCGTGCTGCCCGGATCGGAGGCGAAGCTTGTGAGGTTGCGGCCGAGCTTCATCGCCGCCCGCTTGGTCCGGGCCACGAGCACCGGATCACTCTGCCCTTCCGGTTCGAAGGTGCAACCCGCATCGAGCAAGCCGGCGCGCTGGAGATCGGCTGGCGTGATCGGCTGCGGCGCAAGCGGCTGGGGCGGCGGATAGCGCCGGTTCGCCGCTTCGACCTGGGCGATCGCCTTTTCGTCCGCGATGGCCTGTTCGGCGGGCGTAGGCTCTCTGTCGCAGCCTGCTAGCGCCAGGACGAGAAGGATGGTCCGGGACGAGCGCATTACTTCCTCCCGAACAGCTTCTCGATATCGCCGTGGGCCAGTTTCACCCAGGTCGGGCGGCCGGGGTTGCACTGGCCCGAACCCGGCGTGCGCTCCATCTCGCGCCGCACGGCGTTCATCTCGGCGCCGGACAGCGTGCGACCGGCGCGAACCGAGCCGTGGCAGGCCATGGTGGCCAGCACCAGGTCAAGCTTCTCGCCGAGCAGCAGCGCATCGCCGTGATGGGCAAGGTCGTCGGCGATGTCGCGAACCAGCGCATGCACGTCGCCCTTGGCAAGCACGCTCGGCACGGCGCGGACGAGCATGGCAGCCGGCCCGAAGCGCTCGATGGCAAGGCCCATGTCGGCGAAGGTCGTGGCGTGTCCTTCGAGCCGGTCGCAGGCCGGTTCGTCGAGTTCGACCACCTCGGGCATCAGCAGGGCCTGGCTGGCCGCGACGGTCTTCCCCGCGCCGGCCCCCTTGAGCCGTTCGAGGACCAGGCGCTCGTGCGCGGCATGTTGGTCGACAATGACCAGACCGTCCGATGCCTCGGCGATGATATAGGTATTGGCAACCTGTCCCCGCGCCACGCCGAGCGGAAACTCTGCCGCTTCCTCGGTCAGCGGGGTGGCGATCTCGGCCTGGGCGGCGGGCGCCAAAATGGTTTCCTCATAGCCGCGCCAGACTTGCCCGGCCTCGGTCACCCGCGACACTGGCTGCGCAAAGCGGGCAAACAGACTCTCGGAGCGCGGCGCCGGGCTGGCCTGCGGCTCGACCTGCCAGTTGCCCATTGCCGAAGCTGCCGGCGCCTGGGCGCTGCGTTGGGCCGCGCCGTCGAGCGCGTGGCGCAGGCCGCTGACGATGAAGCCGCGGACGAAGGCTGGATCGCGGAAACGGACCTCGGTCTTGGCCGGGTGGACATTGACGTCGACGTCCTGCGGCGGAAGTTCGAGGAACAGCGCCAATACCGCGTGACGGTCGCGCGCCAACAGGTCCGCATAGGCCCCGCGCACCGCGCCGATCAGCAGGCGGTCCTTCACCGGACGGCCGTTGACGAACAGATATTGGTGGTCTGCCACGCCGCGGTTGAAGGTCGGCAGGCCGGCCACACCGAGCAGCCGGGCCGATCCGCGCTCGAGGTCGATCACCACGCCGTCCTCGGCCAGTTCGCGCGCGACGATCCTGGCAACGCGGCTCGCCAGGTCCTCGCCGGACTGAACCGCCAGGACGCGGCGCCCGTCGTGCTCCAAGGTAAAGCCCACCTCGGGCCGGGCCATGGCCAGGCGGCGCACGACATCCAGGCAGGCGGCATATTCGCGGCGCGCCGAACGCAGGAACTTGCGGCGTGCCGGCACGCGGGCAAACAGGTCCTCGACCCGGATCCGGCTGCCCGGTGGGAGTGCGGCGGGACCTTCCTCAGCAACCGCCCCGTGATCGACGACGCGGCGCCAGCCTTCCTCGCCGCGCGGACGGCTCTCGACGGTCAGCTTGGACACGCTGGCGATCGAAGGCAGCGCCTCGCCGCGGAAGCCCAAGGTGGCGACCAGTTCGATATCCTCGTCGGGCAACTTGGAAGTGGCGTGGCGTTCCAGCGCAAGGGCAATCTCGTCGGGCCGCATCCCGCAGCCGTCGTCGGTCACTTCGATCAGGTCGAGACCGCCCGCGGCCAGCCTGACCGCAATCGAAGCAGCACCCGCATCGACCGCATTCTCCACCAATTCCTTGAGGGCGGCCGCCGGCCGTTCGACCACTTCGCCGGCGGCGATACGGTTGATCAAGCTATCAGGTAGGCGGCGGATCGTGGGCACCGTCCGAACCTAGCGGTGAGTTGCGAGAATTTCGAGCCGACCCGCAGGCTTACCCGCCGCTTTCGACACAAATTTTTGGCGTTCCACCGATCCCTGCGCTAAGCAGCCGCGGTTCCTTCACCCGTCCGGTGCCCGGCGGCCTGCAACAGGCGCTCAAAGCACTGGAAAAATCACGGAAAACTAAATGGCTTCGTTCATGTCGCGATTCTTGAAGTTCGGCTCCCAGAACATGGCGATCGACCTGGGGACGGCGAATACGCTGGTCTATGTTCAGGACCGCGGAATCGTGCTGAACGAACCGTCGGTCGTCGCGATCGAGACCATCAATGGCATCAAGAAGGTCAAGGCCGTCGGCGAAGACGCCAAGATGATGATGGGCAAGACCCCGGACAGCATCGAGGCGATCCGCCCGCTGCGCGACGGCGTGATCGCCGACATCGAAATCGCCGAAGAGATGATCAAGCACTTCATCCGCAAGGTCCATGGCAAGAAGAGCCTGTTCCGCTATCCCGAGATCGTGATCTGCGTCCCCTCGGGCTCCACCTCGGTCGAACGCCGCGCGATCCGTGACGCTGCTTCGAACGCAGGCGCCAGCCAGGTCCACCTGATCCTCGAACCGATGGCCGCGGCGATCGGCGCCGACATGCCCGTAACCGAACCGGTCGGCTCGATGGTGGTCGACATCGGCGGCGGCACCACCGAGGTCGCCGTCCTTTCGCTGCGCGGCCTCGCCTACACCACTTCGGTCCGCGTCGGCGGCGACAAGATGGACGAGGCGATCGTCTCCTACGTGCGCCGTCACCACAACCTGTTGATCGGCGAGGCCACTGCTGAGCGGATCAAGAAGGACTACGGCATCGCCACCGTCCCCGTCGACGGCATCGGCGAGACCATCCACATCAAGGGTCGCGACCTCGTCAACGGCGTGCCCAAGGAAATCACCATCACTCAGGCCAACGTCGCCGAGGCGCTGTCCGAGCCGATCGGTGCGATCGTCGAGGGCGTGCGCATCGCGCTCGAGAATACCGCGCCCGAACTGGCCGCCGACATCGTCGATCAAGGCATCGTCCTGACCGGTGGCGGCGCGCTGATCAGCGGGCTGGACGATTACTTGCGCGAGGAGACCGGCCTGCCCGTCAGCGTAGCGGAAGATCCGCTGTCCTGTGTCGCGCTGGGCACCGGCCGCGCCATGGAGGACCCGATCTACCGCGGCGTCCTGATGACGGCGTGATCGCGCGGACGGATCGCACATTGCCTCCTGGCGGGGCGCTTAAGCACTAGGGGGAGACGGCACCTATGGCGCCGCCATCCAATCGGCGCACCGGCTTTTCTCGCAGGGCGCAGTACACGACCTTCTTCGGCTACATCGCCGCCGGGCTAGGCGCGCTCGGCGGCGGCGCACTGCTGATTGCCTCGCTGGGGGAACCCTCGCGCTTTTCTGGCGCGCGCAGCGCTGCGACTGATCTCACCGCGCCCGTCGCCCGGGCCGCGGCGGCCGGCACTGCCAAGGGCAGCAGCTTCTTCGCGGCAGTCGGAGGATATTTCGCCGCTGGCCGCAAGAACGCCGAGCTGCGCCGGGAAGTGGAGCATGCCCGGGTCAAGCTCGTCGAGGCGCAAGCCGTGGCCGAAGAGAACCGGCGGCTGAAGGAATTGCTGGGCTTGGCGCGGCAGGATCCCAAGCCCGTAGCGATCGCGGCAATGATCGGGTCGACCTCGTCGAGCACGCGTCGCTTCGCCACGATCTCCGCGGGGGCAAACCATGGCGTCGCCGTCGGTATGCCGGTCCGTTCGCCGCTAGGACTGGTCGGGCGCGTACTCGAAGTCGGCAGAACGACCTCGCGGGTCCTGTTGATAACCGACCCGGAGAACGTCGTACCGGTCCGCCGCGCCAGCGACGGTATCGCCGCTTTTGCGACCGGCCGGGCCGACGGCATGCTCCAGCTCCGTCTGATCAATCTGGGCATCAATCCCCTCAAGCGCGGCGACGTGATCGTGACCTCGGGTTCGGGGGGGCTGTACCGCCCCGGCACCGCCGTCGCGGTGGTCGATCGGCTGTTGCCCGATGGTGCGATTGCCCGTGTCCTCGCCGATCCCGGCGCGACCGAATTCGTGACGGTCGAACCGATCTGGAACCAGATGGCTCCGCCCGAAACCCGATCAATCGCCAACCCTTCCCAAAGCGGCGCGCGGAAATGATCCAGTCGCGGCTCCAGCGCCAGCTTTCCGATCCATTCCGCAAGAAGATCAATCGCGCGCCCTCGCCCGTGCTGGCGATCCTGGTGCCATGGCTTACGGTCATGCTCGGCTCGCTGAGCCCCACCTGGCCGCTGATCGCCTCGGCTCCGCTGCTGCCGCCGCTGGGCTTCCTGATCCTGCTCGCCTGGCGCCAGTTGCGCCCCGGTCTGCTCCCGATCTGGGCCGGGCTACCGCTGGGCCTGTTCGACGATCTCTATAGCGGGCAGCCACTGGGCAGCGCGGTGGTGCTTTGGTCGATGACGCTGATCGCGCTGGAGATCATCGAGCTGCGCTTTCCCTGGCGCAATTTCTTCATCGACTGGTTGGTCGCCGCGGCGCTGATCCTGGTCTACCTGCCGACAGCTATGGGCCTGGCGACGGGCGCGGCGCCTTCGTTCCTGGTACTCGCGCCCCAGCTGCTGCAGTCCGTTTTGGCTTATCCGCTGATCGGACGCCTGGTGGCGTTGTTCGATCGATTCCGCCTGGTCGGGTTCAGGTCGCTGGGCTGATGGCGCTGATTACTTCGGGAACTCTGAAGAACAGCTTCGACCGGCGAAGCGTCGTCCTGGGTGCGCTGCAGGGCGGTCTGGGCGTGGCCCTGGCGACGCGCATGGGCTACATCGCGCTGTTCGAGAACGAGCGCTACAAGATGCTCGCCGAGAGCAATCGCGTGAACCTGTCGCTCATTCCGCCGCGACGCGGTTGGATCCTCGATCGCCATGGCGAGCCGCTCGCTTCGAACCGCGCCGATTTCCGGGTCGACCTCATTCCCGAACGCGTCGTCGAGGCCGACAAGACCATCGCCGAACTGGGCAAGCTGCTGGGCCTCAGCGAGGCCGAGATGCAGGACATCGAAGACAAGATGGACAAGGCCCGGGGATTTGCCACGGTCGAGGTCTCCTCTCGGGTCGACGCGGACCGTTACGCCGCGGTCAGCGTGCGTCTGCCCGACCTACCCGGCGTGATCCCGCAGCGCGGCTTTTCGCGGTTCTATCCTACCGGCCCCGCGGTCGCCCACCTGGTCGGCTACGTCGGCCCCGCCTCGGCCGAGGAATACGCGAAGGACAAGAACCCGCTGCTCATCACCCCCGGTTACAAGGTCGGCAAGGACGGACTGGAGAAGCATTTCGAGACGACCCTGCGCGGCGTCCCCGGGGCGCGGCGCACGGAGGTGACGGCGAGCGGCAAGGTCGTCCGCGATCTCGACATGCGCGAGGACGTGCCGGGCAAGCCGATCAAGCTGACTATCGACGGCGCCCTTCAGGATTACGCCGCACGGCGCATCGGCCTCGAATCCGCCGCGGTCGTGGTGATCGACTGCGAGACCGGGGGAATCCTCGCGAATTGCTCGATGCCGGCCTTCGACCCCAATGCGTTCGTCGGCGGGATCGGCCGCCTGCAATGGAAGATGCTCAACGAGGATGACCATATCCCCTTGCTCAACAAGGCGATGCGCGGCCTCTATCCACCCGGCTCGACGATGAAGCCGATGGCGACCCTCGCCCTCCAGCTCGCCGGGGTCGATCCTAAGGAACGCATAACCTGCCCCGGGGGCTATCGGCTGGGCAGCCGCTTCTTCCGTTGCGACGCGGTTCACGGCTCGGTCGATATGCGCCAGGCGATCGAGCACAGCTGCAACACCTATTTTTGGGCGATGTCGCACCGCGTCGGCTACGACGCCATCGCGCCGATCGCCAAGTTGCTCGGCCTCGGCCAGGAGTTCGACCTGCCGGGCACCGCCCAGCGCTACGGCACGATCCCCGACGCGGCCTGGAAGATGCGCCGCTACAAGCAGGAATGGAGCGCGGCGGATTCGCTCAATGCCTCGATCGGCCAGGGCTACGTTTCGGTTTCGCCGCTGCAACTGGCGGTGATGACGGCGCGGATCGCCTCGGGCAAGAACCTCCAGCCCTCGCTGATGTTCGGTCAGCCCAAGCCGCTGGGCAAGCCGCTGCCCTTCACGCCCGAACAGCTTCAGGTTGCCCATGACGGCATGTTCGCCGTGGTCAACGGCAGCGGCACCGGTGTGGGCAGCAAGATCGACATCGGCGGCGTGAAGATGGCCGGCAAGACGGGCACGGCCCAAGTCCGAGCCCTCGTCGCGCGCGGCCACGTCGGGGATTGGAAGTCGCGCGACCACTCGCTGTTCATCGCCTATGCGCCGACCGACAAGCCGCGTTACGCGATGGCGGTTGTGGTGGAACACGGCATCTGGGGCGCCCGCGCCGCCGCGCCGATCGCCAAGGACGTGATTACCTATCTCTACGATCCGGCCCGGGCCTGGGCGACCCTCCTGGAGCTCGAAAAGGGCTGGGGCGGCACTCCGCAGCAGCGGATGGAGGCCAAGTACCGTTCGTTCGTCTCACAGGCTGGCGTGTCGGCCCCCAAGGTCGGCGACGACCAGGCGGTCAAGGCCGCGATCATCAAGGCCGATAATACCGAGGCCCCGGTCGACGCCGTCGGCACCACGCCCGACACCGCGCGCGAAGAGCCGAGCGACACGTCTACGACGACGCCTGCCGCTCCATCGACAAAGGCGCCCTGAAAATGGCCCACGGCCTTATCCCTGAGCCTGTCGCGCGCCAGCCTTGGCGGGTCATCGTGCCGCTGGTGCTGCTCGTCCTGTTCGGCGCCACCGTGCTCTATTCGGCTGCGGGAGGCCGGCTCCAGCCTTGGGCCGCCACGCATTTCCTCCGCTTCCTGATCTTCCTGATCATGGCCGTGGTGATCTCCCGCGTCCGCCGCGACTTGTTCAAGCAGCTCGCCTACCCGATCTACGTCGTGGTGCTGGTGCTGCTGGTACTGGTCGAACTCATCGGCGGCATTGGCGGGGGCAGTCAGCGCTGGCTTAACCTGGGCTTCATGACGCTCCAGCCTTCGGAGCTGATGAAGCCCGCGATCGTCCTCGTCCTTGCCCGTTTCTACGACAGCCTGCCGCCGACGATGACCGGTTCCTGGCGGGCACTGGTCCCGGCCGGAACCTTGCTCGCCTTGCCCGCGGGCCTCGTCATGCTTCAGCCCGATCTCGGCACGGCCTTGGCGATCACCTTCGGCGCGATCGTGGTGATCTTCCTCGCGGGCGTTCCGCTCCGGTGGTTCATCGGCGGGGGACTGGCAGCGGCGATCATCGCCCCGGTCGCCTTCTTCACCCTGCTCCACGACTATCAGCGCAACCGCGTGCTGGTCTTCCTCGATCCCGAGAACGACCCGCTCGGCACCGGCTATCATATCACCCAGTCCAAGATCGCGATCGGGTCTGGCGGGTTCTTCGGCAAGGGGTTCGGGATGGGCACGCAGAGCCATCTCGACTATCTGCCCGAGAGCCATACCGATTTCGTTTTCGCCACTATGGCAGAGGAATGGGGCATGCTGGGCGGATTGTTCGTGCTGCTGGTCTTCGGCTGGATCCTGCGCTGGGGGCTTCAGGTCGCCCGCCGCTCGCCGGACCGCTTCGGCCAGCTGCTGGCCGGCGGCATGACGCTCACGATCTTCTTCTACGTCGCGATCAACCTGATGATGGTCATGGGCCTTGCTCCGGTGGTCGGCATCCCGTTGCCGTTCATGAGCCACGGCGGTTCCTCGATGATGACCAATATGATCTGCATCGGCACGATCATGGCCGTCGACAGGTGGCGCGCGCGCTCGAGTGGATTTTCCTGAAATTACCCCCTTTTCATGCGCGAAACAGCCGCTATAGGGACCGCTCCCACGGCGAAGCCCTGGGACGCCGGCCGCGACACCAATGGCCCGGAATGGACGCATAGCTCAGTTGGTAGAGCAGCTGACTCTTAATCAGCGGGTCCTAGGTTCGAGCCCTAGTGCGTCCACCATTCTCTGCAGATCGGTCTTGACCATAATTTCCGTTGCGCAAGGCGTCGCGCCTGTAGCTCGGCTTGCACGTGCAACAGGCAATCTTCCTATGTCTACCAAATCACTTGATATATATCCCTCCTCGTGAAACAGCGATGCGCCGGCTCGCAGTTCGGGTCGCCGAGGATCGGAGCAACCAGGATGTCTGAAACAAGCCGCACCAACGGCGTCACCATCGAGGAAGGGATCGCCACGATCCGTGATGCCCTATCGTCCGTCAACTATGGCAACCTTGTCCTGACCGTCCACGAAGGCCGCGTGGTTCAGATCGACGTCACCCAGCGCAAGCGCTTCAAGTTGAGCTAGGGCTTTGCGCGCACCCGAAGTTTCGCACTGAAAGCTCGTAGTTGACCGAAGGTGGCCGGCGCCGTGAATCGACGTCGATCGGCCCCTAAGCATCGAGCGCCGCGATTCGCTGTTCCGCCGAGGCACGAGACCGGACGATCGACCGCGCTTATTTTTGCATGACGTACGATTATCGGTTTACATCTCGACCGTGGCGGGCGGGATTTGTACTAGCCTGGAATGACCGAGCCTCAACCTTCGCCCGCCAAACGCGCCGCCGGATCTTCGCCACAATCGGTCACTCGCGTGATCCGCATTCTCGAGACGCTCAGCGTTCGCCCCGGCCCCGCCAGCCTAGCCGACCTGTCCCGCGAGCTCGCCGCGCCCAAGAGCAGCCTCACGGCGCTGCTCCGCGGTCTCAGCGAAGAGGCATTCGTCGTCGCGGTCGACGGAGGCTGGCGGCTCGGCCCGGGGGCCTTCGGGCTCGGCAGCGCGCTGCTGGAAGCGCGGCGGCGGATGCAATCGTCCGACTTGATTCGCGACGGCATGCGGCGGCTTGCGGCCCGCAGCGGCGAAACCGTGCTGCTGGGCGTGCGCGATCCCGGCGGGGAGACCCTGACTTACGTCGATACCGTCGAGAGCCCCAACCCGGTTCGCTTTACGGTAGCGATAGGAGACCGCCGCCCGCTCTACGCCACGGCGGGCGGGCGGGCGCTGCTGACGGTACTGAGCGACGACGTACTGGGGACGCATCTTGCCACGCTCACGCCGCAGCGTTTCACCCCCTCGACCGAAACCGACAGGCGGCGTCTAGCGGAGATCATCGTCGAAGCTCGCCGCGAAGGCGTGGTGCAAACCGTGGACCAGGCCGCCGAAGGCGTGACCGGGACAGCTTCGCTCATCCGCAATTCGACTGGCGAGGTGATCGGCGCTCTGATCGTCGCGGCACCGTCCGGACGGACGCTCGAGCACCGCGCCGAACTCATGCGGAACGTAAAGGCCGAAGCCGAGCTGATATCGCGCAGCCTGGGCTATCGCCCGCGGGTGGCCGCCGACGCCTGAACGACGCCGGCACCCCGTCGGATCAGGCGTCCTGCTTGAGGCCAGGCAGTTCGCTGCCCGCGGCGCGGAATTCGGCGCGGACGCGCTGCCAGTCGTCCCAGCCTGTGCCCCAACCGCGGAAGAGGAACCACTTGGGCTCCTTGGCGCCTTCGTCCGAGAAGTAGCTCGGAGTGCACTCGTTGATGACGACCGACAGGTCGATCGCCCTGTCCCAGAACTGCTTGAGGTAGTCGGCCTGAGCCTCGGCAGTCGGCTCGACGGCCTTGGTGCCGGCCTTCAGCGCGGTGCTGATGATGTGCGCGGCCTGGAAGCCCTGCTCGCCGAACTGCTCGGTGGTCGTGCCGTTGAGGCCGCCCTGGATGTAGCCGGTGAAGAACATGTTCGGGAAGTTGTGCGCCATCAGGCCGTACCAGGTCTGCGGCCCATTCTTCCAAAAGTCGTAGATCGAGGTATCGTTACGGCCGACCACGTCGTCGAAGCCCCAGCGGCGCTTGAGGTTGCCGGTAACTTCGAAGCCCGAGGCGAAGATCATGCAGTCGATCTCGTACTCGGTGCCATCGGCGATGAAGCCCTTCTCGGTCATCGCCTCGAGGCCTTGGGTTGCCGAGACGTCGATCAGCTTCACGTTCGGACGGTTGAAAGTCTCGTAATAGTCGTTGTTCGACAGCGGCCGCTTGCACATGAAGCGGTAGTAGGGCTTCAGCGCTTCGGCCGTGGCCGGATCCTTGACGATCTCGTCGCAGCGGCGGCGCAGGCGCTCCATGACACGGAAGTCCATGACCTCGCGGCGGGCGAAGAACTCTTCCATGGTGATCTGGGGCCAGCCCTCGGCCTCGAGCTCGGCGTTCAGGTTGCGGTTGATCTCGGTCCAGATGTCCTGGATCAGGTCCTCGTCGCCCGGGGGGATGATCTCGTTGGCGGCGCGCAGGAAGTTCTGGATGCGGGCCTTCTGCCAGCCGGGCTTGAGCGTCTTCACCCATTCCGGATCGGTCTTGGGATTGGGGCGCTCGTCGACGCTCGAGGGCGTGCGCTGCAGCACGTAGAGCTGCTTGGCGTACTTGCCCAGGTACGGCACCGCCTGGATCGCCGTGGCACCGGTGCCGACGATCGCGACCCGCTTGTCCTTGAGCTGATCGAGGACCGGGTTCTCCCACGAACCGCCGGTATAATCGTAATCCCACCGCGAGGTGTGGAACTTGTGGCCCTTGAAGTCGTGGAGGCCTGGCACGTCGGGAAACTTCGGCGTCGAAAGCGTACCGCCGGCCATGACCACGAAGCGCGCGCGGATGTCGTCGCCGCGGTTGGTCTCGATCTTCCATCGCTTGCTGGGTTCATCCCAGCGGATCGACTTCACCAGGGTATGGAACAGCGCCTGCTTGCGGAAGTCGTACTTGTCGGCGATCGACTGGATGTAATCGTAGATCTCCTTGCCGTCCGAGAACTTCTGCGTCGGCATGAAGCCGGTCTCTTCGAGCAGGGGCAGGTAGCAATAGGCATCGTTGTCGCACTGGATGCCCGGGTAGCGGTTCCAGTACCAGGTGCCGCCGAAGTTGCCGGCATGGTCGATGTTGCGGAAGTTGGTCACGCCGGCCTGGGTCAGGTGATAGGCCGAGAGGATGCCCGTCCATCCGCCGCCGAGGATCACGACGTCGAGGTCCTCGCTGATGCCGTCGCGCGGAACGACCGGAGTGAACGGATCGTGTTCGTAGGTGTCGTGGGTCAGCGTGTCGGTCGAGGGGGCGTACTGTTCGCCGCCTTCGGGACGCAGGCGCTTTTCACGCTCCAGCTTGTACTTTTCCTTGAGCGCCGGGATGTCGATTTCGTCGGGAGAAGGTACGGCACTCAGCTTGCAGACGGTCATGACATCATCCCAGTTCAAAAGGCGATTCGGCTTTGCACCGCCCTAGCGAAGAATGCGGGCGAGGCAAAAGCCGGCTAACCGAACGGTCAGCATCATCGCCGGGACGGCGGAAGCTCAGTCCCGCCTCAGCGGCGCGCCTGTGCCCATGAAGCGGGCGAGGTTCATATGCAGGCTGGCAACTGAACGTTCCATGTAGGGATTGGGCTGAGCGCCCCGGAAGCCCACGTTCTTCATGCCCTGCTGGACCGCCGCCATGTTGGCGAAGTCCTGCTGGAGCACCGGCGGCCAGTCGTTGGGCTCGGTGTATTCCCAATCGGTTTCGGGCGCCTCACCGGCCGGATAAAGCTCGTATACCGCCGCTTCGAACACGCAGCTGTCGGGATCGCCCAACTGGTACGGCCGGGCCGAATAGCAGAGCATGTTGTTGACCGCGTGGCCGATCTGGAAGTTGGGGAAGATCTGCCAGGCGGTACCGGCCTGGGCGGTGTGCGCCGGCTCGACGATCGGCCAAACGACGCCGCGGGCCTCATCCTCGGTCCGGGCGGTCTTGAGCCAGTAGGCTGAGACGTCGGCGGCGGGAGTACCCTCGGGCAGTTCGTCCTTCAGCCGGTTGGCAACGTCGACCAAGGTCCGGGTGGTGTTGGTATTGGCATTCGTCCAGGTGAAGTTCTGCATCTCGGCGGTCGATAGCCGCGCGTCGCCGGTGCCGAGACGCAGCTTGCCGCTGTCTTCCTCCTGGCCTTTGGGCGCCTCGTAGCCGATGTTGCTATGCAGGCCCTGGTTGCGTCCCCAGCCGCGAAACTGGCCGAACTCCATGAACTCCGGATGGGTGGTGTTGACGTGATAGGTCTCGGCAAAGGCCTCCATCGCCACCTTCCAGTTGCATTCGAACACCACCCACTTGCGCCAGCGCGGGCGCATGTTCTGCAGCTGGTACGGGGCGAGCATGGGGATCGCCGCGGCAAGATAGTCTTCCAGCGAACCGCCGGCAGGATCGAGGTTGATCCACAGCCAGCCGCCCCAGGTGTCGACCCTCACCCGCCCCAGATCGGCCCGCCCGCCGCAAAGCGAGCCCTGCCAGTCGTCCTGATGCTCGACATAGGTATTCGCCCCGTCGAGGCCGAAGGTCCAGCCGTGATAGCCGCAGATGAAATTCCGGCGGCTCCCCCTGGCATTGCGCTGTCCGGGCGGTACGTCGACTAGGCGCCGCCCCCGATGGGGACAAACGTTGTGATAGGCGGCGATCTCGTCCGCTCCGGTGCGGACGATGACGACGGAATCGGTGAGGATATCGAAGGTGACGAAGTCCCCGACCTCGGGAATATCCTCGATCCGCCCCGCCTGCAGCCAGACCTTGCGCCACAGGCGGTCCTGCTCGGCACGAGCGTAGTCGGGCGAAACGTAGGCTTCGGCGCCGATCACGAGCGGCTGCTCGAGCCCTTCGGCGGTGTCGCAGATCTTGGTCATGCCGTCCTCACCTTCCCTGCCACATCGGCTTGCGCTTCTGCGAGAAGGCCCGCGGGCCTTCCTGGGCATCCTCGCTGTCATAGACCTCGGCATGAGCCGCACGAGCCGCTTCGAGCGCCGCGGTCCGGCCCATCTCGGTGGCCAGCAGTACCGTTTCCCGCGCGGCCTTCACCGAAAGCGGCGCACCTTCGAGAATCTCGCGGGCCAGGGCCAGCGCCGTCTCCATCAGCTCGTCAGGCTCGGCCAAGCGGTTGACCAGCCCGATCTCGTAGGCGCGGCTGGCGGTGATCGGCTTGCCGGTGAGCACCAGTTCCATGAAGATCCGCTGCGGGATCATATGGATCAGCGGCGCGGCCCACGGCGAGCCGCGGCCGACCTTGACCTCGGTAATGCCGAAGCGCGCGGTCGTGCTGGCGACGCAGAGGTCGCAGGTCTGGGCGATCAGCCAGCCCCCGCCGAATGCCGTGCCGTTGACCGCGGCGATCGTCGGCTTGGAGACATGGAGGTTGTCGCCGAGCGCCGGGATGAAACCAGGCGGCGGCGCGCGCATGCCGGTTTCGACCATCTCCTTGAGATCGCCTCCGGCGCAGAAGGCCTTCTCCCCCGCTCCGGTCAGGATCGCGACGCGCAGCCTGGGATCGGCCTCGAAGCGGAGCCACGCCGCGGTAAGGGCCTGGCGCACCTCGCGGTTGAGCGCGTTGTGCTGCTCGGGCCGGTTGAGCGTGATCACCGCAATGCCCTCGGGCCGGGCATCGAAGCGGACGGGATCGGACATCAGAAACCCCTCTGGGCAATGGCGAAGGCGGCGCGGTCCAGCACCTCGCGAAAATCGGGATGGGCGATGGCGACCAGGCGCCGGGCCCGTTCGGCCAGGGGCACGCCCTTGAGTTCGGCCGCGCCCCATTCGGTGACGATGACGTCGACCTCGCTCCGGGCCGTGGTGACGGGGCCGGAGAGCGTCGGCACGATCCGGCTGACGGTCCCGTCCTTGGCGGTCGAAGGCAAGGCGATCAGCGCGCGGCCGCCCGGCGAACGGGCTCCGGCGCGGACGAAATCGACCTGGCCGCCCGTCCCCCCGAGATAGGCCGCGCCGGACTGTTCCGCATTGACCTGGCCGGTCAGGTCGACCTCGAGCGCCGAGTTGACGGAGACGAGGCCCGAAAGCCGGGATAGCACCGCGGCGTGGTGGGTGTAGGTCGCCGGAGCCATGCGGATCGCCGGGTTCCGATCGGCAAGGTCATAAAGTCGCCGCGTGCCGATCAGGGCCCCCGTGATCGATACCCCGGGATCGATTTCCTTGCGCGCGTTGGTGACGACGCCGGCCTCGACCAGGTCGACCAGTCCATCGCCGATCATGCCGGAATGGACGCCGAGATCCCTGCGGTCGCGCAGCAGGCGCAGGATCGCATCGGGCACGGCCCCGATCCCCGTCTGGATCACGCTGCCGTCACCGATGTAGGCCGCGCAGGCCCGGGCGATGGCCTCATCGGTCGCGCTCACCGGTGCGGGAAAGACCTGGACCGGTGAGCGCGAAACCTCGACCGCGTGGCCGATCGCGGAAGCCGGAATGGTCTCGCCGAAAGTGCGCGGGACCTGGTCGTTGACCTCGGCGACTACCACCCGCGCCTTGGCCACGGCGGCGCGGACATGGTCGGCGATCAAGCCGAGCGGATGGTTGCCCTGTGCGTCGGCCGGGGCGACCTGGATCAGCGCGACATCGCAAGGAATCGCGCCGGCTTCGATCAGCGGACCGACCTGGCCGACGTGGACCGGCACGACATCCAGCGCCCCGTCCTTGGTCATGCTCCGCAATGCGCCGATGGCGCCCATGCTGGAGAGCCGGAAGGCCCCGGCGGTCTCGGGCGTGAACAGTCCCGAGAAGCTCGTCGCGATGAAGGCGCGCAGATTCCCGATGCCAGGCCCTTGCGCGATCAGTGCCTCGACCAGGGTAGTCGGCTCGCCGCAGGCCTGGCCGATCACGATGCTGTCCCCAGCTTGCAGGAACCGCGCCAGATCGAGGTCGGCGGCGAGCGTTTGCGTCACCGCTTGCCGGCTAGCTTCAGCAACCGCTCGGCGCGGGCGAGATAGGGTCGGTCGAGCATGCCGCCCTTCCACCCAATCGCGCCGACGCCGGGATTGGCGGCGAAGATATCGACGATTTCCTGGGCTTCGGCGACTTCCTCATCGGTCGGGGTGAAGGCCTGATTGATCACCTCGATCTGGGCGGGGTGGATCGCCAGCATGCCGCGGAAGCCGTCGCGGCGAACGCTCTCGGCACGGCGGCGCAAGGCGTCGAGATCCTTGAAGTCGGCCGAGATCGTCTCGATTGCGGTGACGCCGGCGGCGGCGGCGCCCAGAACGGTCAGGCTGCGCGCCAGCTCGTAGGTGAAGGTGTAGGAGCCGTCGGGGTTCTTGTTGGAATTGGCGCCGATCGAATCCGCGAGGTCCTCCGCCCCCCAGGTCAGCGCGACGACCCGCGGCGCGCCCTTGTAGTCGCCGGTCTTGAACATGGCCTCGGCGGTCTCGGTGATCAGCACGATGACCGGGGTCGAGCCTTCGTCGATGCCGTTGGCGACTTCGAGGGCGGAGAGCACGTGATCGAGCTTCTCGACCTCCTGCCGGCCATAGACCTTGGGCAGCATGATCCCGCCGGGGTTCGCAGGCATGATCGCCGCCAGATCGCCCAGGGTATAGGGACCGTCGAACGGGTTGATCCGCACCCACAGGCGGTGCCGCTGCTCGGGATTGGCCTTGATGAAATCATGGACCGAGGTCCGCGCCGCGATCTTGTTCTCGGTCGCGACCGCATCCTCGAGGTCGATCAGCACGATATCGGTCGGGCCTTCCATCGCCTTGGTCATCTTCTTCTCGCTGTCGCCGGGGGCGAACAGCCAGGAGCGGGCGGAGATGGGTTCGTGCATAGTCATTCCTCAATTTCCCTCGTCATTGCGAGGAGCGGAGCGACGAAGCAATCCAGGGCTCCGTGCGCAACCGCCCTGGATTGCTTCGCTTCGCTCGCAATGACGACCCTGGGGTGCAGGTCAATAGCTCTTCGGCAACTCAAGAACCCGCTCCGCGATGAAGTTCAGGATCTGGTGGGGGCTCACCGGGGCGATGCGCGGGATCAGCGCTTCGCGCAGGTAGCGCTCGACGTGGTATTCCTGGGCATAGCCCATCCCGCCCATCGACATCACCGCGGTCTGGCAGGCCTCGTATCCGGCCTCCGCGGCCAGGTACTTGGCGGTATTGGCCTCGACCCCGCAGTCCTGGCCCGCATCGAACAGGCTGGCGGCCTTCAGGACCATCAGGTTCGCTGCCTCGAGCTGCATCCAGGCCTTGGCCAGGGGGTGCTGGATGCCCTGGTTCTGGCCGATCGGCCGGCCGAAGACGATGCGTTCGCGCGCATAGGCTGCAGCGCGCTTGACCGCAGCATAGCCGAGCCCGATAGCCTCGGCGGCGAGCAGGATGCGCTCGGGGTTGAGGCCATGAAGGAGTATCTTGAAGCCGTCTCCCTCCGCACCGATCCGATCTTCCTCGGGCACGAAGAGGTCGGTTATGAACAGGGTGTTCGATCCCACCGCGTGGCGGCCCATCTTGGGGATCAGATGGGCCTCGACCCGGGTGCGGTCGATCGGGGTGTAGAACAGGGTCAGCCCCTGGGTCTTCTTGGCTACCTCATCCAGCGGCGTGGTCCGCGCAATGATCAGCATGCGGTCCGCGACGTGGGCGTTGGTGATCCAGACCTTCTCGCCATTGAGCAGGTAGCCGCCGTCCACCCTGGCCGCCCGGGTATTCAGGCTGGTCGTGTCGAGCCCGGTGTTCGGTTCGGTGACGGCGAAGCACATCCTTTCCGCCCCGGAGATCGCGGGCGGGATCATCCGCTGCTGCTGTTCCGCGGTGCCGAAGCGCAGCACCGGCTCCAGGCCGAAGACCGGGCCGTGAAGCGCGGAGGCCGCGGCCATCCCGCCGCCGCTTTCGGCCACGGCCTGCACCATGATCGCGGCCTCGGTAATGCCGAGCCCCGCACCGCCGACGCTCTCCGGCATCGCGATGCCGAGCCAGCCCGCACCCGCCACGGCGGCATGGAATTCGGTAGGCCATTCGCCGGTGCGGTCGTGTTCCAGCCAATAGTCGCCACCGAATTGGGTACAGAGCCGCAATACGGCTTCGCGCACGTTCAGCTGGTCTTCCGAAAGTGTGAAATTCACTTCGCCGCAGCTCCTCGTCCTGGCCTGGAGCTAGCAGGGCCAACTAGGCCAGGCAACGGCTCCGTGCCGATATACGAACATTGCACATAAATACGCATGGATTCCGTCGGAGCGATCCGGCAACACCTTCGCCATGAAACGAGCCGGACCCTTAGCAAACATTCGCGTCGTCGATCTGACCACAGTGGTCTTCGGGCCCTATGCAACCCAGATCATGGCCGACATGGGCGCCGACGTGATAAAGATCGAGCCGCCCGCGGGCGACGACACGCGCTTCATCTCTGCGGCTCCGCAGCCGGGACTCGGCGGGGTCTACGTCAACGTCAATCGCGGCAAGCGCAGCGTGGTGCTCGATCTCCGCAAGGCAGAGGGCAAGGCAGCGCTGCGGGCGCTGATCGCGACGGCCGACGTCTTCATCCACTCGATGCGCGGCAAGGCGATCGCCCGGCTCGGCTTCGACTACGCCGCCGTTCGCGCCATCAAGCCCGACATCGTCTACACCAACTGCTACGGCTACAGCCGCCGCGGGCCCGAGGCGGACCAGCCCGCCTACGATGACACGATCCAGGCGGAATGCGGCATCACCCACGTCCAGTGCCTGCTGACCGGCAAGCCCGGCTTCGTCGGCTCGATCATGGCCGACAAGGTCGCCGGGCTGCACGCGCTCCACGCCACGACGATGGCCCTATTCCACCGCGAACGCACGGGCGAGGGGCAGGAGGTCGAGGTGACGATGTTCGAAGCGATGGCCTCGTTCATGCTGGTCGAGCACGCCGACGGCCGGCTGTTCGATCCCCCGCTCGGCCCGGCGCACTACCACCGCGCGGTCGAGCCCAACCGGCGCCCGTATCGTACCCGGGATGGGTACATTGCCGCACTGGTCTACAACGACCGGCACTGGGCCGCCTTTGTCGGCGCGGTCCGGCCCGCCTGGGCAAGCGAGGAGTTCTCGACGCTGGAGAAGCGCGCCAAGCAGATCGGCCGGGTCTACGGCCTGCTCGCCGAGACTTTCCTGACGCGAACCACATCCGAATGGCTCGACCTGCTGCGCTCGCTGCACATTCCCGCTGCGCCACTGCGTTCGACTGGCGAACTGTTCGACAACGAGCAGCTCCGCGCTGTCGGCTTCTTCGAGACGGTGCCCTCGCCTTACGGCGACGTGACCTATCCCGGCGTGCCGACCTGGTTCTCGGCGACGCCCGGCAAGATCGCGGGCTATTCCCCCGCCCTGGGCGAACACACCGCCCAAGTCCTAGCGGAACTGGGGCTGGGCGAAGCCTAGTCCTCCATCACCCACTTGCTGTTGGTGGCGCGGGGCGAGAGGTACTTGGTCTTGGTCCAGCCCCCGTCGACCACGATCGACTGGCCGTTGACCATCTCGCTACCCGGCGAGCACATGAAGGCGATGACCGACGCGATGTCCTCCGGATTGGCGAGCCGCGGATAGGGCGTGGTCTCGACGTTGGCGCGCTTGAAGATCTCGTCGTCGAAGCGGTGGGCAACCATGTCGGTCATGGTCACCCCCGGCGCCACGTTGTTCGAGCGGATGCCGCGCGGGCCGTATTCGGCCGCCATGTGCTCGGTCAGCGACTTGAGCCCGCCCTTGGCCGCCGAATAGGCGCCGCCGCGGCGCCCCCCGATATGGGCGAAGGTCGAGGTGACGTTGACGATGCTCGAGCCCTCGCCAAGGTGCGGCAGGACTTCGCGGATCAGCCGAAACGGAGCGCGCAACATGATGTCGATGAAGCTGTCGAAGTCCTCGTCGCTGGCCTCGTGCACGGGCTTGGGACTGCCGACGCCGGCGTTGTTGACGAGGTAGTCGATCCGACCGAACCGGCTGAGCGCGGCCTCGACGATCGTCTTGGGAGCATCGTCGGTCGTGACGTCGGTGGAGACGGTGAGGACATTCTCGCCGCCCAGCTCCTGCTCGAGCGTGGCCAGCTTGCCCTTGTCGCGGCCGACGCCGACGACGGCATTGCCCGCCGCGTGGATCATCTTCGCCGCCGCCAGTCCGATGCCGCTGCCCGCGCCGGTGATGATCGCTACCTTCATGTCCGCATCCTTCCCTGTCAGGTTTCGGCGCTCCTATAGCGTGGCCCGGCGATGTTCAATGAGCGGTGGAAAGCGGGACCGCGGTTCCACAGTTGCAGAAAGGCCGCACTATCCAAGTTATCGATCCAGCCCCGACGAATATCGTGGCGGAATCGGGTTCGCCGCTTACACATTCTGACCAAACGGCAAACGTTTGAAGGACCCTGCACAGCAGCAGGGCCAGGGGAGAAGAGGATGACCAACAGGAATTTCCTGACGAGCGTATCGTTGTTCGGCGTGGCCACCGCGGCTTTCGCCCTGCCGGCGACCGCTTTTGCGCAGGATGCGGCCACCGAAGATGCGAGCAACGGCGAAATCGTCGTGACGGCCCAGCGCCGCGCCGAACGTTCGGTCGACGTGCCGATCACCGTCGCGACGCTCAGCGAGGAAACCCTGACCACCGCCAACGTCCGCGAACTGGCGGATGTCTCCAAGATCACCCCGGGCCTGCGCTTCGACAATGCGGGGGCCTTCGTGCAACCGACGATCCGCGGCATCGGCACGGCCGTGACCACCTCCGGCGGTGGCGGCAATGTCGGCATCTACGTCGACGGTTTCTATTCGCCCAACCCGCTTGCAACCAACATGCAGTTGCTCAACGTCCAGAGCGTCCAGGTCCTCAAGGGGCCTCAGGGTACGCTGTTCGGACGCAACACCACCGGCGGCGCGATCCTGATCCAGTCGGCCGAGCCCAGCACCGAGACCGGCGGGCAGGTCAAGCTGTCCTACGGCCGCTTCAACGAGTTCCGCGGCCAAGCCTACCTCACGGCGGGCCTAGGCGAGAACCTCGCCTTCGACATCGAGGGCCTCTACCGCCGCGGCGACGGGTGGCAGCACGACATCTCCAACGGTGGCCGCCGCGTCGGCGACTACGAGAACTGGTCGGTTCGTCTCGGCCTCAAGGCCGATCTGAGCGAAAACGTCTCGGTCCTGATCCGCTACCAGCATGCCGAGAACGACGATCCGCGTGCTCTGCTGGCTTCGACCTATTTCAACCCAAATCCCACCGGCGTCGATACGATCACGACCGGAGCGCCGCTTTTTGCGGCCCCGAGCCAGGTGACCTTCGACCCCGACCTGGTAGCGTCGGGTACCGACCCTGAATTCTACCGCTCGAAGAGCGACGTGATCCAGGGCACGATCAAGGCCGATCTCGGCTTCGCCAACCTTGCCTCCTACACCCAGTGGCGCAAGGAGACGGTGAACGTCTCGCAGGAACTCGATTACAGTGGCTTCGATGTCTTCCAGCTCGGCCTGCCGAACTACAACGAGACCTTCAGCCAGGAACTGCTGCTGACCTCCAAGCCCGGCGGCAAGTTGCAGTGGACCGCCGGCCTGTTCTACTTCCAGAACCGCGACACCTATGAAACCTATGTCGACAACCTGCCGCTCTTCGGCTTCGTCAACACCCGTACCCGGCAGGGCGGTTCGAGCACGCTGACCAAGAGCTATGCCGCCTTCGCCGACTTCACTTACGAACTGACGCCGCAATGGTTCGTCACCGCCGGTCTGCGTTATGCCCACGACGTGGTCGATGATGCCTATTTCAACGGCAATATCTTCAATGCGGCCTACCCCTGGGTGCCGATCCAGTATGCGAACCCGCAGACGCGTTTCGCCATCCCATCGATCTCCAGCGACACGCTGACGCCGCGCGCGATCATCCGCTTCAAGCCCAACGACCGGTCGAGCATCTATGCGTCCTACACCCGGGGCTACAAGGCGGCGATCATCGACGCGGGAGGTACATGCCAGAACCCGTCGCTGACCGGGCTGACGCCGAACTTCGTCTGCAACAACGTCCAGCCCGAGACGATCGACGCCTTCGAAGTCGGCTACAAGTACGACGATCGGGCACTGTCGCTGGAACTTTCGACATTCTACTACAATTACAAGAACCTGCAGGTCTCGTACTTCCTATCGAGCCAGGCTTCGATCATCAACGCGGCCAAGTCGCGGATCTATGGCATCGACGGTCAAATCCGCTATCGCTTCAACGACCGCTTCGAGATCAGCGCCGGCGCGGCCTGGACCCATGCCCGCTACGTCGAGTTCAACGGTGCGCCGATCTACCGCTCCTGCGTAGGCGCACCGATCGGATCGTGCGGCCCCCTCGATTCCTACTACGTCGATCGCAGCGTGACCCTGCGCGACACGCCGATGCAGCGATCGCCCGATTTCACCGGCAACATCGCCGCGCGCTATACTGCGGACCTTGGCGGGGGGAAGCTCGTGCTATCGGGCAACCTGTTCTACAGTTCGACGGTCTATGCCGGCCCCTCCGGCAGCCAGTTCCCGCAGAAGGGCTACGAAACCCTGTCGCTGCGCGGCGAATGGACCGATCCGTCGGAGCACTACACGATCGGCCTGTGGGGCGACAACGTCACGAACAGCCGATACCGGACCCAGGTCCAGTACGCCAACAACGGCATCGGCGCCAACTGGAGCCGGCCTGTCACCTTCGGGATCGACCTGGGAGCAAAGTTCTAAGACCAATTACAAAGGTTCCGGGGGGAGCCGAAAGGGCCGCGGGGAGTTCGCTTCCCGCGGCTTTTCGCTGCCTCTTGGCCGCGAGGAACCAGCCCGCTAGGGGACTTTTCCACGACGATTCCCCGTGCCCGATCAACCGACAGAAATGGCGCCAGACCCATGACCGAACCGCAAGCCGCTTCCGCCCCGAGTGCCCAGCTCAAGGGAGCGCTCGACGGCATCCGCGTGATCGACATGAGCCGTGTCTTCGCCGCGCCTGTCGGGGCCCAGATCCTGGGCGATCTTGGCGCCGACGTGATCAAGATCGAGCGTCCCAAGGTAGGTGACGACGGCCGCGGCTATGGCCTTGCCTGGGTCAAGGGCAAGGACGGGGTCGATCCGCGTCATTCCAGCTTCTTCACCGTATCCAACCGCAACAAGCGCTCGATCACGCTGAACCACTCCAAGCCCGAGGGCCAGGAAGTGATCCGCAGGCTGGTGGAGACCGCGGACGTCCTGATCGAGAACTACAAGGTCGGCGATCTGAAGCGCTTCGGGCTCGACTACGAGAGCCTCAAGGCGATCAATCCGCGGCTGATCTACTGTTCGGTCACTGGCTTCGGCCAAACCGGGCCGATGGCTGCGCTTCCAGGCTACGATGGCCTGTTCCAGGCCACCGGTGGCATGATGGCCGTCACCGGCATTCCCGATGGCCAACCCGGGGCCGGGCCGCTCAAGGCCGGGCCGAGCCTGGTCGATTTCATCACCGGCCACAACACCGCACTCGCGATCCTAGGCGCGCTGATGTATCGCGAGCGTACCGGCGAGGGCCAATACATCGATATCGCCCTGCTTGACACCTCGGTGGCGATGGTCAGCCACATCATGCAGGACTACCTGATCAGCGGCGAAGCCCCGCCGCGCCTGGGCAATGGCGGCAACGGCGGCGGCCCGGCCGACCTGATGCATTGCGCCGACGGCATCGTCTACCTTACCGCCGGCACCGACGAGCACTGGCGCCGCCTGACCGTGGTGATGGAACAGCCCGAGCTGTTCGAAGATCCGCGCTTCGATTCCAATCTCAAGCGCGGCAAGCAGAACCGGGCGGAGCTGATGAACTTGATCAATGCCTGGTCGGGCCGGTACCCGGTCGCCGAGATCATGGCCGCCCTCGACGCGGCTGGCATTCCCTGCGCGCGCTACAACGAGCTGCCCCAGGTCTGGGAAGACCCGCAGGTCCAGCACCGCCAACTCCGTGCCACCACGCCGCATGCCTATGCCGAGGCCGGCTCGGTCGATCTGATCGCCAGCCCGCTTGCGCAAATGTCGGCCAGCCCGGCAACGATCCGCCGGGCGCCGCCGATCCTCGGCGAACACAACGACGAAGTGCTGGCGGAACTAGGCTACGACGCCGAAGGGATCGACGCGCTGAAGGCAGCCGGGATCGTCTGATCGCAGGCGCACCGGGCCGATGACCCTGCCCAGCCCCGCGCTGAGGGCCCGGCTTCCCGGGCTAGACATCCTGCGCGGCATCGCCGCGCTCTGTGTGGTCGGGCTGCACACCCGCGCGATTTATGGCGACTACGGCTGGATCTTCGGCAAGGGCTACCTCGCGGTCGATCTGTTCTTCATGCTCAGCGGCTATGTGATGGCGCGGACTTACGATCCGCGCTTTGCCGCCGGACTAGGGCCGATCCGCTTCTTCTGGGCGCGCTATCGGCGGCTATGGCCGGTCATGGCGATCGGCAGCGTGATCGGCTTGCCCAAACTGTGGCTCGAGCTACAGAATCCCGGCGCCTTCGTCTGGACCGCCGGATTCAATCTGCTGCTGCTGCCCGTACCGCAGGAAGGACCGGGTTTTCCTCTCAACATCCCGGCCTGGTCGATCCTTTTCGAATTGACCGCCAACCTGATCCACGGCGTGATTCTCTGGCGCCTGCGTCTGCGCTGGCTGATCCTGCTGGCCTTTGCCATGGTCCCGCCCATCTTCTGGGTCGGCGCCAGCTACGGCACCTTCGACGTCGGTGCCCATACCTTCGACTTCCTCGCCGGTCTGCCCCGCGTGCTGCTGAGCTATCGGATCGGCATCGTCCTGTGGAAACTGTGGCGGGACGAGCCCGGCGTTCCTGTCCCACCGTCCCTTGCCCTGATCGCGATGCCGGCGATGTTCGCCGCGGCCTGGATCCTGGGCTTCAAGGACTGGCGGTTGGACCTGGTGTTCATCTTGATCGCCTGCCCGCTGCTGATCGGCGGCGGGCTGCGATTGCGCTCGGGCGGGTCCGTGATGGAAGCCGTAGCGCTGGCACTCGGCGCGCTGTCATTCCCACTTTATGCGGTACACATGCCCATACTTCAGGGAATGCTCCTGCTAGGCTACGGACAGGTTGGCGGCGCGCTAGCCGCGCTTGCCGGAGGCGCGATCGTGGCGCTGGCGGTTGAAACCCGGGCGCGACGGCGCGAGGCACGAAGGACGAAAGCGGCATGAGCGACGCGGTACTCTACTCCCCCGCACATCAGGGTGTGGTCATCCTGACCCTCAATCGGCCCGAGACGCGCAACCCGATTACCGACGCCGAGACGATCACCGCGCTGCTGGCCGCGCTCGACCGGCTCGAAAGCGACCCAGAGGCACGCGTCGCGATCCTCACCGGCGCGGGCAAGGGCTTCTCCTCGGGCGGCAACGTCCATGCGATGAAGCCGGGCGGCAACCTCAACGCCGGCTCGCCGATCGCCTCGCGGCGCAACTACAAGATCGGCGTGCAGCGCCTCCCCTTGGCCTTCGCGGCGCTGGAGGTGCCCGTGATCGCCGCGGTCAACGGCGCGGCCATCGGTGCTGGGCTTGACCTCACCTGCATGTGCGATCTGAGGATTGCCGCCGAAAGCGCGGTCTTTGCCGAGAGCTTCGTTAAGCTGGGCCTGATCTCGGGCGATGGCGGCGCCTGGTTGCTGCCGCGCGTGGTAGGATTCTCCAAGGCCGCGGAGATGGCGTTGACGGGGGATGCGATCGACGCGCAGGAGGCCTTGCGGTGCGGCCTGGTATCGAAAGTCGTCCCCGATGGGGAGCTATTGGACGCCGCCTGGGCCCTCGCCCTGCGGATCGCTGCCAACCCGACCCATGCCGTGCGGATGACCAAGCGGATGCTGTGGGAGGGCCAACGGGTCGATCTCGCTTCGCTGCTGGAGATGGCCGCGCCGATGCAGGCGATCTCGCACACCACGGCCGACCATGCCGAAGCGGTCGATGCCTTCCTGACCAAGCGAAAGCCAGCGTTTCGTGGAGACTGACATGACCGATCATCCCTCGCTCGGCGGCATTCCGCTGGTCTTCGGTGGCAATGTCTTTGGCTGGACGGTGGACCGAGACCGCAGCTTCGAACT
>JBQCGM010000111.1:0-35555 GCA_051955585.1 Novosphingobium sp.
TGCTGCCGGCGAGTGCGGAGCCTTCTACCAAACCCTAGCCCCCGCCCCCTGCGTCCCTGCCTTCGCGGGAGCACAGCCATAAAAAAGGGGCGGGCAGCTTGCACTGCCCGCCCCAGTCAGGGTGTCCCAGGAGAGAGATTAAAAGTTGACCGTGCCCTGCAGGCCGAACGTCCGCGGCGGGTTGAAGTTGGCATACGAACCCAGGATCGAGTTATTCGCATCCGAACGACGATAGATGTGATCTTCGTTGAACAGGTTGCGTGCCCAGACCGAGAGCGTGCCCTTGACCCCGCTCGAGTTCAGCGGAATGTCGGTCAGTGCCAAACTGCCGTTCACGATGAAGCTTGATTCCGTCTGCGCGCTTTCCGCCTGGAAGCTGTACTGCGGCCCAGCGTAGTTCGCGTCGAGGTGCAGGCGCAGGCGCATGTCGTTGCTGCTGACTGGCGTCTCGTAATCGACCGAGCCCGAAAGGGCGTGCTTCGGGGTGAACACGGTGTAGACCTGCGTGATCACGCCAAACGTCGCGGGGGATTCGGCGATCGGGTTCGGCACCGGCGGAATGTTGACGTCGGTGTAGGAGTACGAAGCACCGAGCGTCAGGCCGGTCGTTGGTTTAACCGTCAGTTCGACTTCGACGCCCTTGATCCGCGAGGTGCCGGCCACGTTGACCGTTTCTTCGGTGTGCTTGTTGAAATAGGGGTTGGCGATCCCGCCAACCGTCGCGCGGGTATCCACGAAGTCGAAGTCGATCTGCGTGTTGGTGCGGTCCATGATGTAGGCTGCGACGTTCAAGCGTACGCGGTGATCGAGAAAATCGGTCTTGGCACCGATTTCATACGACTTGACCGATTCCGGATCGAACTTGCGGAAGCTGGACGAACGCGAATTGGCGCCGCCAGCCCGGAAACCGGTCGAATACTTGGCGTACAGATTGAGACCCGGGGCTGCATCCCACGCCAGGGTGACCATCGGGTCGAATCGGCTGTTCGAATAGTCGAGAACCGCACCCGCGAACGGAGCGTTGTTCACGACGGTCAGTGCGCCCTTGCGGGTTTCGTGGGTGTAACGGCCACCAGCGGTCAGGTGCAGGGTCTCGAAACCAGCCGGGGTATAGGTGGCTTGGCCGAAGACGGCGTAGCTCTTGCCCACGGCGTTGCTGTCGCGCTGCACATACCAGTAATTGCGGTCCCAGCCCTGGTTGCTCGAACCGATCGGAGCATTGGGGTTGGGCGCGACCTGGTTGACGAAAGTATAGGCCGTACCGTCAGCGTTCCACTTCAGCGGGTTCGGGGTCGCGGCAGCTTCGCGAGCATGCTCGTTGAAGTAGTAGCCGCCCAGCACGAAGTCGAGGTGTGGCAGGGAGCCGACGATCTGGAGCTCTTGGCTGAACTGGGTCTGGAACAGTTCGGATAGGCTGTAGCGACCGAATTCCCCGTTGGGAACGAAGGCCGAACGGTGCGCGCCGGCCGAGCCGTCCCACTGGTGGGTCTTGACGCCGCGCCAGGCCGAGATCGAGCGCAGTTCGATCTCGGGGCTCAGCTTGTACTTGATCGCCGCGGTGTAGCCGTGGGTGTCATCGGTGCTGAGTTGCTGGACGACGCCCAGGTCGGCCACGTCCATGCGGTTGTTTCCGCTCACCTGAACGAGAGGGGAAAGCGGTGCGATACAGGTCGCGGCGCCACCGGGGCAAACCAGCGTGGTGCCGGAATAGGTGCCGACCGGAAGCCCGTTCGGATTGTAATTAATCAGCTGGCTGTAAAACGGTGTATTCTGGTCACGCGCACGATCATAGGACAGATCGACGGTCAGGCCTTCGACGGGGGTCCAACGGCCCGCGATGCGGCCGCCGACGCGATTGTAGTAGTTCCAGCCATATTGTCCGCTCGCAGGGTTCTTGGTGGTGGCGTCCTGGTGCTGGATGACCCCATCGACCTTGATCGCGAAGTTCGCGAAGGCGGGCAGATCAAGATGGATTTCGCCGTTGTAGGAACCATAGTTGCCCACGCCGGCCGAAATGCGGCCACCGAACTCACCGGTGGGCGCCTTGGTCACGATGCTCAGGGCGCCACCTTCGGTATTGCGGCCGAACAGCGTGCCCTGCGGACCGCGCAGGACTTCGATGCGCTGAACATCGAACAGCGCGGCATTCAGACCCTGTGAACGGCCGAGGTAGACGCCGTCAATGTAGACGCCGACGCCAGGCTCGCGTGCGGTCTGGTTCTGGTCGAACGGCACGATGCCCCGAACACCGATAGTCAGCGCCGACTGCCGGGCCTCGAAGGTAGCGACACGCAGGCTCGGTACACCGCCATCGGCAAGGTCGAGCAGGCTCTGCACGTGACGCTTTTCGATGACATCATTGCCGAGGACCGCGATCGCGATCGGCGTCTTCTGCAGGTTCGTTTCGCGCTTGGTGGCGGTGACGACGATGTCGGTCAGGCCGGTCGTGTCGACTTCACCCGCAGGGGCGTCGGCGGTGGCATCCGCGGCGGGAGCGGCGGCCGTTTCGGCGCTCGTCTCAGCGGCCTGCGCGGCGGTCTGCATGAAAGCGAGCACGGCCAGCGAGGCGGCAAGCTTGGGAATACGGCGGTTCATCATGTTGATCCCTGGTCCTGTTGTAGCGCGACGGGCCCCGGCGAATCATCCGTGCGATTCGATCCGTTTCCCTCCGTCGGGATCGCCGCCTAGAGAACCTAGATTGCAGCTGCGCGACACAATGAAGTCAGATTGAAGTCTATTGAATGACCGTAATATGACACCGCATCACTGACCGAATAGCGTCACAAAACCGTCACGTGACGGGCGCATTGTTCTGTCCCGGTTGAGTGGATTGATACGATGAGCGAACCGGGCACGATTATCCTGACCAATGACAAGGCCGACCTTCTCGCCGTCCTGGCGGATCGCATGCCGGGCATGCAGATCCTGACCGCGGCCGCGCAGCCGCCGGCGCGGCGCCACGAGGGGCGGACCTGGTGCTTTGTCGACTGGCTCCTGCCCGACCTTTCCGGTCTGGAGATGTGTCGGCGGCTGCGCGACGCGCCGGCTACTGCGCACAGCCATATCACGATGGTCCTTGACGAGGACGATACCGACGCCCGCCGCCGCGCCTTGCGGGCCGGCGCCGACGACTATGTCATCGCGCCGCTCACCGCCGACCTGCTGCTCGATCGCCTGCAGCAGTATCGGGCCAGCACGCCCAACCTGGCGCCTGCGGCCAAGCTCGCGCATGGCGGTCTGACGTTGGATCTCGGCGCGCACCAGGCACGGTGGAACGGCCGCCCCGTGCCGCTGCGACCCAACGAGTTCAAGCTGCTCGTCCACTTCGTGGAACATCCCGACCAGGTCCTCTCGCGCGGCGCGCTGATTGCGATGCTGGGCAAGGACAGCGAAGTGATCGACGAACGCACCGTCGACGTCTGGGTCGGCCGGCTGCGGCGCGGGTTGAAGGCGCACGGCGTGCCTGACCCGCTGCGTACCGTCCGCGCCATGGGCTATGTGCTGGACAGCCTGCCCGATTAGGGTCGGCGCTTAGGTCCAGCGACAGATTTTCCTGTCCTACATCGCTGAAATCTGCGAATCCTGGGCAGAAGCCGCGGAAAATCCCAAGGTGACAGCCGCCAGACCGATGTTGGAAAGGGCCAATCCGAAGGTCACGTCCAATGCACGCGGACGGCGCGCAAGTGGACAAAATTTTTCTTTATTTCCAATTCGTTATATAAAGTCGGGCGGCCCGAAGGTCACAGAGTTTGGATAGCGGTTTCGTGTCTCGTTCCCCGCCGCCCATCGCACCTTGCCCCGCGCGCCGCATGGGGCCATAGGCTCAACCCGATTCCCGCGCTCAGAAAGGCTTTACAATGAAGGTCCGTGTTTCGGTCAGCCTCAAGAACGGCGTGCTCGATCCGCAGGGCCGCGCGATCCAGCACTCGCTGGAAGGCCTCGGCTTCGGCGGCGTCAAGGATGTGCGCGCCGGCCGCCTGATCGAGCTGGAAGTGGACGACAGCGTCAGCGACGCCGACCTCGACGAGATGTGCAAAAAGCTCCTCGCCAACATGGTGATCGAGAACTACCGCATCGAGCGAGTTGCCCCCTGATGGCCTTCCGTTCCGCCGTCATCACCTTCCCCGGCTCGAACTGCGACCGGGACATGGCCCAGGCGCTGGAAAAGGTTTCCGGCACGGCGCCGGCGCGCGTCTGGCACGGGGATGCCGACCTGCCCGACGGGCTCGACTTCATCGCCCTGCCCGGTGGCTTTTCCTATGGCGACTACCTGCGTTGCGGCGCGATCGCCTCGCGATCTCCGGTGATGCGCGCCGTGATCGAGGCCGCGGGTCGCGGGGTACCCGTGCTCGGCGTGTGCAACGGCTTCCAGATCCTTACCGAAAGCGGCCTGCTGCCGGGGGCCCTGCTGCGCAATGCGGGCATCCGTTTCGTCTGCCGCGACGCCGCCCTGGTGGTGGAAAACGACACTTCGCTGTTCACTTCGACCTACTCGGCTGGCGATCGGATATCGTTTCCCGTCGCACACCACGACGGCAATTACTTCGCCGACGCCGAAACGCTTGACCGCCTCGAAGGCGAAGGCCGCGTGGCGCTGCGCTATGCCGAGAACATCAACGGTTCGGCCCGCAATATCGCCGGCGTGCTCAACGAAAAAGGCAACGTGCTCGGCATGATGCCCCACCCCGAACGCGCGATCGAGGCCGAGCAAGGCGGTGCGGATGGGCGGCGGCTGTTCGAGAGCGCCTTGAAGGGGCTGGTGGGGGCCTGATCTACCCAAAACCGTTCGTGCTGAGAGGGATTGAAGTCGAGACTGAAAAGCCCTCTCGAAGCACCGTGCCCAACCCTTCGAGACGAACCTCAGCGTGCCGCTTGGGTGCTCCTCAGGACGAACGGATCAAGGAAACGTCATAAATTCTAAGCCGCAGCCCCACCGGTCTGGGCGAAGATCCGTTCGCCGTAGAATAGCTGGTTGGCATCGGCCCGGATCATTGGCCGGCCGAAGGAGTAGCCCTGGATCTTGTCGGCGCCGAGCTGGCGGATCATCGCAAGCTCTTCTTCGGTTTCCACCCCTTCGGCGGTCGTCGTCATGTCCAGGCTGTCGGCCATCGCCACGACGGCGCGGATGATCGCCAGGCTCTCCGGGTTCCCCGTTGCCGCCCCCTGGACGAAGCTGCGATCGACCTTGATCGTGGTGAAGCGCAGTTTGCGCAGGTAGCCGAGCGAGGAATAACCGGTACCGAAATCGTCGAGCGCCACCCCGCAACCCAGCGCCATCATCCGCTCCAGGGCGGCGCGGGCGCTGGCGGCGTCGCGCAGGAAGATCGATTCGGTGACCTCGATTTCCAGCCGCTGCGCCGGCAGCCCGCTCATCGCCAGGGCCCCGACGACCGAGGCGCTGAAATTGGGATCGAGCAGTTGCTCGCCGGACACGTTGACCGCCACCTTGACGTGCGGGGGCCAATTCATCGCGTCCTGGCAGGCCTTGCGCAGGACCCATTCGCCGATCGGCACGATCAGGCGCGTATCCTCGGCCAGCGGAATGAACTTGGCCGGGCTGACCATGCCGTGCTCTTCGCTGTTCCAGCGCAGCAGCGCTTCGAAGCTCAGCACTTGCTCGGTCTGGGCGTCGACGACGGGCTGGTAGTTGATCAGGAACTCGTTCCGCTCGAGCGCGCGGCGCAGCGAGAACTCGAGCTTGCGGCGCTCCTCGGCATGCGCGTGGAGCGCGGGTTCGTAGCAGCAATGCTGCCCGCCGCCTCCATCCTTCGAACGATAGAGCGCGAGGTCGGCATTGCGCATCAACGTCTCGACCGTAGAGCCGTCGCGCGGACCGATCGCCGAGCCGATCGAGGCACCGACATAGAGCGTGTGATGATCGATTTCGTAGGGCTGCGACAGGGCCTCGATCACCGACTGGGCGACGCGGTTTATGCGGTCGAGATCGGCGGCGTCGCGGATCACGATGGCGAACTCGTCGCCGCCGAGGCGGCCGCACAGCTCGTTCTCGGTCATCAGCTTCTTGAGCCGGTCGGAAACCCTGGCGAGCAATTGGTCGCCGACAAGGTGGCCGAGCGTATCGTTGACCGCCTTGAAGCGGTCGAGGTCGAGCATCAGGAAGGCGCAGCGCGTCCGCCATTGCTCGGCATAGCGCATCGCCTCGCCGACCGCCTCGGTGAGCATCATGCGATTGGGCAGCCCGGTCAACGTGTCGTAGCGGGCGAGGTAGGCGATCTTGTCCGAGCTCTCGCGTTGTTCGGTGACGTCCGAGCCGACTCCGCGGAAACCGTCGAAGACACCATCTTCGGTCAACTTGGGAGTGCCCGAAAGCTCCCACCAGCGCTGCTGTCCCTTGATCGTCACACGAACCAGGAGATTGGAGAAATTCTCCCGGCGCTTCAGCCGCTCGGCCAGATCGTGGAGACTCGAGGGGAACTGCCCGGTTTCCCACGCGGGGCCGGCGACCAACTGGATGAACGGCATGCCGTCGATATCCTCGGGGTCCATGCCGAGCGCGAAGGCGAAGCGCGGGCTGACCGCGCGGACCCGGCGCGAAGTATCGATCTGCCAGAGCCAGTCGGCCTCGCCCTCCTCGAACTCGCGGAGGAGGAGCGAGACCACTTCGCTCTTCTCGGCCATCCCGGCCTCGGCAACACGCGCGCAGAGGAAGGTCCGGGTATTGCCGATCGCGCCGACCGCCAGGACGACCACGAACAGCAAGGCGATGACACTCATCACGTATTGGTGGGCGAACAGGAAGCTCAGCGCGGCGACCACGCCGACCACGGCGTTGAACAGCAGCGTGCCGAGCGGCATGGCCGGCAGCACCACGGCGGAGACCACCATCAGCAAGCTCAGGACCGTCCACAGCTCCACCCTGTGTTGAGGTCCGGCATAGAACGCGAAGAACGAGATCGGCACGATCCAGATCAGCGCATTGATCACCGAGCTCAGCGTATGCTGATTGAACTCGGCCCGCGACATGCGGCGCCGATCTACGTCGCCCAGCGACTGGTCGAACTTGGCACCATAGAACAGCGTACCCGCCAAAGCGACAAGCCAGCCGCCTAGCACCACGATGTTGATGTCCATGCGAAAGATCGCGATCACCGCAAGCGCGGCGACGACATGCGCTGCGATCCGCCGCTTAACGACCTTGGCAAGGCCCGAGTACTGCAGGCCGCGCAGCCGCGCCCAGTCGCCGTTGTCGGGATCGGTCAACCCCAACACTGCCCGAACGGACAGCTCGTGCGGAAGCGATAGCGCGGTCGAGGAGTTCGGCTGCATGACCCCACGCATAGGCGGTCAATAGTTAGCGCGGGGTAAAGCGGTAAGGTACCGCCGCGGCTATTCCACGGTGACCGATTTCGCCAGGTTGCGGGGCTGATCTACGTCCGTACCCTTAACACAGGCGACATGGTAGGCGAGCAACTGGACCGGCACGGCGTAGACCAGCGGCGCGATCAGCGGGTGGACCTTGGGCATCTCGATCGTCGCCAGGCAGCCCTCGCCGGCTTCCTCCAGGCCCTCCTTGTCGGAGATCAGGACGATTTTGCCGCCGCGGGCGCGAACCTCCTGCATGTTGCTGACGGTCTTCTCGAACAGCGGGCCCGAAGGCGCGAGGACGATCACCGGCACCGCCTCGTCGATCAGCGCAATGGGCCCGTGCTTCATCTCGCCGGAGGCATAGCCCTCGGCATGGATATAGCTGATTTCCTTCAGCTTCAATGCGCCTTCCAAGGCGAGCGGATAGTCCGGCCCGCGGCCCAGGTAGAGTACGTCGCGAGCCGGCGCTATCAGGTGAGCCATGGCCGCGATCTCGTCGTCGAAGGCCAGTGCGGCGTTGAGCGCGGCGGGGGTCTCGATCAGGTGCCTGACCACCTCGGCCTCTTCCGCCCGGTCCAGCCGTCCGCGCTTGACCGCAAGGTGCGCGGCCAGCGCGGCGAGCACCGCGAGCTGGCAGGTGAAAGCCTTGGTCGAGGCGACGCCGATCTCGGGCCCGGCATGGGTCGGCAGCAGCAGGTCGGCCTCGCGCGCCATCGAACTGGTCGGCACGTTGACGACGACGGCGATGGTCTGGCCGGCATCCCTGCAGTGGCGCAGCGCGGCCAGCGTGTCCGCCGTCTCGCCAGACTGCGATATAAATAGGGACAGTCCCCCTTTTTCGAGGACGGGGTCGCGGTAGCGGAACTCGCTCGCCACATCGATGTCGACCGGAAGGCGGGCGAACTGTTCGAACCAGTACTTTGCGACCATGCCGGCGTAGTAGCTCGTCCCGCAGGCGACGATGGTCACGCGGTTGATCTGCGAGAGGTCGAAGTCGATCTGTGGCAAGGCCACCGACTGGTCGACCTGCCGGATATAGCTCCGCAGGGTCTGGGCGACGACGGTCGGCTGCTCGAAGATCTCCTTCTGCATGAAGTGGCGATAGTTGCCCTTCTCGATCGCCGCGGCCGAGGCGCCCGAGGTCGTGACCTCGCGGGTCACCTCCTTGTTGTCCTTGTCGAAAATCGTCACGCCGTCGCGGCGGACAACCACCCAGTCGCCTTCGTCGAGATAGCTGATCTTCTGGGTGAGCGGCGCGAGCGCCAGCGCGTCCGAGCCGAGATAGGTCTCCCCTTCCCCATAGCCGATCACCAGCGGCGAGCCGAGCCGCGCGCCGATCAGCAGGTCGGGGTGGCGGCGGAAGGCGATGGCCAGCGCGAAGGCCCCGCGCAGTTGCGGCAGGGCGGCCTTGACCGCCTCTTCGGGCGACTTGCCGGCCTCGATCTCCTCGGAGATCAGGTGGGCAACGACCTCGCTGTCGGTCTCGCTCTCGAACTTGCGGCCGCGCGCGGTCAGCATCTCGCGGAGCTGGCGGAAGTTCTCGATGATGCCGTTGTGGACCAGCGCCACTTCCGCGGTGGCATGGGGATGGGCATTGGCCGCCGTCGGCGCGCCGTGCGTGGCCCAGCGGGTGTGGGCGATGCCGGTGGTTCCCGGCGCGGCATCGCGCGCGAGTTCGATCACCAGGTTGCCCAGCTTGCCGGGCGCGCGCCGGCGGACGAGCCGTCCGCCATCGAGCGTGCAGACCCCAGCACTGTCGTATCCGCGGTATTCCATTCGCCGCAGGCCATCGACCAACCGGTCCGCGACCTCTTCCTTGCCGACTATGCCGATGATTCCGCACATGTTTTCAGAACTTTCGTTACAGGACGTAGGGGACGCGGATGCCCGGCATGGCTGCCGGAAAATCCTTGGTATTGCGTGTAATCAAAACCCGCCCGCGAATTTGGGCGGTGGCAAGGATGATCGCATCGGGAGATTTCAAGCGCGGCCGCTCTCGGCGCAGCGATGCTGCGCGTCGCGAGATTTCCTCGTCGATTTCATCGAGCCCGAAGCGCGAGAGGAACGTCAGCGCATCCCTGACCATGCCTTCGCTGCCTTTGGAAAGCACTTCGATCCACGCCATCCGGCTGATCCAGGGACGCGAGGCCAGGCTCACCGCCCGTTCGATCTCCGTCCGGGCCGGGGGATAGCCCGCCAAAGCATCGATCACGATGTCGGCATCGAAAGCGAAGCCGGTCACTTGCCGTCGGGACGCTTTGGTGCAGGATACTTTCCAGCCAGCATGTCGAGATAAATTTGCCGCTGGCGGTCGTCCTCCTCATCGAACAGGTCGGGCGATTCAGCCCGGACCTCTTCGTAATCGTCGTCCCAGTATCGCGTCCACTCGGCCCGTCGCTGGCGATCGTATTCCTTGGGATCGTAATCCAGGCCGTGCCGCGCCCAGAGGCCGAAGCCCTTGTCGAGCCAGGCCATATCCTCGCTTGCCGGCTGCGCCGTATAAGCCGCTACCGCCTCACGCAGTACGGCGGCCCGCGACTTGCCTTGCTGATAGGCAAGCTGATCGAGGCGCTTGATCTCGTCATCGGGCAAGTCTGCGAGGATGCGGGTCATGATATGATATCCCGATATCATATCATGATATCATCGGCAAATGAACTTTCGGTCAGGCTTTACCTTCGGCCTTTTTTTTCTTCATCGCGTCGTGGAAGCGGTCGGCCCAGCCGGGCTTGACCAGTTGCTCGGCGCGGACGAGCCGCAGCTCGCCATCCGCCACGTCGCGGCTGACCGCCGAGCCGGCGCCGACGATCGCATCGCGGCCGATCTTCACCGGCGCGATGAGCGACGAATTCGACCCGATGAAAGCCCGCTCGCCGATCACGGTCTTGTACTTGAAGTAGCCGTCGTAGTTGCAGGTGATCGTCCCTGCCCCGATGTTGGCTCCGGCGCCGACCTCGGCGTCGCCGATGTAGGACAGGTGGTTGGCCTTGGCGCCCTTGCCCAGCACGGACTTCTTAACCTCGACGAAGTTGCCGACCTTGGCCTTCTCCTCGATCACCGCGCCGGGTCGCAGCCGGGCATAGGGGCCGACCTCGGTGCCGCTCGCCAGGCTGGCGCCTTCCACGTGACAGAAGGCGCGGATGCGGGCGCCGTCGGCGACGGTCACGCCGGGCCCGAAGACGACGTTGGGCTCGATGGTCACGTCCCGGCCGACCACCGTGTCCCAGGCGAACCACACCGTCTCGGGTGCGACCAGCGAGGCGCCTTCGTCCATCACCCGGCGGCGACGGCGGGACTGCCAGCGCTGCTCGGCTTCGGCGAGTTCGGCGCGGCTGTTGATCCCGGCCACTTCGTCCGCATCGACCGTCACCACGACCGCGCAGGTCCGCGCGTCGGCATTGGCGATGTTGACGATGTCGGTCAGGTAATACTCGCCCTGGGCATTGTCGTTGCCGACCCGTGCGAGCAGCCCGAACAGGTCGTTCGAGCGGACCGCCATCAAGCCGGAATTGCATAGCCCGCAGGCTCGCTCCGCCTCGGTCGCATCCTTGTGCTCGACCATCTTGAGGATCAGGCCCTGCTGGGCGATCACCCGGCCGTATTGCAGGGGATCGGCCGGCTCGAAGCCCAGTACGACCACCGCCGGCTCATCGGGCTGGTGGAGCCGCTCGATCATAGCCCGCATCGTCGCCGCGCTGACGAAGGGGACATCGCCGTAGAGGATCAATACGTCGCCGGAGAAGCCCGCCAGCGCCCCCTCGGCCTGCTGGACCGCATGTCCGGTGCCGTGTTGCGGGTCCTGCACCGCGATTCCCGCGCGGCCATCCAGCGCGGCCTCGAGTTGTTCGCGCCCGCTGCCGACGACCACGACCTGCCGCTCAGGCGCCAGTTCGGCCGCGCTGGCCAGCAGATGCTCGATCATCGGCCGGCCGGCGATCTGATGGAGGACCTTGTGGAGGTCGCTCTTCATGCGGGTGCCCTTGCCGGCGGCGAGGACGACGATAGCTAGCGGTGCGCTTTCGGTCATGGCGCGTGCTTTGCCAGCAAATGCTTGCCGTTTCCACAGCATCGCGCCATCCGCCCCGCGATGAGCGATTTCCCCTTCCGGATCGTCGGCTTCGACCTCGACGGCACCCTCCTCGATACGCTCGGCGACCTCGGCGCCGCGGTGAACCACGCCCTGGCGCGGATCGGCCGCGCGCCCTTCCCTCCGGACCGGGTCAAGGACCTCGTTGGCGGCGGCCCACGGGTAATGCTGGAACGTGCCCTTGCCCGCGACGGGATGATCTCGGCAGACTCCTTCACCGCGCTCTATGACGACCTGCTGGCCTTCTATCGCGCCAACATCGCGGTCCATTCGCGCCCCTTCCCGGGGACCGAGGCCATGCTCGGCGACCTCGCGGCCCGGGGCGTTCGGCTTGCGGTGGTGACCAACAAGCTCGAATCGCTCGCCCGCCAGGTTCTCCAGGAATTGGACCTCTCCCATCGCTTCGCCGCGATACTGGGCGGCGACACCCTCGGCCCGGGCCGGGCCAAGCCCGCTCCGGACCTGATCCTCGAGATGACCGCGCGCCTCGGCGGCGGACGGGCGGCCTATGTCGGGGATACGACCTACGACGTGCTCGCAGCGCGGGCTGCGGGCGCGCCCACCGTGGCCGTCTCCTTCGGCTTCAACGACCAGCCGCCGGCCGAACTCGGTGCCGACGCGGTGATCGATCACTTTGCCGAACTCGTGCCAACGCTCGCCCGGCTATAATATGACACGCGCGGATTTCTGCGGATTTTCCTCTTTTTTTAGGGTATCCCTCGGTTTGTCATCATAATGAAACAAACACGAGAGGAGCTGAAGATGCGTATCCGACAAGCGATTCTCCTCGCTCTTCCCCTGCTCGCCGCCACCCCGGCCCATGCCGAACGGATGCTGTTCGACCATCGGCTCGACCCTCGGATCGGTGCGGTTCTCGACAGCGGACGCAAGGAGATGGTCCTCTTCGACGAAAGCGACCCGGCCTATCTCTACGACCGGATCGCGATCCAGGGCAGCTCCGCGGACAACTGGATCGAAGCGCTCGAGATCATCGTCCGCACGCCCGGCAAGGCGGTCCGCTCGCCGAGCGACTGGGTCCAGCAGATCAGCACGACCTCGGCCGCCGCCTGTCCCAGCCAGGTTATCTCGCTCGCGCGGGATGAAAGTTCGCTGACCTTCCTGCGTCAATCCCCCGCCTGCGCGGGCAATCCGGCCGAAACCGCGCTCTACCGCATCGTCGCCGGACGCAAGTCGCTGTTCCTGCTCGGGGCACGCTACAAGGGCGAGATGTCGTCAGCGACGCGCGACCGCTGGCTCTCGGTGCTCGCCTCCGCCCGGGTCGCCAAATAGCCGTCAGAAATCGAACTGGGCGCGCAGCCCGAAGGAATCGGCGCCGTAGTCCGGGCTCCCACCGGCGAGGATCGGCGAATCCGTGATCCACATGTGGCCGTACTGGGCGATGAACCGGACGTAGTCGGTAGGGATCCAGATCAGCGAGACCCCCGCGGTTTGCTGATTGCCGCCGACGATCCCGGCGTCGGTCAGGTCGAGCCAGTCATAGCGCACGTTGAGCTGCAGTGCGCCCAGGCCACCGTTGCCGACCGGGTGCTTCGGCCTGATTCGATCGAGCACGCCGCCGCGATAGGCGGTAACGTCGTCCGTCAGCAGGTAGCCGAGTTCGGCATAGCCGCCGTGGAAGGTGGGATCGGCCAAGCCGGTGCGGGCGACCTTCTGCCAATAGGCCTCGGCATTGGCGTGGAAGCGGCCGGCAACATACAGCGCTTCCAGCCCGAGCCCGCGTTCGCTGGTCGCACCGGTGATGTTGCCCGTATCGACGAAGCGCAGGTCCGTAGTCCGCAGCGCGGGCCGCGCCCGGTAGCGCGGCAGCTCGATCGCCGCCTGGTCCTTGATGACGCGGTAATGGATCGAACCGCCGAGATGGAGCTGGCCGCCACTCCCATTGGCGCCAAGCTTGGGCATGAACACGACCCGGCCATCGAGGCTGTAGCTGTTGTCAACGTCGTTGGCATTCAGGTTCGCCGCGTCGTCGGTGAAGATGCCGGCCTGGACCAGCAGGTCGTGCCCTTGATAGGCGCCGCTGAGGCCGACCCGCCGCTCGAAGCCGAAGGCCGAGGTGAACGGCGCACGTTCCATGAAGCTGGTGAACAGATCGGACTCCATTTCCTCCAGGCCCCAGAAAGGCTTTTGCTGGCCGAGCGTCAGAGTCACGTCGGGCCGGGGCTTGTAGGTTAGGTAAAGGTCGGTCAGGGCGACCGAACTGCCCGCGACGTCCACTTCCAGCCGATAGCCGAAACCCCCCGGCATGGTCCCGTCGAAGCCGAGATAGGCGCGGCGGAAGCGGCTGGCAAAACCCAGCTCGCGCTGCTGCGCTGCGGTCGGCAGGGCGGGTGCACTAACCGAGCCGGCATCGACCTGCAGGCGCCCGCGCGGCTTGAACGACCAGCCGTCCTTCGTGGCAAGTTTGGGAGCGCCGTCCCAGGTAACTTCGGTGGCCGGCTTGGCCGTGGCGCTGGGCGCGGGAAGCTTCGCCAGCGCAGCCGAGGCCGCGCCTGCCGCGGTGCTCGCCGCCTCGGCCTTGGCATTGGCCGTGGCGAGTTGGCCCTCGAGCGTGTCGATCCGCGCCGCCATCTGCGCCATCTGCGCGCGCATCGCCGCCAGTTCCTGGGCGACCGCGGCACTGTCTGCGGCTTGGGCGTGGGCGGGCAGCACCCAGCCGGTCGAAAGCGCCATGGCCAGAACGGATGCGCGGATGGTTCGGGTCACTTGGACTATCCCTTTGTTACGAATCATTGCTGCGCTACGACCGATTTGTGACACTTGTTTGACAGAAAGGAAGCTCGGTCTGCGATCTGGCTAGCTCGAACCCATGACCATTGAACCGCGCGGCGCGTCGTGCCATCCCGCGCCGCAGCAAGGTCACCCCAAATCCTGCCCGATTCGCGCACCCCTTAGCAGCTTCGGAGCCCAGCCATGACCAACTCCTTCCAGGATCGCGTCGCCATCGTAACCGGAGCCGGCGGCGGCCTCGGCAAGGCCTATGCGCTCGAACTCGCCCGGCGCGGGGCGAAGGTGGTGGTCAACGACCTCGGCGCGGCGCGCGACGGCACCGGCCATTCCGACGCCGCCCTGGCCGTGGTCGAGGAGATCAAGGCCGCGGGCGGCCAGGCCATGTCTAACGGCGGCAATGTCGCCGAATACGAGCAGATGGTCGAAATGGTCGCCAAGGCCAAGGAAGCCTGGGGCGGGGTCCATATCCTGATCAACAATGCCGGTATCCTGCGCGACAAGAGCTTCGCCAAGATGGAGCCTGCCGACTTCGAGCTGGTCGTGCGCGTCCACCTGCTCGGCTCGGCCTTCGCCACCAAGGCCTGCTGGGAAACCATGCGCGAACAGAACTACGGCCGCGTGCTGATGACCACTTCGTCGAGCGGCCTGGGCGGCAACTTCGGCCAGTCGAACTACGGTTCGGCCAAGCTGGGCCTGGTCGGCCTGGCCAAGACGCTCTACCTCGAGGGCGCGAAGAACAATATCCGGGTCAACTCGCTGGCTCCGACCGCCGGCACCCGGATGACCCAGGACATCTTCCCCGAGGAAGCCTTCAAGGCCTTCAAGGCCGAGAGCGTCGTGCCGGCCGCGCTCTACCTCGTCTCGGAAGACGCCCCGACCAATGCGATCGTCGGCGCCGGCGCGGGTGTGTTCCAGAGCGGCGTGGTCGCGATGAACCAGGGCACCCTGCTGCCCGAGGCCGAGCTTACCGTCGAAGGCTTCGCCGCCGCCTGGGACAGGATCAACGACCGCAGCACCGACAAGCCGGTCCAGAACGGCATGGAGCAGTCGATGCATGCAATGGAATTGGTCCAGAAGGCCGCCAGCGCGGGCTGACCGATTTCGTTCGCCCCTCGGGCGGCGAGCCGGCGTCGAACCGGCGTCAGGCCGTGAGCAACATCGCGAACGGAATGGACCTCGCCCGCCGCCACGAGGCCAGCCTTCATTGTGAGGCCGGGCCCACCGCGCGCCAACGCATAGCCGCTGTCTATGTGCCCCATACAGGCTTTCGCGCTGGCCGCGCCGAGCGCTGCCGCGCACCTCGTCCGCAGCGATGGCAGCTCGAGGAGCCAAGGCAGTGAGATCGATGATCACCGGGGCGGGACTGGCGCTGGCCCTGCTGGCGCTGGCCGCAGAGCCGGCCCGGGCCGAGACGAGCCCCGCAACCGCCCCCCGCCCGGCCGGCCCGAAGGCAGGGTTCGTGCCCGACACCTTCGCCGTGCCGACGCTCGTCGAAGCGCCGGGCTTCAAGCTCGTACCGCTCGGCCCCGAGGTGGTGAAGCTCGATTTCGCCGCCTACATGTCGTCGATCCAGCACCTCCAGCAGACCTTCAGCCGCAGCACCCGTTGGCCGCGGGAAGGGATCACCGATGCCGAGGCTATGCAGGACATGCTCAGCGAGCAGGCCAGGTTCGAAAAGCGCAGCTCCTTCGCCTACGCCGTGCTCACCCCCGACGGCCGTCGCGAGCGCGGCTGCGTCTACGTCTATCCGAGCAAGGTCCCCGGTTACGATGCAATGGTCACGCTGTGGGTGACCAAAGCCGAATACGACGCGGGCTTCGACGGCGAGCTCTACAAGTGGGTGACGGGTTGGATGCGCACCGCCTGGCCGCTGCAGCGCATTGCCTATCCCGGGCGCTCGATCGCCTGGGCCGAGTGGGACGCGCTGACCGCCGCCCGCCAGGCCCGGCCCGCGGGCGGGTAAGGTCCCGCCGCTTCGTCACCCCCCGCCGGACTCGCCCACGAAGCGCCCGCCGCGCCTGGAAACCGTCCAGCAACACTTCGTCACATCTGCGTCATAAAACAGTCACCCCTCGGACATAGCGCCACTCGCGGGAGGGCGGATCGGCCGCGCCGACCGCGATCAGCGAGGGAACACAGATGACGAGGTCTCACGGCGCGGCAGCCATCGCCGCGGCTCTTGCCGTCGCTTTGCCGCAGGCCGCGCAGGCCCAATCAACCGCCGACCTCCAGCGGCAGATCGACGAGCTCAAGGCGCAGGTCCAGGCGCTGACCTCGGCGTTGAAGTCCAACGACGCCGCGCCCCCCGCGACGGTTGCCCCGGCTTCGGGCGATGCCCCGGTAGCAACCGGCAGCGCCCTGGCCGCCGCGCGCCCAGCGGCAGGCCCGGCTTCCGCGGCGCCGGCCGCGATAGCCGTGGCAAAACCCAAGAACTGGTACGAGCGCCTGTCGCTGCGCGGCTATACCCAGATGCGCTACAACGCCTTCCTCTCGGGCGACGAGACCGCGCCGGCCGGCGTCTCGCGGCTGCGCTCGGTGCACGACGGCTCGATCTCGGATCGCGGCAATTTCTCGCTGCGCCGGGCACGGCTCGTGCTGCAGGGCGACATTTCGGACCGCGTTTCGCTCTATCTCCAGTCGGATTTCGCCAGCGCGGTCGGCAATCAGTCAGGCACCGAGCGGCGCGAACATTTCGTCCAGCTGCGCGACGCCTATGCCGATGTCTTCGCCGACAAGGCCAAGACCCTGCGCGTCCGCTTCGGCCAGTCGAAGGTGCCTTACGGGTGGGAGAACATGCAGTCCTCCTCCAACCGGATCACGCTGGACCGCAGCGACGCGATCAACAGCGCCGCGCCGAGCGAGCGCGACCTGGGCATCGTCGCCTATTACACCCCGCCCTCGGTCCAGAAGATCTGGGACCGCCTGGCCAAAGACGGCCAGAAGCTGTTCGGCAACTACGGCGCCTTCGGAATCGGCGTGTTCAACGGCCAGGGCACCAACCGCACCGAGCAGAACCAGGGCCTGATGAAGGTCGCCTTCGCCACCTGGCCGTTCGAGATCGGCGACCAGGTGGTCGAGATCGGCGGGTCGGCCATGCTCAACCGGGTCCAGCCCGAAATCCGCTCAGGCGGGGTAAGCGCGGTGGCCTTCGACGACAACCGGGTGGGCGTGCACGCCATGCTCTATCCGCAGCCCTTCGGCATCCAGGCCGAATGGAACTGGGGCAAGGGGCCGGAATGGGACCGCCTGAGCCAGTCAATCGCGACCAAGAACCTCAGCGGAGGCTACGTCCAGGCGATGTACAAGCTCGACACCGACAGCCTCGGCACGCTGTTTCCCTACGCCCGCTGGCAGCACTACCGCGGCGGCTGGAAGGCCGCGGTCAACGCCCCGCGGCTGGAGACCGACGAGCTCGAAGTGGGCATCGAATGGCAGCCGTGGAAGGCGCTGGAGATCACCCTCGCCTATTCCCGCATGAAGCGCACCGAAGCGGACGAGCGGCGGATCGGGCGCGCTGCGGGGGGCCTGTTCCGCAGCCAGGTGCAGTGGAATTATTGAGCGGCGAACGAGCGAACGAACGCTGAGGCCGAAGATCGGCCCGAGCGGTTTCTGGTAAGGTGTTAGCAAAAACTGCCGTCGCCCTACCCCTCGAACTCCACCACCACCGACCCCGCGCTCTGCCGGGCCGGACCGTGATAGACTGCCTCGATGTTGTTGCCCGCCGGATCGAGCACGAAGGCGCCGTAGTAGCCGGGGTGATAGTCCCGCTCGCCCGGCGCACCGTTGTCGGTGCCGCCGTTTTCCAGGGCAACCTTGTGAAAGCGCTCCACCGTCGCTCGGTCGGGGGCCTGGAACGCCAGGTGGTGATAGCCGGTCAGCCTGCCCTGGGCGGCATCGCTGTCGGCGGTCGAGATGAACAGTTCGTCGGCCCAGAGGTAATCCTCCGCCTCGCCGCCGATGGGGATGCCGAGCACCTCGAATACCGCCTTGTAGAAGCGCCGGTGGGCCTCGAGGTCGGCGACGACGAGTTGGACGTGGTCGATCAGGCGGCCGCGGTGAAGGGTACGGGTTTCCATGTTGGGCTCTCTTGGCTGGTCCTTCCGGGACAAGCCGCCGCACCCGCGAAAGTTCCGCTCCCGGTTTACCGGCCGCCGTTTACCTCCCCTTAACCATAAGCCTCAATACATCGGCGTGCTGGCTGACCTCCTTGGTGGAACTCGACAATGCCGAACGACGATAACGCTCTGACTGCCGCCCGTACCCACCTCCACGAAGCCATGGTCCTCCAGACCGCCGGAAACCTCCCCGAAGCCGAAGCAAGGTTCCGGCTCGTGGCAGAGGCCGGCTACCGCGTCGCGGAAGTGCTGCCGATCCTCGCCGGCCTGGCCACACAGCGCGGGGCCTTCGAAGAAGCCGTGGCCTATTGGGACGCCCTGCTTGCGCTCGATGCCGAGCACCCCGTCGCACTGCACGAGCGCAGCCTGCTGCTAGGTCGCCTGGGCCGCGGGGCCGAGGCCGTCGCCGGCCTGGGCCAGGCCTGCCGCGCCGATCCCGCCAATCCGATCGCGGCGAACAACCATGCCGTCATGCTTGCCCGCGAGGGCCGCAGCCTGGAGGCGCTGACCGAATGGCGCCGCGCGGCGGAGCTTGCCCCCAACGACAACGATGTCGGCCGCCAGATCCGCCACCAGATGCGCCGGCATTGTACCGAGCAGGTGCCGTTCTGGCATATCCCGATGATGAACGACACGCGCCGCAACGACGCCTTCGAGGCCGCGATCCTCTCGGCGATCGAGCGGATCGGCCCCGGCGCCAAGGTGCTCGACATCGGGACCGGCTCCGGCCTGCTCTCGATGATGGCCGCCCGCGCCGGCGCCGAGACCGTGACCGCCTGCGAAGCCGTCCCCATCATCGCCGACATGGCAAAGAAGATCGTCGCCGAGAACGGCTATGCCGACCGGGTGACCGTTCACGCCAAGCTCTCGACCGAGCTCGAGGTTGGTCAGGAATTGCCCGAGCGCGCCGATATCCTCGTCTCGGAAATTCTGTCCAGCGACCTGCTGACCGAGATGGTCTGCGACACCTTCGAGGATGCCCACGCCCGCCTGCTCAAGGAGGATGCTATCGTCATCCCGCGCGCCGCCAGCGCGATCGGCTGCCTGGTCGAGAGCGCGGTGCTCGACGACTACGTCTTCGTCGACCGGATCTCGGGCTTCAACGTCTCGCGCTTCAGCCAGTTCGCGGCGATGAAGCTGCCGATCCACGGGACGATGACCGACTGGACCCGCCTCTCCGCCGACGTGGAGCTGGTCCGCGTCGACCTCACGCGGAAGCGCCACGAGAGCGAGCTCCATACCCTCTCGATCCCCGTCCTCGCCGACGGCACCGCCACGGGCATCGTCCAGTGGATGCACGTCGACCTGGCCGAAGGGATCGCCTTCGAGAACCACCCCGACGGCTACACCGACGGCGGCTGGCTGCAGATCCTCCACCATTTCCCCGAGCCGATCCAAGTCCGCGCCGGCGAGACGCTCGACCTCGCGGTGGGCCACGATCGGGTGACACTGATCGTCCAGCCGCTCGAGGTGAAGAACCACGCGGCGGTGGCCATGGTGGGGTAACTGCATCCGGAATGGTCGGATGGACTTGTAACCGGCCTCGCTGCGGCTACCCTCCAGCGAGGTTGGGGGGCATCGATGGCCGACATGAATTTGCCGCGGAGACTCGAGTTCCGCCAGGGGCGGAACAAGTGAAGTGGGCCACACAAAGCCGAGACGAAGCGCTGCGCTCGCTCAACCGGCGCGCGATCGCGATTCGGATTGCCATCGGACTGCACATTGCCGTCGATCTGCTGTTGATCGCGGTCGTCAGCCTCTTGCTGACCCAACTCCAAAACCCTGAAATGGCGACGTTGCGCTTTGCCGTAGGCCTGGTCAGCCTGTTGTCGCTAGCCATGATGCTGTCGATAGTTCCGCTGACAATCGCGCTGATGCTGTGGCTGCACCGGGCCCGCGCGAACCTCGCCGACTTTGGCCTGACCGACCTGGCTTATTCGCCCGGCTGGACCATCGGCAGCTTCTTCGTTCCGATCGTCAATCTGGCGGTGCCGTTCCGCTCGATGCGCGAACTATACAACCGCAGCCATGGAGAGGACGTCTACCAATCGCTGGCCACAGTGCCCGACGTTTCCTCGTGGTGGACCAGCTTCGTGACCGGCGCGACGATCCAGCTTGGGCTGCTGTTCATGTCGCTCGTCAGCGTGTTTACCAACGCCTATTTCACGACACCACCGCTCGCGAATGCCGCGATGAACATATTGGGCATCTTCCTGCTGGGCCTGTCGGCGTTCTTCTTGTTCCGGATCGTGGGGGCGGTGACGCGGGCGCAGCATTCGTCGACCGCCATCAGCGAAACCTTCGCCTGATTCAGTCCTCGCCCCGCGCCACTCCTGGCGAGACGTCCCGCCCCGCCCAGGCGGCGACCCGCGCCGCTTCGGGGCCGACCTCGATCCAGTCCACGCGATCGTAGACCTTCACCCGCCGCGTTTCGCTTTCATAGCGGGGCCAGTCGGCCGGGGCTGTGCCGTCACGCACGAAATGCGCCATATCGGCGCGCATCCGCTCGCCCAGGGCCTGGCGCCAACCCAGGTTCGGGCCGCCGCGCGCCAGGGCCATCTTCAGGCCTGAGAACGGCCAGGCCAGCGTCAGGTCGAGGCCGTGCGTCGCGCCGACGATCGGATGGCTGTAGTCGAAGCGGTAGAGCCAGGTCGGCGCGAGCGCGGCGTGGCGTTCGGCGAAGTTGCGCGTCGGCATCAGGAAAGTCAGGTCGCTGGCCAGGGCGATGCGGCCCTTGCGAGTACGCGGATAGGCTGCAAGCACGCGCTCCGCGTGATCCGGCGGCAGCTGGGCGAAGAGCAGCGCCTCGAGCTCATCCCAGGTGCTCGGTAGGAGGTTGCCGGGGCTGAAGGTAAACAGCACGATCTCGTCGCGCGTCGCCCCGGCCAGCAGCGGAACCGGCACGGCATCGTGCCGCTGGGCTTCCTCCAACGTGGCGGGTAGCAGGTCACCGTCGAACCACGGTGCGGCGGGGATACCGCCGCCGATCTCCCTGCCGACCCGTGCCTGAGCCCGGAAAAGGTCTTCGAGCGGCATCGACCGCAGCCGTTCGAGCTCGCCCTGGTTGAGATCGAGCAGTTCCGCGAACCGGCGCGCGTCCTGAAGCGAACGCTCGCGGTCGTGGATCAGGCTGACTGCGCCGCTCTGCGCGATGGCTCCGCGAAACAGGCCCCGCGCCTTGGGCGAAAGCATCAGCAGCGAGACCGAGAGCGAGCCGGCCGACTGGCCCGCGATCGTCACCTTGGCCGGGTCCCCGCCGAATGCCGCAATGTTGTCACGCACCCATTCGAGCGCCGCGATCTGGTCGCGCAGGCCGAGGTTCGAGGGAATCTGCGGAAGGCCCAGCGCCCCGCCGAAATTGACGAAGCCGAGCGCACCGAGGCGGTAGTTTATCGTGACGACCACCACGTCGCCCTCGCATGCCAGAGCGGAGCCGTCGTAAGGATCGCCGCTGCCCGCCATGAAGGCCCCGCCGTGGACCCAGACCATGACCGGCTTGGGATCCGCGGAGCCCCCCTCGGGCACGTAGACGTTGAGGTGGAGGCAGTCCTCACCGTAGGTCGCGTTGTCGAATTGCCCCGGCTTGATCTTGCCCCCCATCAGCTGCGGACACTGCTTGCCGAACCTGGTAGCGTCTCGGACGCCCCGCCACGGCTCGACCGCAGCAGGCGCCTCGAAGCGCCCGGCGCGGGCATAGGGAATGCCCAGCCAGCGCCGCAGGCCCGGAAGTGCCGCGCCCTCGACCTCGCCCGAGGCAGTTTGCACGACGGTATCGGTCATCTAGCCCTCGACGATCTTGAGCAGCCGCCGCTCCAGCGGGAACAGCACCCCGGCCAGTTCGTGACCGCGCTTGAGGACCTGGCCGGCCTCGCCGAACAGGGTCCACATGCCCTGGCGCTGGCGCAGCGCGGGACGCTTTTCGATGCGCGCCTGGGGCCGTTCGGCGGCGCGGCGGAAGGCCGAGAAACTCGCGGCGTCCTTGTCGAAGTTCATCGCGTAGTCCTTCCACTCTCCGGCAGCGACCATCCGGCCGTAGAGGTCGAGGATGCGCAACAGTTCGAGCCGGTCGAAGCCGGTCTGGAGGATGGGCTTGGGAAAGGAGATGACCGTGGCGCCAGGATTGTTCGCGCCGCCGCCCAGCACTCCGCTCAGCTCCGCGTGGTCTTGCGTGCGGCGGGCTTGGGCGCCCCGCCTCGTTCGGCCAGCAGGGCCTCGACCTGGGCGCGCAGGGCGACGATCTCCGCCTCCAGCTCCTCGAAACGCTGGATGCCGGTTTCGCCCAGCTCGGTGCAGGGCTCCTTGCACGGCGTGCCGTAGGGGATGAAGTCCTTCTGCCAGGTCTCGGCCGCGACAAGGGTGGATCGGGCCTTGACCCCGACCATCGTCGCGCCTTCCGGCACGTCCTCGGTAACCACCGCATTGGCGCCGATCCGGGCGCGCTGGCCGACTGTGATCGGCCCCAGTATCTGCGCGCCAGAGCCAACGATGACATTGTCCTCCAGCGTGGGGTGGCGCTTGCCGGGAATGCCGTTGGCCGGATTGGTGCCGCCCAGGGTCACGCACTGGTAGATCGTCACGTTGTTGCCGATCTCGGCGGTCTCGCCGATCACGGTGAAGCCGTGATCGATGAACAGGTGACGGCCGATCTTCGCACCGGGATGGATGTCGATCCCGGTGACGAACCGGGCGGTGTGATTCACGAAGCGGGCCAGGAAAAACAGGTCCGCTTCGAATAGCCAGTGCGCCACGCGGTGCCAGAACACTGCCCACAGGCCCGGATAGAGAAGGACTTCCCAGCGCGAGCGCGGGGCCGGATCGCGTGCGACGATCGAGTCCAGATAGGCGGTCAAAGTCCTGAACATGGCCCTGTTTTTCCCACTTATCGCCGGTCAGCGCAACCGCGGCTCTACGGCCCCGGCTTGCTCCTCCAGCGCGTCGCGCCAGATCGCGAGGGTCGCCGCCTGCTTGCGCTCGAGGCTCAGGCGGTCGATCGCCGCGACCAGGCGTTCGATCGCCATATGGCTACGCGCCGTCCGCGGCACAAGGTAAGGCCCCGCACCTTCGCCCAGGACGAGGCCGCGCTGCTCGGCATGGGCGATGATCAGCTCGGCCAGCATGGTGTCGTCGGGTGTGCCGATCGTCAACCGCAGCGCTGCGCCAAGCCGGGAGGCGAGATCCGGCAAGCGGACCTGCCACTTGCCCTCCTCGCCGCCGACCAGCAGCAGCGGCGTGCCGCTTTCCTGCGCGCGGTTCCAGCGGTGGAACAGCTCGGTCTCGTCGAGAGATACGGCATCGTCGATCGCCTCGCCCCGTCCTGACTCCACGAACCAGCTCGCGAGCAGCGACTTGCCCGAGCGCGGCGGGCCGAACAGGATCGCGCTGCGGAACGGCCAGTTCGCGGTATTGGCCAAGGCCTCGACCGCGGCTTCGTTGGCATTGCCGACGACGATGCGGGAGGCGCCGGCGCCCCCGAGCGGTAGCGCGATCTGGTTCATGCCTAGCGCCGAATGCTCAGGACGCCACCGCCGGTGCTAACCTGCCAGCCGCGTGCCCGTAGCGCTGCGGCGAGCCCGTTGAGGTCGCCCGCATAGGTCACCCGCATGACGGAGGTGCCGCCGATCGCGATCGAACTGGTCGAAGCGCCCTGGACGCCCGAAGCTGCGCGAACCGCGGCGAGCGCCGCATCGACCGAGCGGGCGTCGGGCGAGGCGAACTGGACGGTATAGCTGCTCGCCGCGCCAGCCGCCGGCGCCCCCGGCGTACTGCTTGGCTTGGCGGCGGGGGTCGGCGTGGTGGCGATGTCGGCGTCGTCGCTCCGAGGGGCTTGTTCGGCACTGCGGGCGGCAGCGATCAATGCCGCGACAGCCGGATCCATCCCGGGCCGTTCGTTCAGCGTCGGGTCGGGCCGCAAGATTCCCTGCGCCAGCGCCTGGCCGTAGATCGCATCGAACCGCTGTACGGCCTGGGTGAGCATCGCCGGTACGCCGGCATCGTCATTGGCGGTCAGCGTGAAGCTTTCGATCACGGTGCTGTCGGGGCCGTAGCGCGCCGTGAAGGTGCCGCGCACCGGACCACCCGGCCACTGTCGCTCGAGCCGGGCGATCGGCATGACGACGTCCGATGCTCCGAATTCGTCCAGCACGTTACGCCACCAAGACCTGCTGCGGCGCTGTACCTGGCCGGCCGTGAGCAGAAGCGAATCGCCTCCGCCACCGACGGGGCGGATATAGTCGATCGCGCTGGTCCCGGCGCGGAACTCGGCCCAGGCGCGCTGCCAGGGGCTGCGCACTTCGTAGACCTGGGCGACGCCACCCGAATAGAGCACCGGCACGATCAGCATCGGCGCGGAATGGGCGGCGATCACGCCGTCGGCCGTGCCGACATATTGCCCGGCATGGCCTCGATCGAACGTGATGGTCAGCTTGGCGATGTATCGCCGCGGGCCAATCTGCTCATGCTCGATCACCACGGCCGAGACCATCGATTCGATCTGCGCATCCGGCATGGCCGGTCCGTGGAGCTGCGCCCAGGCCTTCTTGTAGGCCTCCCGCCAGCCGGCTTCGCGGGCTTCCTGGCCGTTCTTGCCCGTGGTGTTGACCTCGATTCCCGCGACCTCGATATCGGTCGAGCGAGCCATCGGGATGATTCCGCGCTCGCCCTCGATCTGCGCGATCAGCCGCGCCGGCCCCACGGCGGCAAGCGCGATTCCCAGCGCGATACCCAGGCCGCCGAGCAGCTGCACCGCCGCCGAGCTGGCGACTTCGAGGCGGTAGGTCCGCAAGGCTTGGGGAAAGGCGAAATGGGGCATCGGGGAAAACCGACCGCCTTGTGCCCAAACGGTCGTGGAAATCCAAGCGGGAAAAGGCTAGCGGGCGAGCATGTCCGATAATCAGTCATACTCCTACGCCCAGGCCGGCGTCTCGATCGAAGCCGGCAATGCGCTCGTCAAGGCCATCGGCCCGCTCGCCAAGTCGACCGCGCGGCCGGGCGCCGATGCCGAACTCGGCGGCTTCGGCGGATTCTTCGATCCGCGCGCCGCGGGCTACAAGGATCCCCTTCTGGTCGCGGCCAACGACGGCGTCGGGACCAAGGTCAAGCTGGCGATCGACCACGACCGCCACGATGCGATCGGCATCGACCTCGTGGCGATGTGCGTCAACGACCTGATCGTCCAGGGCGCCGAGCCGCTGTTCTTCCTCGACTATTTCGCCACCGGCAAGCTGGACAACGGCGTCGCCGAGCGCGTGGTCGCCGGCATCGCCGAGGGCTGCAAGCTGGCAGGCTGCGCGCTGATCGGGGGCGAGACCGCCGAGATGCCGGGCATGTATGCGGCCGGCGACTACGACCTCGCCGGCTTCTGCGTCGGCGCGGTCGAGCGCGGCGAGCAATTGACCGGAGACAAGGTCGCGGCGGGCGACGTCCTGCTCGGCCTCGCCTCGTCCGGCGTCCATTCCAACGGCTACTCCCTGGTCCGCCGCCTCGCCGCGGACAAGGGATGGAAGCTCGACCGCCCCGCCCTGTTCGATGCCGACAAGCTGCTGATCGACCACCTGATCGAGCCGACCCGGATCTACGTGAAGAGCCTGCTGCCCGTGATCCGATCTGGCCGGATCCACGCCCTCGCCCACATCACCGGTGGCGGCCTGCTCGAGAACGTACCTCGCGTGCTGCCCCAGGGCCTGCACGCGCTGATCGACGTAGAAGCCTGGGCCCAACCGCGGCTGATGGCCTTCCTCCAGGCCCAGGGCAACATCGAGCCCGAGGAAATGGCCCGCACCTTCAACTGCGGCATCGGCATGGTCTTAGCGGTGGCGGCCGACGATGTGCGCAGCGTGATCGACGACCTCGCCGCGGCGGGCGAAACCGTCTCGGTCATCGGCGCGATCGAGCCTGGAGCACGCGGCTGCACCGTCCGCGGCGCCGCCGAAAGCTGGAGCGCCCGCGAAGCCTGGAGTGCGACTCATCTTGCCTGAGACGCGCGCCAAGGTCGCCGTCCTGATTTCGGGCAGCGGCACCAACATGGCCGCGCTGCTCTATGCCGCGAAGGCGGCGGACTGCCCCTACGAGATCGTCCTCGTCGCCAGCAACAATCCCGAGGCCGGCGGGCTCAAGCTCGCCGAGGCCGAGGGCGTGGCGACCTTCGCCCTGCCTCACAAGGGCATGGCCCGCGCCGACCACGACGCGGCGATGGACGCGGCGATCCGCGCGAGCGGCGCCGAATATGTCGCGCTGGCCGGGTACATGCGCATACTGACGGAAGGCTTCGTGACGCAGTGGGAAGGCCGGATGGTCAACATCCACCCCTCGCTGCTGCCCAAGTATACCGGTCTCCACACCCACGAACGCGCGCGGGACGCCGGCAACAGCCACGGCGGGGTCACCGTCCACCTCGTCACCGCCGAGCTCGATTGCGGGCCGATCCTGGGCCAGACCCCGGTCGCGATCCTGCCCGGCGACACCGCCGACAGCCTGGCGGCGCGCGTGCTGATCGCCGAGCACCAGCTCTATTCGCGCTGCCTGGCCGACTTGGTCAGCCGCGAGACCAATCCCGAATGGCTGCTCGCCCAGGTAAACGAACTCGCCCTCGCCCTGCCCGAAAGCGAGGCGCGCGCCTCGCACGGCGCGCCGGGCTGGAGCATCGCCGGCGGCAAGTTCTTCGCGATCTTCAACCAGCGCCACCACGGCGAGAAGGAGATCGCAGTCCTGGTCAAGACGAGCGGCGCCGACGAAATGGCCGCGCTGGTCGAGCAGGACCCGGAGGTCTACTACCGCCCGGCCTATTACGGCCCGGCCGGCTGGGTCGGCATCGTGCTCAACCGCAAGGGCGTCGATTGGGACCACGTCGCGGAATGGCTTGGCCGCTCCTGGCGCAGCGTTGCGCCCAAGCGGCTGACCAAGCTGATCGACGCGGCGGACGCGTTTTAGCGCCAGCCTAGTCAGACTGCCCTCTCCTCCGTACTCCTTATCGGTTGCCCGCGAGCCTCATATCTCCGAATATTCCACCTGCGGCCGGCTCTCGCGCGTGCCGCGGTAGCGCACCGCCGGCTTGCCGGGTTCGGCGCCGATGATCACGTGGTCGTCATGAACCTCGATCAGCGTGCCCACGAAGGGAAAGCCCTCCAAGCTGCCGTTCACGCGGTAGCTGACCGTATCGCCGACCTTGAAGGTGGCGGGATCGAAATTGAACTCGAAGGGGCAGGCCTCGCCTTCGGTTGCGCCCATGCCTTGCATCGCAGATCTCCTTTGCCGGCAAGATAGGATGCGAGAGAGGGTGGATCAAATCAAAAGGACCGGCGGATCGCTCCGCCGGCCCTTTTGATTTGATCCTGCGCATCTGCGAAAGCGGGTGCTTCAGTCAGAGATCCCCGCCTTCGCGGGGACACAGACCTGCTCGATTTAGCCGACGATCTCTTCGGGCTTGAAGAAGAAATCGATCTCGATCTTGGCGTTCTCGTCGCTGTCCGATCCGTGAACCGAGTTGGCCTCGATCGATTCGGCGAGTTCCTTGCGAATCGTGCCCGGCTCGGCGTTCTCCGGGTTGGTGGCGCCCATGATGTCGCGGTTGCGCTTCACCGCGTCCTCACCCTCGAGGACCTGGACGACGACCGGACCCGAAGTCATGAAGCTAACGAGATCGGCGAAGAACGGACGCTCGCGGTGCACGCCGTAGAAGCCTTCGGCTTGCTCCTGGGTCATCTGGATGCGCTTCGAGGCGACTACGCGCAGACCGGCCTCCTCCAGCATCTTGGTGACCGCGCCGGTCAGGTTGCGGCGGGTGGCATCGGGCTTGATGATCGAAAAGGTGCGGGTAACCGCCATGTCGTTCGTCCTTGCGAATTATGTCTTCGGGATAAAGTGGCGCGCCCCTAGCGGGGATTGGCCGGCGGAGCAAGGTTCACGAGCTCCGCGCGCCAGGCCTCGCGAACCCAGGCGAATTGCTGCCGCGCCGCATCGAAAGCGGCGTGCCGGTCGGGGAAGGTCGGCGAGCGGAAGACCTTGCGCCACCGCGCCGCCTCGAGCCCGTCGATTTCCTGCGGTGCGAGCAGGTGCAGAACCGCGAAGCCCGCCGTCCCATCCGGCGCGACCGAGAAGCTGATCGCCTTGTCGCGCTCGGGGTTCATGAAATCGGGCACGTCAGGGCCCCTCGACCCACTTGCCGCCGTCCTGCTTCCAGAACCGCCGCTCGATCCCGTCGCGCGTGCCGAGCATGCGCCAGCAATCGCGGGCACCCTGGAGGGTCGCTTCGTCGAAGAGGAAGAACACGCGGGTGAAGGCCGCACCGGGCTCCCGCCACAGCCCATCGGCAAGGGCGAGGAACTTCGCCCCGTTGGCGGGCTTCGGCTCGGCGGAAAGCAGGATCGGCTGGCGTTCTTCGTGCTTGCCGGCCTTGCCGTGCGCCAGGAAGCTGTCGGGCAGGCGCGTCCACAACGCCTCGTCGATCCGCCCGAGCTGCGCCTCGTCGGCAGAGACCACCAGCAGCCGCTCCCCCGCGCCGAGCGTCGCCCGCGCGATCAGCGGCAGCGCGAGTTCGGCCGGATCGCGGCTCAACTGGTAGAAATCGACCCTCATCGCCTAGCCGTCATTGCGAGGGGCGAAGCCCCGCGGCAATCCAGGCAAACGGCGCACCGCGCCCTGGATTGCTTCGCTTCGCTCGCAATGACGAAAGTGGAGATCATTTCTCTAAATTATCCCGCACGAAGCGGTCGAGCAGGCGCACGCCATAGCCGGTGGCGCCCTTGTCCCAGGTCGCGCCGGGCTTGTCGGCCCAGACCGTGCCAGCGATGTCGAGATGCGCCCAAGGGGTCCCCTTCTCGACGAAGCGCTGAAGGAACTGCGCCGCGGTGATCGACCCGCCGAAGCGGGCGCCGACGTTCTTCATGTCGGCGATCGGGCTGTCGATCATCTTGTCGTAGACCGGGCCGAGGGGCAGGCGCCACAGCTTGTCGCCCGAGGCCTGGCCCGCGGCGGTCAGCGCCTCGGCCAGATCGTCGTCGTTCGAGAAGATGCCGTCATATTCGTGCGCCAGGGTGGCGATGATCGCGCCGGTAAGCGTGGCGAGGTCGACGATCTTCGTCGGCGCATGCTCGCGCTGGACCCAGGTCAGCACATCGCAGAGCACCAGACGGCCTTCGGCGTCGGTGTTGATCACCTCGATCGTCTGGCCCGACATCGAGGTGACGACGTCGCCGGGGCGCTGGGCATTGCCGTCGGGCATGTTCTCGACCAGGCCGACGACGCCGAGCACGTTGGCCTTGGCCTTGCGCAGGGCCAGGGCGAGCATCGTGCCCGCCACGGCCCCGGCGCCGCCCATGTCCCACTTCATGTCCTCCATGCCCGCGGCAGGCTTGATCGAGATGCCGCCGGTGTCGAAGGTCACGCCCTTGCCGACGAAGGCGACCGGCTTCTCGCCTGCCGCGCCGCCGTTCCATTTCAGCGCCAGCAGCCGGGAGGCGCGAGCCGAGCCCTGCCCGACACCCAGCAGCGCTCCCATGCCGAGCGCCTTCATCTCGTCCTCGCCGAGCACGGTGAGCTCGACGCCGGTGCCGGAGAACCGCTCCTGGCAGCGGGCGACGAAGCTTTCGGGATAGATCACGTTGGCCGGCTCGGTAACGAACTGGCGGGTGAATTCGACGCCTTCGGCCACGGCCTTCTCGACCGCCCAGGCTTCGACCGCCCCCTCGGGCGCGCCAATGACGCGGAGCGTGGTCAGCGACGGCTTCTGCTCTTCGCTCAGTTTGGTGCGGTAGACGTCGTGCCGCCAGGCGCGCAGCCGGGCTCCAAGCAGGACCGCGGCGACCTCGGCGGCGGACAGCGCGCTGTTCGACAGGTCGAAGGACAGCGTGGTCTCACCCGAGGTCAGGAAGCGCGCGACAAGGCCCGCACCGGCCCGCTCGAGGTTGGCGAGGCGGCCGCTCGCGGACTTTTCCCCAGCTCCGGCAAGGGCCAGGCGGACCGCCTTGCCCTCGCGTTCGACGAAGCTTTCGAAGACCTGCCCGGGCTTGCCCGAGAAGCGCGCCGCGCGGGCGCCCTCCCGGATTACCGGCTCCAGCGCGGCGGGCAGCGCGTCCTGATCGACGATGAGGGCGACGACGCCAGCAGGGGCATCGGTAAATTCAACTTTCATCAGGACTCCCGAACGGAATGCAATCCACGACAAGACGTGATCGGCGGCGATTTCAGCGGATTGCAGTTAGGCACGGGCAGTGCGATAGGCAAGCCATGCTCTCCGCGACGCAGCGCCCGCTGCAAGCCCCTGTTCGCCGCTTGCTGCGCTGGCACATCGCCGCCGCGGGCCTGCTCGCTGCCGGTCTTCCGGGGGCTTGGAGCAGCGCCGCGCTGGCGCAGGAAGTGTCCGCTCAGGCCGGCCAGATCACCGAAAACGAGCAGATCGCCTTCGAAGCGGACCGCCTGGAATACCAGCAGGATAGCGAGGTCGTTACCGCGATCGGCAACGTCGTGCTGCGCCGCCAGGGTCAGACCGTCCGCTCCGACCGCGTCACTTGGAACCGCAAGACCGGCGAGATCGTCGCCGACGGCAACATCCGCTTCGTCGACGCCGACGGCAACCAGCTCTACGTCGACAAGCTGGAGCTGACCGACGAGCTCAAGGCCGGCGCGATGGAGAACATGCTCCTTGCCCTGAGCGAAGGCGGCCGCCTTGCCGCCGATCGCGGGACGCGCGGCGCCGACGGCAAGGTCATCCTCGAACACGCGGCCTATACCGGCTGCGAGGTCGAGGACGCCGCCGGCTGCCCCAAGAAACCGAGCTGGCGGGTCACCGCGCGCCAGGTGGTCTACGATCCCGACGCCAAGACCGTGCGCTTCAACGGCGCCCGGCTCGAACTATTCGGCGTACGGCTGATTCCCCTGCCCGGCCTGGTCGTCGCGACCGACGGGCGCGCCGTCTCAGGCCCGCTGATCCCCGACCTGCGTCTCTCGGCCTCGAACGGCGTCGAGATCAACGAGACCTATTACCACCGGATCAGCCCCAACCGCGACCTCGCGGTCACCGGTTATGTCTATACCAAGGCCTTGCCGATGGTCTCGGCGCAGTACCGCGCGCTGACCGACAAGGGTGCCTATCAGATCACCGGCTACGTCACCCGGTCCGAAGTGATCCCGATCGGCGGTGTCAGCACGGGCCAGAGCGACGAATGGCGCGGCTACATCTACACCAACGGCAAGTTCCAGCTCGATCCGAAGTGGAGCGTGACGTTCTCGGGCCGCCTGGCCAGCGACCGTACCTTCCTGCGTCGCTACGACATCAGCCGCGACGACCGGCTGCGCTCGATGTTCGACGTCGAGCGGATCGACGACAAGAGCTACCTGTCGATCTCCGGCTGGGCGACCCAAACGATGCGGATTGGCGAGAGTCAGGGCCAGCAGCCCTTCGCCCTCCCGCTGATCGACTATCGCCGTCGCCTGACCGATCCGCTGCTGGGCGGCAGGATCGAGCTCCAGGCCAACAGCCTCGCGCTGACTCGAACCACCGGCCAGGACACCCAGCGTGCCTTCGCCAGCGCCAAGTGGAGCCTGCGCAAGATCACCGGAATGGGCCAGGAAGTCAGCCTGACGGCACTGGTCCGCGGCGACGTCTATCATTCGGATGCGAACGGCCTGTCCAACCCGGCCTATGCCGGCCTGCCGGGCTGGCAGGGGCGCGGCGTGGCAATCGGGGCGATCGATGTGAAGTGGCCGTTCGTCGGCGCGTTCATGGGCGGTACCCAGGTGTTCACCCCCCGCGTCCAGTTCGTCGCCAGCCCGCCGATCCGCAACCTCGAGATCCCGAACGAGGACGCCCGCGCGATCGAACTGGAGGACAGCAACCTGTTCGCGCTCAACCGCTTCCCCGGCTATGACCGGGTCGAGGACGGCGCCCGCGTAACCTACGGCTTCGATTGGCAGTGGGAGCGCCCCAGCTGGCGCATCTCGACCACCGTCGGCCAGTCCTATCGCCTGTCCGCCAAGCCGCAGCTCTTCCCGAACGGCACCGGGCTAAGCGACCGCTTCTCCGACATCGTCGGCCGGACCGAAGTCCGCTACAAGGACTTCGTCAAGCTGACCCACCGCTTCCGGCTGGACAAGGACGACCTGGCCTTCCGCCGCAACGAGGTCGATGCCACGATCGGGACCCAGCGGACCTATATCGAGGTGGGATACCTGCGGCTGAACCGCGACATCAACTTCAACGCTCTCTCGCCTACCGCGCCCGAAGACCTGCGCGACCGCGAAGAGCTGCGCCTCTCCGCCCGTGTGGCTTTCGCCAAGTACTGGTCGCTGTTCGGTTCGGGCGTGTTCAACCTGACCAACCGGGACGAGGACCCGACGCTCGGCTCCGACGGCTTCCAGGCCCTGCGCACCCGGCTCGGCGCGGCTTACCAGGACGACTGCATGGAGATCGCCTTCACCTGGCGGCGCGACTACGTGACCACCGGCGACGCCCAGCGCGGCAACACGTTCCAGCTCCACTTCGCCCTGCGCAACCTGGGCTTCCGCAGGTAAGTTTCCAGCAACATTGCCCACCTCATTGGCAGCGTGGCTTAAACGCGCTATCGGCCCTACAGCTTGGGTTCAGGCACCAAGAGCCATCCGTCGCACCAAACGGCCGGCCGGTCCCGAGATCGAGAGGGCTGGTGCCTGCAAACAGGAATGATGCACGCGTGATCATGATCTTCCGCAAGTCGATTTCGGGACGTATCCAGCCCCGACATCTGGGATTGGGCCTCAGCCTGGCCGCGTCCGTCACTGTGGCCGCGCTTACCGGCCCGGCCGGTGCTCAGGACGCCGCTCCCCCGCAGAACGGATTGAACATCCCGGACAACATCCGGCTGTTCGGCAATCCCGATCCCAACATGCGCCGCCCGACTGCCGTCGTGAACGGCGAAATCATCACCGGTACCGACGTCGAGCAGCGCCTGGCCCTGATCCTCGCCGCCAACGAGAAGAAGCCCAGCGCCGAAGAACTGCAGCGCCTCAAGCTGCAGGTCCTGCGCAACCTCATCGACGAGACCCTGCAGATCCAGGAATCGGTCGCCAACAAGATCGAGATCACCAATGCCGAGGTCGAACAGACCTATGCGCGTGTCGCCCAGCAGAGCTTCCGCCAGACCGTGCCGGCGCTGAATGCCTATCTCGTCAAGATCGGTTCGTCGCCCGCCTCGCTGAAACGCCAGATCCTCGGCGAGCTGTCATGGCAGCGCCTGCTGCGCCGCAACGTCCAGCCCTTCATCAACGTCTCCGACGAAGAAGTGAAGGAGGTGCTCGAGCGAATGAAGGCGGCCAAGGGTACCGAGGAATACCGCCTGGCCGAGATCTTCCTTTCCGCCACGCCGGAAAGCCAGGCCGCCGTGGCCGAGAACGCCAAGCGCATCGTCGCCCAATTGCGCGAGGGTGCCAGCTTCGTCGCCTATGCCCGTCAGTACTCGGAAGCGTCGACCGCGGCGGTCGGCGGCGACCTCGGCTGGGTCCGCCCCGCCCAGCTCCCCCCCGAACTGGCCGCCGCCTCGCGCGAGATCGGCCCCGGCCAGCTGGTCGGCCCGGTCGAGGTGCGCGGCGGCTTTTCGATCCTCTACATGATCGACAAGCGCCAGGTCCTGACCGCAGATCCGCGTGATGCCCTGCTCAGCTTGAAGCAGGTTTCGATCGAGTTCCCGCCGAACATCGCCGAAGCCGAAGCCAACAAGCGCGCCGCCGACTTCGCCGCCGCGATGAAGACCGCCAACGGCTGCGGCGCGGTGGACGACGTGGCCAAGCAGATCGGCGCCCAGGTCGTCGCCAACGACCAGGTCAAGGCCCGCGACCTGCCCGGGCCGCTGATGCAGGCGATCCTCGACCTGCAGATCGGCGAGACCTCGCCGCCGTTCGGCACGATCAAGGAGGGCGTCCGCGTCCTCATGCTCTGCGGCCGCGACGATCCGAAGGCCAACGATGGCCCGAGCTTCGACGAACTGCAGACCCAGATGGAAGACGAGCGGGTCAACAAGCGCGCGCAGATGTACCTGCGCGACCTCCGCCGCGACGCGATCATCGACTATCAGTAGTGCCCCGATGACCCGGCCCCTCGCCGTATCGCTGGGCGATCCGGCCGGGGTCGGCCCGGAACTACTGCTCGCCGCCTGGGCGGGACGCGGGGCGCTCGGTCTGCCGCCGTTCTTCGCAGTCGGCGGTACGCGGATCCTGGCTGCGGCGGCATCCTCAAGTGGACTCAAGGTTCCATTCCAGGCGATCTCCGACCCAGCCGAGGCTGCGGACGTATTTCCTCGCGCCTTGCCCGTCCTCGGCGGCTGGGACGGCGACTATGCGCCCGGCAATCCCAGCCGCGCCGGGGCCGAACTCGCCCTCGCATCGCTGACCGAAGCGACCCGCCTGGCCGTATTGGGCGCCGCAAGCGGCGTGGTGACCGGCCCGATCGCCAAGTCGCGCCTGGCCGAGGTCGGCTTCGCCCATCCGGGCCAGACCGAATTCGTCGCCGCGGCCTGCGGCGTCGCGCCCCAGGATGCGGTCATGCTGCTCGCCGGCCCCCAGCTGCGGACCGTGCCGATCACCGTCCACCAGTCGCTTGCCTCGGTACCGGCAAGCCTCACTGCCGAACTGATCCACCGCAAGGGTGCGATCACCGCCGCAGCTATGGCTCGCGATTTCGGCCTTGCCGCGCCACGCCTGGCTTTCGCCGCGCTCAATCCCCACGCCGGCGAGGACGGCCGCATGGGCGACGAGGAGGAGCGGATCATTGCACCCGCCCTCGCCCGTCTGCGCGCCGACGGGATCGACGCCAGCGGGCCGCACCCGGCCGACGGCATGTTCGCGCCGCACGAGCGGAAACGCTACGACGTGGCGCTGTGCATGTATCACGATCAGGCGCTGATCCCGCTCAAGGCGCTCGATTTCGACGCCGGGGTCAACATGACCCTGGGCCTGCCGATCATCCGCACTTCGCCCGACCATGGCACGGCCTTCGCCATCGCGGGCAAGGGCATCGCCCGCCCCGGCGCGACGATCGCGGCGATCCGCATGGCTGGGGAATGCGCCGAACGGCGGAAAGCGGCGCTGTCGTGAGCATCCCCGTTCGCGTCGAGCGAAGTCGAGACGCCAGGCGCCAAGTGTCTCGACTGACGATAGAATGTCGGCAGTTCATCCTGAGCCTGCCGAAGGGCTCGACACGAACGGATAGGGGGTAAGCCATGAGCAGTATCCAGCTCCCCCCCTTGCGTGAAGTCATCGCGCGCCACGGGCTCCAGGCCTCGAAGGCGCTCGGCCAGAACTTCCTCCTCGACGAACAA
>JBQCGM010000112.1:0-2730 GCA_051955585.1 Novosphingobium sp.
GGCAAGCCGGCGTTGGTCATCGCACTCGACGCCGACGAGGAGGGCAAAGGAAAGGGCTCGGGCCGCTCGATCCCGGGCGTCGATCTCGGAGCCGCGATCATCGCCGCGCGCGAGGCCGGGCTTCTGTTGGCCGGCGGCGGCCATGCCATGGCGGCAGGGCTGACCATAGAACCCGGCAAGCTCGACGCGCTGGCCGACTGGCTCGACGCCCGCCTGGGCGCCGCCGTCACCGCGGCGGCCGCCAGCCAGGCACTGCTGCTCGATCTGGCGGTCGCGCCGGGCGGCCTCACCACGGAGCTGGTGGGCACGCTCGAAAGCGCCGGCCCATTCGGCATGGGCTGGCCGGGCCCTCGCGTCGCCGTGGGGCCGGTGCGCCTGGTCAAGGCCGACCTCGTCGGCAGCGATCACGTGCGCCTGATAGCGCGCGGCGACGACGGGGCGAGCTTCAAGGCAATGGCCTTTCGCGCGGCGGAGAGCGACATGGGCCAGGCGCTGCTGCACGGCGCCCAGGGACGGCGGCTGTGGCTCGCAGGGCGCGCCAGGATCGACGACTGGGGCAGTCGCCCTGCGGCCGAGCTCCACCTCGACGACGCCGCCTGGGCCGACTGAACAAATCGGGCGTTGTTGAACAAACTGCCTCGCCGGGGCTTGACCCCCGCCCGCCCCTTCGCTACCCGCGCGGCCTGCCGTCGGCACCTGCCGGCACGGCCCCTTCGTCTAGCGGTTAGGACGCGGCCCTTTCACGGCTGAAACACGGGTTCGATTCCCGTAGGGGTCACCATCTTCTTGCCTCTTACCGGGCAAGGCGATAGGCCGATGCCGGCACAAGGCCCCTTCGTCTAGCGGTCAGGACGCGGCCCTCTCACGGCTGAAACACGGGTTCGATTCCCGTAGGGGTCACCAGCATTACGAGCGCTTCGGGCGCGGACGTATGCCGCCCTTGCGCAATTTTCCTACATCGCCTGCATCGCCTATGACGTCTGCATGACGTGCTGCGCCGATCTCTCCCTACCCATCGCAGTTCATCGCGCAGCTCCTTCGGGCGCGCAGCGGTCGATTGCGGCGGGAGTTTTGTCCTCTGGACACCGTAAACCTGATCAACCGGGTGTAAACCGCCGCGGCCCGGCCGCGCGGCAGACCGACCCGTCGCACCACCATTGTCTATCAAAACGATTGAGTTATATCGACGCAGAGTCGGGACGTAATCCGAGTCGACCGGCCGGAAAGACCCTCGTGAGGAGTCACGCCATGGCCCATTTTGAAAATGCGCGGAAAATCGTCGATCAGGATCCGCTGATCCTCCTGATCCCCGGGCTCAACGACAGCGGCCCCGATCATTGGCAGACGCGCTGGGAGCACAAGCTCGCCAATGCCCACCGGGTCGAGCTGGGCATGTGGGACGATCCCCACCGCAACACCTGGGTGAACAAGCTCAACCTGGCGATCCATCGCGCCGACCGGCCGGTGGTGCTCGTCGCGCACAGCCTGGGGTGCCTGACCGTCGCCTGGTGGGCCGAATACGAGCAGCCGGAGCCGGACAGCGGCGTCATCGGCGCGCTGCTGGTCGCGCCGCCCGACGTGGACCGGCCGGGCCTCGATCCGCGGCTTGCCCGCTTCTCGGCCTGCCCGCGGTCGGAGCTGCCCTTCCCCAGCGTCGTCGCGGCGAGCCAGGACGACCCCTATTGCACCCAGCGCAGCGCCATCGCGCTGGCGCAGGACTGGGGCAGCCGCTTTGCCGACGCGGGCGCCGTGGGCCACATCAATGCGGAAAGCGACAGTGGCGACTGGCCGCTGGGCGAACGGCTGCTCGAGCAGCTCCTGCGCGGACACGGCCCCTTGCCGCGTGAGATCCCGCTGCCGGGCGCGAGCGCAAAGCCCCGAGAAGCCTTCGCCCGTGGCAGGGTTGTGGGGCACTGAAAGCTACTCGCTCCTCCCCGCCTGCGGGGAGGAGCCTGCGATCAGACGATCTCGCCGATCTCAGTGCCGACGTCGTAGGTTTCGCCCGCCGGGGCCTTGTGGAGGAGCTTACCCGAGACCGGCGCCTCGATGTCGCGCGCGGTCTTGTTGGTCTCGAGCACGTAGATCACGTCGCCCTCGTTGACGGTGGCGCCGTCTTCCACCTTCCACTCGGCCAGGGTGCCCTCGCTCATCGACATCTCGAGCTTGGGGATGGTCAGGGTCGTCGACATCAATTCACCTCTATCTGATCAGGATTTCACGATTTCGCGGACGCGGGCGATGATCGAACCGGCGCTGGGGACCTGGTTGGTCTCGATCGCGTTGGAATAGGCGATCGGGGCCCATTCGGCGCCCAGCCGCTGCGCCGGGGCTTTGAGCTGGCCCCACAGTTCCTCGTTGATGGTGCTGGCGATCTCGGCACCGAGCCCGCCGAACTCGACCGCGGCGTGGACCACGAGCGCGCGCCCCGTCTTCTTCACCGAATCGAGGATGCGATGATAGTCGATCGGCATCAGCGAGCGCAGGTCGATCACTTCGGCGTCGATGCCTTCCTTGGCCAGCTCTTCGGCCGCACCCAGGCAGTGCAGCATTTCCCAGCCATAGGAGATCAGCGTGATGTCCTTGCCCGGCCGCTTCACCTTGGCGACGCCCAGCGGGATGCGATAGTCGCCGGTCGGCACCTCGGCCTTCTGGGTATAGAGCAGCATCATCGATTCCAGCACGACCACCGGATCGGGATCGTCGATCGCCGAGAGCAGCAGGCCCTTGGCC
>JBQCGM010000113.1:0-11662 GCA_051955585.1 Novosphingobium sp.
TCATCTCGCTGGGTGACGGCTGGCACAACGCCCACCACGCCCAGCCGCGTATCGCGAGCAACAAGGTCAAATGGTGGGAGTTCGACTTCAACGGCTCGACCATCCACCTGATGGAGAAGCTCGGCCTGGTCTGGGACGTGCGCAAGCGTTCCGCCGCCGAACTCGCGCTGGTTTCGAAGCCGGTCTACGCCTTCCCCAACCAGGCGGCACCCGATCACTATGACGACGAATACCTGGTCGAACCGGCCAGTGCTGCCGAGGGCAAGACCGGCGGGCTGATGTTCCGTGAAGACAAGGTCAAGACCGAGCCGCTGGTGGAGGCGGCACCGGTACGCGAGGGCGAGAAGGTCAGCTAAGCGAAACTCTGTTCGGCCCTTCTCTCCTACCGTCACCCCGGAGTTGATCCGGGGTGAAGAATAGGCTTTTCGAGACTAGGAAACCGGCCTTCTCGCCCGCAGCGCCTGGGCCAGGGTGCCCTCGTCGAGGTAGTCGAGCTCTCCGCCCACCGGCAGGCCATGGGCGAGCTGGGTGATCCGCACCGGATAGGCCTCGAGCCGCTCGGCGATGTAATGCGCCGTGGTCTGGCCCTCCAGCGTGGCGTTCATCGCCAGGACGACCTCGTCGATCCCGCCTTCCGCGACGCGCTCGATCAGCCGGCCGATGGTCAGATCCTCGGGCCGCACCCCGTCGAGCGCGGAGAGCCGCCCGCCGAGCACGTGATAGCGCCCGGTGAACAGCCGCGCGCGGTCCAGCGCCCAGAGGTCGGCGACGTCCTCGACCACGCAGAGCGCGCGCTGGTCGCGGCGCGGATCGGCGCAGATCGCGCAAGGATCGCTGGTGTCGACGTTGCCGCAGGTGCGGCACTCGACCAGGCGGTGCTGGATCTCGGTCAGGGCGCCGAGCAGCTGGACCAGCGCCGTCTCGCGCCGCTTGATCAGCCACAGCACCGCGCGGCGGGCGGAACGGGGGCCGAGCCCCGGAAGCCGGGACAGCGCGCCGGTCAGCGCCTCGATCTCTTGCGATGCCATGATGCGGCAGATAGGGCCTGTGCTCGCTTAGAGGAAGTCCATGCGCATCATCTTCATGGGGACCCCGGATTTCGCCGTGCCGGCGCTCGTCGCGCTGGTCAAGGCGGGGCACGAGGTAGTCGCCGCCTATTCCCAGCCGCCCCGCCCCGGCGGCCGCCGCGGCAAGGAGCTGACCTCCTCCCCCGTCCAGCGCGAGGCAGAGGCGCGCGGGATTCCGGTGCGGCACCCGGTCTCGCTGAAAGGCGCGGCGGAGCAGGCCGAGTTCGCCGCCTTCGAGGCAGACATTGCCGTAGTCGCGGCATATGGCCTGATCCTGCCCCAGGCGGTGCTGGACGCGCCGAGGCACGGCTGCCTCAACCTCCACGGCTCGCTGCTGCCCCGCTGGCGCGGCGCGGCGCCGATCCAGCGCGCGATCCTGGCCGGCGATGCCGAGACCGGCGTCGGCATCATGCGGATGGAGCGCGGGCTCGATACCGGACCGGTGCTGCTGGAGGGACGCACCCCGGTCGGCGGCAAGACCGCCGGCGAGTTGACCAGCGAACTGGCGGAGCTGGGAGCGCGGCTGATCGTCGAGGTGCTGGCGGACCTGCCGGCCTATCCGGAAGTGCCGCAGGCCGAGGACGGCGTGACCTATGCCAGCAAGATCGACAAGGCCGAAGCGCGGCTGGATTTCGCGCAGAGTGCCGCGCAGGTGCTCCGCCAAATCCGCGCCTTCGCGCCGGCGCCGGGCGCCTTCTTCGAACTGGAGGGCGAGCGGTACAAGGTGCTGGCCGCCGGCCTCGCCGACGGCAGCGGTGAAGCCGGGGTCACGCTGGATGACGCGTTGACCGTGGCCTGTGCCGGCGGCGCAATCCGCCCCACGCTGGTCCAGCGCGCGGGCAAGCCCGCGATGGACACCGCGGCGCTGCTGCGCGGGCGGCCGGTGCCGGCGGGGACCCGCATTTCATGATCGTCATTGCGAGCGAAGCGAAGCGATCCAGGGCGACCGTGCGCCACCGCCCTGGATTGCTTCGTCGCTCCGCTCCTCGCAATGACGAGGGAAATTCATGACCCGCTTCGCCCTCACCCTGGAATTCGACGGCGGCCCGTTCATGGGCCTGCAACGCCAGGCGCACGGCCCCTCGGTGCAGCAGGCGGTCGAGGAGGCCGTCCACAGGGTCACCGGCGAGACGGTCACGCTCCACGCCGCCGGGCGCACCGACGCCGGGGTCCACGCCCTGGCGATGCGCGCCCATGTCGACGTCGCGAAGCAGATCGCCCCGTTCCGGTTGATGGAAGCGGTCAACCACCACCTGCGCCCCGATCCGGTCGCCGTGCTCGCCTGCGAGGTCGTGCCGGACGACTGGCATGCGCGGTTTTCCTGCATCGGCCGCTCCTACCTCTACCGCATCGTCAACCGCCGCCCGCCGCTGACGCTGGACCGGGGCAAGGCCTGGGCCGTCGGCCAGCCGCTCGACGCCGCGGCCATGCACCGCGCGGCGCAGGCGCTCGTCGGGCATCACGACTTCACCACCTTCCGCTCGGTCCATTGCCAGGCGCAGAGTCCGCTCAAGACGCTCGGCAGCCTCGACGTGCGGCGTGAGGGCGACCTTGTCCTGATCGAGACCGCCGCGCGCTCCTACCTCCACCACCAGGTGCGCTCGATGGTCGGCTGCCTGGCGCTGGTCGGCATGGGCCGCTGGCGCGAGGACCAGGTGGCCGAGGCGCTCGCCGCCCGGGATCGCGCCGCGCTGGGGCTTAACGCGCCGCCGGAAGGGTTGTACTTCACCGGGGCACGCTATCCCGGAGAAGGCTGATGACCACAGGCCTGCAACTGCTCTCGACCGTGACCGCGGACGGCAAGCTGACCGTCCACCTGGCCGAGCAGGACTTGCCCGAACCGACCGGCCACGAGGTGCTGATCCGCGTCGAGGCGGCACCGATCAATCCCTCCGACCTCGGCCTGCTGTTCGGCCCGGCCGATCTGGAGAATGCCGACTATGCGGACGGCCGCATCGTCGCCCCACTGCCGGAAAGCGCCCGGCACGCCCTGGCGGCGCGGCAGGGTGAGGCTCTGGCGGTCGGCAACGAGGGCGCGGGCACGGTGATCGCTGCGGGCAGCGAAGCCCAGGCGCTGATCGGCAGGCGCGTGGCCTGCGTCGGCGGGGGAATGTACGCGCAGTACCGGTTGGTCGATGCCCGCGCCTGCCTGCCCCTGCCCGAGGGCGTCACCGCCGAGCAAGGCGCGGCGGCTTTCGTCAACCCGCTCACCGCGCTGGGCTTCGTCGCGACGATGAAGCGCGACGGGCACAAGGCGCTCGTTCACTCCGCCGCGGCCTCGAACCTCGGGCAGATGCTGGTGAAGATCTGCGCCGAGGACGACGTTCCACTGGTCAACCTGGTCCGCAGCCCGGCGCAGGTCGCACTGCTCAAAGGCCTCGGCGCGGAGCATGTGGTCGATACCAGCGCGGAAAGCTTCAAGGCCGACCTCCTCGCCGCCCTCGCCGCGACCGGCGCCACGGTCGCCTTCGACGCGATCGGCGGCGGCAAGCTGGCCGGACAGATCCTCGCGGCGATGGAGCAGGTCGCGAGCCAGGGCGCGGAATACAGCCGCTACGGTTCGAACGTGTGGAAGCAGGTCTACATCTACGGCATGCTCGACACCGGACCGACCGTGATCAATCGCACCTTCGGCTTCGCCTGGGGCCTGTCGGGCTGGCTGCTCACCCCGTTCCTGGCCTCGCTCGCCCCGGGAGAAGCGGCAGCCCTGCGCCAGCGCGTCGGCGCGGGCCTGACCACGACCTTCGCCAGCACCTACAAGGCGCGGGTGTCGCTGGAACAGATGCTGACGCGCGAGGCAGCGCTGGCCTACAACGCCAAGCGGACGGGCGAGAAGTACCTGGTGGTGCCGAACGGATAGCGCCAAATCCTCCCCGAGACAAGCTCGGGGAGGATTTGGAACCTCACCCCTTGCCCACCACGCTCTCGGGCAGGTCGGTGCCGAACACGCGCTGGTAGTATTCGGCCACCAGCACCCGCTCGGTCTCGTCGCACTTGTTGAGGAACGAGAGGCGGAAGGCGAAGCCGGGATCCTTGAAGATCGCAGTGTTCTGCGCCCAGGTGATCACGGTGCGCGGGCTCATCACGGTCGAGATGTCGCCATTTATGAAGCCCTGGCGGGTCAGCTCGGCCACCTTGACCATGTCGGCGACGACCTTGGGATCGGTGCCGGCGGATTTCTTGAGCACGATCTCGCTCTCGACCTGGGCCGGCAGGTAGTTGAGCCCGACGACGATGTTCCAGCGGTCCATCTGGCCCTGGTTGATCGCCTGGGTGCCGTGGTAGAGCCCGCTGGTGTCGCCCAGGCCGACGGTGTTGGCCGTGGCGAAGAGGCGGAAGAACGGGTTCGGGCGGATCACGCGGTTCTGGTCGAGCAGGGTCAGCTTACCCTCGGTCTCCAGCACGCGCTGGATCACGAACATCACGTCGGGACGGCCCGCGTCGTATTCGTCGAAGACCAGCGCGGTCGGGGTCTGCAGTGCCCAGGGCAGCAGGCCTTCGCGGAATTCGGTGACCTGGAGGCCGTCGCGCAGGACGATCGCGTCGCGGCCGATCAGGTCGATGCGGCTGATGTGCGCGTCGAGGTTTATGCGGATGCACGGCCAGTTGAGACGGCTGGCGACCTGTTCGATATGGGTCGACTTGCCGGTGCCGTGATAGCCCTGGACCATCACGCGGCGGTTGTAGGCGAAGCCGGCCAGGATCGCGAGCGTGGTGTCCGGATCGAACACGTAGCTGTCGTCGCGGTCGGGCACGCGCTCGTCCGCCTCGGAAAAGGCCGGGACCTCCATGTCGATGTCGATCCCGAATAGTTCGCGCACCGAAACCTTGCGGTCGGGCGCGGGCAGGATCGTGGTGTCGCGGCTGTCGGGCTGGATATTGGAGATTTCGGTCATGACCGGTGGGGCCTAAGCCCGCGCGCGCCGCGCTGCAACATCTCTTGCGCGATCAGGCCATTTTCTCCGGCAGATGAAAGCAGTCGACGAAGCGGGCGAGCTTCTTCGGCTTGCCGCCGATCTCCAGCCCCGGCAGCGCCTCGGGCGGCACCTTGCCGTAGACCAGGCCGGCGATCGGCATGGCGACCGGCGCGGCCAGGGTGAAGTCGGGAGCGGGAATCTCGCCGCGCTCGGCCTTGAGCATGCCCTTGGCCACCTCGACGAAGAAGCGCTCGCCGCCGATCACGATCGCCCCGGTGGTCTTGAGGTCTCCAGCCCGGCTGCCGTCGAACATCGTGCGGAAGCTCAGCATCAGCGAGGCGGCGGATAGCGGCAGGGTAGGATCGTGATCGGGCGAGGTTGCGGCCCAGCGGCCGAGCTCCTTGACCGCGGTTTCCGCAGCATAGCCCCATGGCGTCAGCTCGTAGACCTGCGCCGAAGCCGGCGGCGGGAGCTGGCGGCGCTGGAGAATTCCCGCCTGCTCCAGGCTTTCGAGCCGCTCGGTCAGCACCTTGGCGCTGATTCCGGGCAGTCCGCCGCGCAAGTCCGAAAACCGTCTTCCCCCGAACATAAGCTCGCGCACGATCAGCAGCGACCAGCGCTCACCGACCAATTCGAGCGCGAAGGCGGTTCCGCAGGCATCGTCGTACCACTTGCCGTGGCGGCCCGACGTTTCGCGACTCGTTTCTTTTTGTAACTTCATGGTTGCTTTTTGTAACTCATCTGTCAGGTTCAGGCAATAGGGTGATTCGCCGAAGACGATCGCCATCAGCCAAGGAGAGACGCCGTGACCAAGATGATCTTCGTGAACCTCCCGGTGCGCGACCTGCCCAAGTCAAAGGCCTTCTACGAGGCGCTGGGCTTCGTGAACGAGCCGCGCTTCACCGACGATACGGCCGCGGCCATGCAGTGGAGCGACACGATCATCGTGATGATCCTCACCCACGACAAGTGGAAGACCTTCACGAATCGCACGATCCCCGACGCCGGGTCGAGCGAGGTCGCGCTGTGCATCAACTTCGACAGCCGCGAGGCGGTGAATAGTTTCGCCGACACCGCGGCGGCCCACGGCGGCACGGCCGACGTGAACCCGGCCCAGGATCATGGCTTCATGTTCAGCCGCTCGGTCACCGACCTCGACGGCCACGTCTGGGAGCCGATGTGGATGGATCCCGCCGTCGCCAGCGGCGAGGCCGCGCTGCCCGAAGTGGCAGGCTGAACGCTCGCAACCGGGGGAGACGAACTATGAACGAGAACGCCATGCGCAAGGTCGGGGTCGGGCTGACCGCCCTCGCCGCGCTGTTCTGGGCGATGGACGCCGGGATGAAGCTGGCGAACCTGCCCCAGGTCGCGGAGACGATGCGTCCGCTCGGCTGGCCCGGCGATTCGGGCACGATCCTGACGCTGGGGCTGATCCAGGCGGTGAGTCTGGTGCTCTACCTGATTCCGCGCACCTCGGTGCTCGGCGCGGTGCTGCTCACCGGCTACCTCGGCGGGGCCATCGCCACCCATTTCCGGGTCGGCTCGCCCCTGCCCTCGCACACGTTGTTCGGGGTCTATGTCGGCCTCGTTACCTGGGGCGGGCTGTGGCTGCGCGATGCGGCCCTGCGCCGGCTGATGCCGGTGCGCGTCTTGAAATCTGAAGGAGAGAAACGATGACCTACATCCAAGGATTCGTGCTTCCCGTTCCGACTGCGAACAAGCAGAAATTCATCGACCACGCCGGCCAGGCCGACCCGATCTTCCTCAAGCACGGCGCTAGCCGCGTGCTCGAATGCTGGCAGGACAATGTGGAGAAGGGACACACCACCGACTTCTTCGGCGCGGTCGATTGCAAGGAAGACGAATCGGTCGTCTTCTCTTGGCTCGAATGGCCCAGCAAGGCCGACCACGATGCGATGAGCGCCAAGATGGAAGAGCTCATGAAAACCGAGCCGAGCTTCGATCCCGAGAAGAATCCGATGCCGTTCGACGGCAAGCGGATGATCTACGGCGGGTTCGAACCGGTGGTCGAGGAAGGCGCGATCACCGCCAATCCCTATGTTCAGGGCTTCCTCGTCCCCGTGCCCTCGGGAAACAAGGACGCTTATCGCAAGGCGGCGCTCGCCATGTGGGACATCATGAAGGACTACGGCGCGACCCGGGTCGTCGAGGCCTGGCAGGAGGACGTCCCGCAGGGCGAGCAGACCGACTTCTTTCGCGCGGTAAAGGCCCAGGATGGCGAGATCGTGGTCTTCTCCTTCGTCGAATGGGAATCCAAGGAGGCCTGCGACAAATCCCATGAGACGATGATGCAGGACGAGCGAATGCAGCAATTCATGGGTGAGAACCCCGACGCCAAGCCGCCGTTCGACGGCAAGCGGATGGTCTACGGCGGCTTCAAGCCGGTCGTCGAACTCAGCCGCGAACTCCAGGGAGCATGATCCGATGAGCCGATCTTCCAGCAATAGGCCCGCCCCTTTCATCTGGTACGAACTGATGACCACGGACCCCGATGCCGCGGCCGAATTCTACGGCAGCGTCGTCGGCTGGAAGATCACCGGCCACTCCGATCCCGGCGCGGGCGGCGGGGTCGATTACCGGATGATCGGGCGCGACGATGGCGGCCATGCCGGCGGCGTGCTGGGTCTCTCGCCCGAGATGACCGAGGGCGGCGCGCGGCCCTGCTGGCTGGGCTATCTCCATACCGCCGACGTCGATGCGACCGTTTCGGCCATCGAGGCGGACGGAGGCAAGACGATCATGCCGGCGAACGACCTGCCGGTCGGCCGAATCGCCATGGTCGCCGATCCGGGCGGCGTACCGTTCTACGTGATGAAGCCGGTGCCGCCCGCCGGCCAGCCGGATGCGCAGAGCGACGTCTATGACCGCTTCGCTCCGCAGCGCGTCTCGTGGAACGAGCTCTATGCGGAGGATGTCGAGGTCGCAAAGGCCTTCTACGGAAAGCATTTCGGCATGGAATTCAACGACAAGATGCCGATGGGCGCGATGGGCGACTACTGGTTCATCACCGCGGGCACGATGATGGATGCCATCGGCGCGATGATGACCAAGCCGCCGCACGTGCCGATGCCGGGCTGGATCTTCTACATCCGGGTGCCGAGCATCGACGCCGCGATCCAGCGGGTGAAGGCCGGCGGGGGCCAGGTGCTCAACGGGCCGATGGAGGTGCCCGGTGGCGACTGGATCATCAACGGGCTCGATCCGCAGGGTGCCGCCTTCGCGCTGGTCGGAGGGAAGTAGATGGCCGAGTACACGTTCTACACCAATCCGATGTCGCGCGGGCAGATCGCCCGCTGGGCGCTGCACGAGGTCGAGGCCGACTACGAGCAGGTCCTGGTCGACTGGATGGCCAAGCCCGAGGCTTTCCTCGCCGCCAACCCGATGGGCAAGGTGCCGACCATCATCCACCACGGCGAGGACCACGACCGCGTCGTCACCGAAGCGGCGGCGATCTGCCACTATCTCGCGGAAATGGCGCCCGAGGCCGGCCTCCTGCCCAACGACGACGAGATGGCCGACTATTTCCGCTGGATGTTCTTTGCGGCCGGCCCGGTCGAGCAGGCGATCGGCGCCAAGAACCTGGGCTTCGACCCGGTCGATCCGCGCCAGCAGGGCATGGTCGGCTTCGGCGGCTTCGACCGCGCGGTCTCCACGCTGGAGCGGCACCTGGCCGGCGGCGACTTCGTCTGCGGCGAGCGCTTCACCATGGCCGACGTCTATGTCGGCTCGACGGTGGATTGGGGCCTGAACTTCGGGATACTGCCGCCCAACGTCGCCTTCGTCGCCTATGCCGAACGCCTGCGCGAACGCGAAGCCTATCGCGAGGCCAAGGCGATCGACAACGAGCTGATCGAGAGGAACAAGAAATGACCACGCCCGAGATCAAGACCCGTATCTGCCTGTGGTACGACGGGGATGCCGAGGAGGCCTTTCGCTTCTACGAGGCGACCTTCCCGAACACGCACGTCGAGCATGTCCAGGCCGCGCCGAGCGACTATCCGGATGGCAAGCAAGGCGATGCCTTGGTCGTGACCGCGACGATCGTCGGCATCCCGGCGGTCGGTCTCAACGGCGGCGACCAGTTCCCCCACAGCGAGGCCTTCTCCTTCCAGGTCATCACCGAGGACCAGGAAGAGACCGATCGGCTGTGGAACGCCGTGGTCGGCAATGGCGGCCGGGAAAGCCAGTGCGGCTGGTGCAAGGACAAGTGGGGCCTCAACTGGCAGATCACCCCGCGCGTCCTGCTCGAAGCGCAGCTGGGCGATCCTGCCACCGCCAAGCGGGTGTTCGAGGCGATGTTCCCGATGAAGAAGATCGACGTCGCCGCGATCGAAGCCGCGCGGGACGCGGAATAGACCCACCCCCGTTCGTGTCGAGTCCTTCGGCAGGCTCAGGATGAACTGCCGACTGGCTCGACACGAACGGAACTCAGGAAGAACCAATGCTCGCCCTCTACGGTCACCCCTTCTCCTCCTACACCTGGAAGGCCCAGATCGCGCTTCATGCGATCGGCGCGGAATACGATTTCCGCGTCATCGATGCCGATCGTCCCGAACACGGCGCGTTCCTCCAGGCCCATACCGGCCCCCTCGGCAAGTTTCCGCTGCTGGCGGACGGCAATGTGACGGTGTTCGAGACGACTTCGATCATCGAATATCTCGACCGTTACCACCCCGGCGATCATCCGCTGCTGCCGCGCGATCCCGATGCCGCACTGGGTGCCCGCACGATCGACCGGGTCTTCGATCACTACGTCATGAACGTGATGCAGGTCGTGGTCGACGAATATATTCGCGACCGCGAAAATCCCGATCTCGTGCGCTGCGCGGAAGCGCGGGCCCGCCTGCGCCGGGTCTATGCCTGGCTCGAGCAATGGCTTGAATTCTACCACGGCGGCGACGGCGTCACCCTGGTCGAATGCGCTGCCGCGCCGTCGCTGTTCTACGCCGACTGGGTCGAGCCGATCGGCGACGAATTCCCCCTGCTGCGCGACTGGCGCGCCCACCTGCTTGCCCTGCCCGAGGTCTCGCGCTGTGTCGAGGCCGCCCGCCCCTTCCGCGGCTGGTTCCCCCCGGGCGCCCCCGACCGCGACTGATTGGAGAATAGTCATGAGCTACGAACTCAGCGTCACCCGCTTCATCCAGGCTCCGCCCGAGGCGGTCTGGGACATCATGGTCAATCGCCAGGAGGAATGGTGGGGCCCCAAGCCCTGGCGCGCGGAGATCGACGCGCAGGACCGTCGTCCGATGGGCGTCTGCAACATGACCTTCTACGGCCCCGACGTGGAGAAGAGCCCGCAGAACGGCGTCTATCTCGCCTATGACGAGGGCAAGCGCTTCGTCACCACCGACGCGATCACCGCGGACTTCGAGCCCGCCGGCCCGTTCATGATCGGCGTATGGGAGATCGAGCCGGAAGGCGATGGAACGCGCTACACCGCCCGAGGTCGTCACTGGAGCGAGGCGACGATGAAACAGCACGAAGAGATGGGCTTCGTCGAAGGCTGGGGCGCCTGCGCGGACCAGCTCGTCGCGCTGTGCGAGGGGCGGGAGAGTTAGGCCTAGGCGAAAGCCGCTGCCTTGCGCAGCAGCTGATAGGCCTCGACCACCTGCTGCAGCCGCGTCTCGTAACCGCGATCGCCGCCGTTGCGATCCGGGTGGTATTTGCGGACCAGCTGCGAATAGCGGCTGCGCAGGTCCTTGCGGTCGGCGTCGAGCGGCAATCCGAGAGCGTCCAGCGCGCGGCGCTCGTCCGGCGTGAGTATGGCCCCGTCCTGGCGGGGCTTCGGCGCCATTTCCGCCTTGCGCGCCCTCGCCCTCGCACCCAGGGCTTCGAGCGGGTCGGCAAAGTCGGCCCAGCGCGGCGCGGAATCGATTCCGGCGGTCGGACTGAACGCCCGCGTCTCGCGCTCCCAGCCATAGGTCGGCGATTGCGCCTCGAGGATCTGGTCGGGGGTCATGCCCTTGAAGAAATCGTAGCCGGCGTTGAACTGGCGCACGTGGTCGAGGCAGAACCAGCGGTAGTCGCCGGGCCCGTCGAAGCTGGAATTGCGGACGCCGGGCGCGCGGAATTCGCCTGCCTCGTCGCAGCCGGGGGCGCCGCATAGCCGGCCCCTCGCCTCATTCCGTCCGTGAAACCGATCGTGTCTCATTCGCTTCCACATGGCGACGAAATCGCTAGAAGTGAACCCCATGACCGGACCTCTCGCCCTTGAAATCGAACGGCTGCTCGAAGCCGAATTCACACCCACCCGGCTCGCGGTGATCAACGACAGCGCCCAGCATCACGGCCATCTCGGCGACGACGGCTCGGGCGAATCGCACTTCACCGTGGAGATCGAGAGCGCGCGGTTCGCGGGCGTCTCGCGCCTCCAGCGCCAGCGCCTGGTCAATGCCGCGCTCGGCGACATTCCCGGCGACCGCGTCCACGCCCTAGCGATCAAGGCGAAGGCACCGGGCGAATGACCGACTCCCTCATCGAGCAGGTGATCACCCCGGTCACCCACGACCTCGGCGCCTTCCAGGTCCGCCGCGCGATCCCCTCGCGCCAGCGGACGATGGTCGGCCCGTTCATCTTCGTCGACCAGTTCGGCCCGGCGCACCTGCCCGACGGGCAGGCGATGGACGTTCGGCCCCACCCGCACATCAACCTCGCCAC
>JBQCGM010000114.1:0-40257 GCA_051955585.1 Novosphingobium sp.
AGTACACTCCGAGCTCGTTCCCTCGCTTCAGCCGGTGCGACGTCGACTGGGGACGCCGGCCGTGTCGCGGGAGCTGCCAAGGCGATGCGCATCGCGCCTCCCGCACCCGCTGCGTGCCGATCCTGTCACGATCGACGGCGGAATTTATAACCTAAATGGTTATCAATGTCAAGATGATTTCCAAAAGAAAGGGCCCGCCTGGCGAAGCAGACGGGCCCTTCCGATTTAGCTACTACAGCTTAGAAGTTGAGCTTGATCGTACCGCCGAAGGTCTGCGGATCGCCCGCATAGGCCGCGATCAGGCCGGTGTTGCCGCCGGTGCCCGCCAGGTACTGGTCGATGTAGTTCTTGGCGAAGGCGTTGCGGATCCACAGGAACGCATCGAACTTCTCGCTGCGGAAACCGCCACGGAAGTTGTGCAGCGTGTAGCCGTCCACCCAGGTGTAGATCGACGGGGTCGGGTTCGACGACCAGCGCGAGCGGAAGCTGCCGTCATAACCGACGTAGAACTGGCCTTCCTGACCGAACAGCGAGCTCGGAATGTTGTATTCCGCACCCCACGACCCGGCCCACTTCGACACGCCCGGCAGCGGCGAGCCGGAGGCATCGACGAACGGCGGGCTGACCGCGCCCGGCGTGGCCGCAGCGCCCGGCGTACCGGTATAGGCGCATTTGTCCGTCGTCGACGCGACGATCCCGGTGCTACTGCCGCCCGCCAGTTCGGGCGGCGGCGGGGCGTCGCAGAACTTGACATAGGTCGCGTCGGTATAGGCGATGCTGACATAAGCATTGAAGCGGTCGCTGGGACGCAGGGTCAGGTCGGCCTCGACGCCGCGGGTGCGGGCCTTGTCCGCGTTGGCCAGGTAGCCGCGCACGGTGCCGAGCTGGCCGTTGCTGACGTTGGCCTGGAAGTCCTTGATCTCGGTCCAGAAGCCCGTGATGTTGAACGTCGCCTTGCGATCCCAGAACTGGGTCTTCAGGCCGATCTCGAAGTGGTCGACCTTCTCCGGCTTGATTCTGAAGGCAGATTCGACCGGAACGCCGTTCACCGCAGGCACGCCGTTCAGGTTGATGCCCGCCGTCTTGAACGAGCGCGCATAGGTCGCATAAGCGTTGATATCGTCCGCCAATTCGTAGCGCAGGTTGAGGTCGTAGGACAGGTTCCAGGCGCTGACCTTCGGCGCGTAGTACTGCGAAGCCTGGATGTCGCGCGCGGCGGCGATCCACGGGTCATTATAGTACGGATGGTTCGAAAAGGGCGAGATTTCCTGACGCGTGCCGTCCGAGGCGTTGCCCGTGACTACCGAGTTATACAGGCCGTCCTTCTTGTCGTAGTTGACGCGGATCCCCGGCGAAACGGTGAAACGATCCGTGACTTCCCAGTTCAGCTTGGCATAGGCCGCGAGGCTGGTGTTATCGAGGCGGATGTCGTTGATCGCGACCACGTTGTCCATGACCGCCGGGTTGTTCGACAGCGCGCTGGTGGGATTGAGCAGCCACTTGCTGGCCGCGCGGCCGGTCTGCTGGATTCCGCTGGTGCGGATCTTCTGGTGGAAGCCGAACAGGCCGACGACGAAGTCGTAGCCGTTGCCCTTGTGATTGAAGCGGAACTCCTGAGTCCACTGGTTCTGCTTCGTCGGGTTGTTCACCTTCGTATAGACCGGATAGATGGTGTAGTCGCGGTCGTTGGCCGGGCCCCAGTCCCAATAACGCCAGGCGGTGATCGAGGTCAGCGTGTTGTTGTCGTCGATGTCCCACACGCCGCGCAGCGACAGGCCGCCATGCTCGTTGCGGGCGGCTAGTGCCGCGTCCGTATCGGTGGTCCGCGCATAGGGACTGGCGTTGGCGGGCAGAACGCCAGGGTACTGAGCCTGCTGCGCAAGGACCAGCGCCGGATACTGGCGCGCAGCCGCACGCTGGGTCGGGCCGTAGAGACCGAACGAATAGGCGCAGCAGATCGGGTTCTGAACGTTGATGTCACCGGTGAGCGTGAAGGCCAGGCTGTCGCTGGGCTTCCATAGCAGTGCGCCGCGCAGGCCGAAGTTGTCCTGCGACTGGATCCACTGGTTGGTCGTGGTGTTGAACACCGTGCCGCGGCGGTGGGTGGTCGTGGCGCTGACGCGGGCGGCCAGGTTGTCGGACAGCGGGCCGGAGATGGAGGCCTTGCCTTGCTTGAAGCCGTAGTTGCCGAACGAGACTTCCGCCTTGGCTTCGAGATCGAAGCTCGGCGCGCGCGTGGTGATGTTGATCGCGCCGGCCGTGGTGTTCTTGCCGTAGAGCGTGCCCTGCGGGCCGCGCAGCGTTACGATCGATTCCACGTCGACGAAGTCCAGCGTCGCCGAGGCGAGGCGGTGGTAATAGACGTCGTCGATGTAGATGCCGACGCCCTGCTCGAACCCGTCGTTGGTCAGGCCGAACGGCGCGCCGATGCCGCGGATGTTGATGAAGGTGTTGCGCGGATTCTGCGAATAGAACTGCACGGTGGGCTGCAGCTGGGTCAGGCGCTGGATGTTGTAGGTGCCCTGCCGGTCGATCGTCTCGCCCGAGACGACGGACAAGGCCACCGGCACTTCCTGCACGCTTTCTTCGCGGCGGCGGGCGGTGACGGTGATTTCGCCGGCATCGGCGGAGCTATCGGCAGCAGGAGCGTCGGCGGCAGCGGCAGCGGCATCATCGGCCGCGAAGGCGGGAAAGGCGAAAAGCGCGGCGCCGGCGGCGCCCGCCAAGAGAGCGGATCTGGAGATCATCGGTAATCCTTCGAGCTAGGGTCACAGATGCCTCCGGCGGTCCGGTTGGCGGTAGTGAACTTGGGTTTGTTGACGAACGATTTGAGGGAAAACTGGGCCCTTCGAGCGAAGGGAAACGGGTGGCTTGGCGATGGATCAGTTCGGCTTGAGCCGCTTCTTCTCCGTCACGTCGATCTGGACGACGCGGCCTTCGTGGACCGTGAGGGACACGTTGCCGAACTTGAGGCCGGTCAGGGCCTCGCGGACGCTGGAAATGCTCTCTTCGAGGAGACGCACAGCGTCCGGATTGGGATGGTCAGAGTGCTGAACCATGGTCAGGCTCCATTGCTGGGGAAGGTGGTCGCACGGCGGGGGGCCACGCGAATGGTCTGGCCGAGCGGCGGCGGCGGGGCGGCGGCGTCGAGGTCGAGTTCGATCACCTGGCTCTTGTCGGTGCCGAGCGTGCCCTCGATCCGCCAGACGCCGCCCTTGCGGAAGACGTTGTCGACCAGGACCGCCTCGCCTCGCTCATCGCTGGCATCCGCGACGATCTCGAGGTCGTGCGGGCGCACGTGAATGCCGCCGGCCAGCGTGTTGTTCTCGCCCACGAAGCTGGCGACGAAGGGCGTCGCCGGGCGCATGTAGACCTCCTCGGGGGTTCCGACCTGCTCGATCTTGCCGTGGTCCATGACCACGACGCGATCGGCCAGTTCGAGGGCTTCCTCCTGATCGTGGGTCACGAAGATCGAGGTCAGGCCCATCTGCTTGTGCAGGTCGCGCAGCCAGCGGCGCAGGTCCTTGCGGACCTTGGCGTCGAGCGCGCCGAAGGGCTCGTCGAGCAGCAACAGCTTTGGCTCGATCGCCAGGGCGCGGGCCAGGGCCACACGTTGGCGCTGGCCGCCCGAGAGCTGCGCCGGCAGCCGGTCGCCGAGACCTTCGAGCTGGACCAGGCGCAGCAGTTCCTCGGCGCGGGCCTTGATCGCCGCCTTGGCCGGCCGGTCGCGCCGCTTGCGCACGTTGAGGCCGAAGGCGACGTTCTCGGCCACCGACATGTGGCGGAACAGCGCATAGTGCTGGAACACGAAGCCGACGCCGCGCTGGGCGACGGGCTGGTCGGAGACGTCCTGGTCCTGGATCAGCACCTGGCCGGAGTCTTGAAACTCCAGGCCGGCAATGATCCGCAGCAGGGTGGTCTTGCCCGAACCCGATGGCCCGAGCAGGGCGATGAATTCGCCCGGCACGATGTGCAGATCGACGCCGTGCAGCGCCGCGTAGTCGCCGAAGCGCTTGGTTATGCCATGAAGGCGGATCAATGCTTTGCTCCCGGGTGAAGATCGTAGCGCCATTCCAGCACGCTCTTGGCGACCAGCGTCACCAGAGCGAGGAGCGCCAGCAGCGAGGCCACGGCGAAGGCTCCGACGAAATCGTATTCGTTGTAGAGAATCTCGACATGCAGCGGCATGGTGTTGGTCAGGCCGCGGATATGGCCCGAGACCACCGAGACCGCGCCGAACTCGCCCATGGCCCGCGCATTGCACAGCAGCACGCCGTAGAGCAGGCCCCAGCGGATGTTCGGCAGGGTGACGTGCCAGAAGGTCTGCCAGCCGTTGGCGCCGAGCGACAAGGCGGCTTCCTCGTCGTCCTTGCCCTGCTCCATCATCAGCGGGATCAGCTCGCGCGCGACGAAGGGGAAGGTGATGAAGACCGTGGCGAGCACGATGCCGGGCACCGCGAAGATGATCTTCACGTCGTGGGCCTGGAGCCACTCGCCGAAATAGCCGTGGGCGCCGAACAGCAGGACGAAGATCAGGCCCGAAACCACCGGCGAGACCGAGAACGGCAGGTCGATCAGCGTGATCAGCAGGCTCTTGCCCGGGAAGCGGAACTTGGTGATCGCCCAGGAGGCGGCGACGCCGAAGACCATGTTGAGCGGCACCGAGATCGCGGCGATCAGCAGGGTGAGCCGAATCGCGGCGAGCGCGTCCGAGCTCTTGATCGCGCTCAGGAACATGCCGAAGCCCTGCTCCAGCGCCTCGCTGAACACCGCGATCAGCGGCAGCAGGACGAAGAAGCCGAGGAAGGCCAGCGCCGCGGCGGTCAGCAGGGTCTGGGCCAGCCGGCTCTCGCCCGTGGCGCGCGCAGCGTTGCGGCGCAGCTGGAGCTTGCGGCGCAGCGACACCTTGGTCGGCGCTTCAGCGGCCAGTGCGGGCTCGACGGCCAGGGAGACCGCCGCGCTCATGCGCCGGCCCTCTTGCGCTGGGCCGCCTGGATCCAGTTGATCAGCAGCAGGACGGCGAAGCTGGCCAGCATCATCACCGTGGCGATCGCGGTGGCCCCGGCATAGGCATACTGCTCGAGCTGGGTGACGATCAGCAGCGGGGCGATCTCGGTCTTGCCGGGCATGTTGCCCGAGATGAAGATCACCGAGCCGTATTCCCCCACGCCGCGCGCGAAGGAGAGCGCGAAGCCGGTCAGCAGCGCGGGGAAGATCGCCGGGAAGATCACCGAGGTGAAGGTCTGCCAGCGGTTCGCGCCGAGCGTGGCGGCGGCTTCCTCCACGTCCTTGCCGAGGTCGGCGAGCACCGGTTCGACCGAGCGGACGACGAAGGGCAGGCCGATGAAGACCAGGGCGATGGTGATCCCGAGCGACGTGAAGGCGACCTTGATCCCCAGCGGATCGAGGAACCGGCCGACCCACCCCGACGGGGCATAGAGCGCGGTGAGCGCGATGCCGGCAACGGCGGTCGGCAGGGCGAAGGGCAGGTCGACCAGGGCCGAGACCACGCGCTTGCCGGGGAAGGCATAGCGCACCAGGACCCAGGCGACGAGCAGGCCGAACACCGCGTTGACGAGGCCCGCGGCGGCGGCCGTGCCGAAGCTCAACCGGTAGGCGGCGAGCGCGCGGTCGCTGAAGCCGACGGCGACGAATTCGTGCCAGCCAAGGCCGGCCGAGCGGAGGAAGATGGTTCCCAGCGGGATCAGCACGATCAGCGTGAGCCAGGCCAGCGTGATCCCGAAGGTCAGGCCGAAGCCCGGCAGGACCGAAGGCTGGCGCCAGGATCGGCGGGCGCGCGGGACGGCGCTGGAGGGTGAATACGACATCTGCAGTGGCCTGCTCGATAGGGTGAAAGGGGGTTACTTCTTGGTCGTGACCTGGTCGAACACGCCGCCGTCGTCGAAGAAGGTCTTCTGCGCCTTGCCCCAGCCGCCGAAATCCTTGTCGATCGTGACGAGCTCGAGGTTCGGGAACTGGGCGCCGTACTTCGCCGCGATCTCCGCATTGCGCGGGCGGTAGAAGTTCTTGGCGATCAGTTCCTGCGCCTGGGGCGTGTAGAGGAAGTCGAGGTAGGCCTTGGCCACCGCTTCGGTGCCGTGCTTCTTCGCGTTCTCGGTGACGACGGCCACCGGCGGCTCCGCCAGGATCGAGATCGACGGGAAGACGATCTGGAACTTGCCCTTGCCCAGGCTGGCCTCGGCCAGGTGCGCCTCGTTCTCCCACGAGAGCAGGACGTCGCCGATGCCGCGCTCGACGAAGGTGGTGGTCGAGCCGCGGGCGCCGCTGTCGAGCACCGGAACCTGGGCGAAGAGCTTGGTGACGTAGGCCCGCGCCGCGTCGTCGCTGCCGCCGCCGGCCTTCTTGCCGTAGGCCCAGGCGGCGAGGAAGTTCCAGCGCGCGCCGCCGCTGGTCTTGGGATTCGGGGTGATCACCTGGACGCCCGGCTTCACGAGGTCGCCCCAGTCCTTGATCCCCTTGGGATTGCCCTGGCGGACCAGGAAGACGATCGTCGAGGTATAGGGCGACGAGTTGTCCGGCAGCGCCTTCTGCCAGTCGGCGGGCAACAGCTTGCCGCGCGCGGCGATCGAGTCGATGTCGTAGGCCAGGCCGAGCGTCGCGACGTCGGCTTCGAGTCCGTCGATGATCGCACGGCTCTGCTTGCCCGAGCCGCCATGGCTCATCTTGAAGGTGACGGTCTTGCCGGTCTTGTCCTGCCAGAACTTGGCGAAGGCCGGGTTGATCTGCTGATAGAGCTCGCGAGTCGGATCATAGGAGACATTGGTCAGCTCGACCGAATCGCCACCCTTGCCACCGCCCGAGCACGCCCCCAGCGTCGCGGCAAGGCCGGCTGCCGTGGCGACAGCCAGGAAAATGCGGCGCTTGATCATTCGTTGTCTCCCTCGTGGTGTCCAACGCTGTATACTCAATTAAACTGGTAGACATTCAAATTCATCTTTGCCGCCCTAAAGCCTGGCTATCCGTTAGATAACGGGCTGGGTAGGCTGGTTCCTCGTCCTACAGGCGAAGCCCCCGCCCATGCGCGAGACGGTCGGCTTCGCCTGAGGAGGCAACGCCGCCTTGCCGTTCAGGCTCCGCGGCGTCGTTGCGAGAAGAAAGGAGCCGTCGGAGCAGGAACTGCCCGAATGCCCAGTCGCCGAGCTTCGACTCGGCATTGATGTGGCCCACATCGCCGGCATCGGCGAAGGCGCTGCCCCAGGTGTGGGCGAGCCGACGAGCAGCGTGGATGCCCATGTAGGGATCGTTGCGACTGGCGACGAGGATCGAGCGGAACGGCAGGGGTTCTGCCGGGGTCGGCGAGAACTGGCTCAGCCGTTCGTCGAGCGGAAAGAAATCGACCTCGGGCGGCGCGACCAGCAGCGCGCCGATCACCGGATGATCCGCTGCAGGCTGTTCGTAGCGCGCCCACCAAGCCACCGCGAGGCAACCCAGGCTGTGCGCGGCCAGCACGACCGGCCGATCGGCGCGGTGGATCGCGAGGTTGAGGTGGTTGACCCAGGTGTTACGATGCGGGCGATCCCACATGCCGAGCTCGACCCGGCGGCAATCGGTGCGATCCTGTTCCCAACGGGTCTGCCAGTGATCCGGCCCGCTGTTTCCCAGGCCCGGCACGGTCAGGATCAGCGGTTCGCTGGTCTTGCGGCCTTGAGCGCGGGTGGACATCGGGACGACTCCTGAGGGCACGCCGAATCGGCCTGTCCGAACAGGTTGAATATATGTCCACCAAATAGATAGACAATAGGGTGGCGACGAAGCGTTGGAGAATGTCGGCGAGGTGAAGGCGTCGAGCGCTTCTTCGGAGGGAGGCGGCGGGGGTGGCGGAGAACCGCGCCAAATTCGCTACGCGAGCTATGCGCGGCGAATCGCCGCGACCCTTGAACCCTCCTCCGAAGCGAAGGGGGAAACGGCCCCCACCGCCTGTCCGATCAACAGCAGCGCCGGGCCCTCCCCGAGGGCAGCCTTGGCCGCGAGGCCGAGCAGATCGAGGCGGGTGGTCATCATCCGCTGGTCGGGACGACTGGCGTTCTCGACCAGGGCCACCGGGGTGCTTCCCGGCAAGCCCGCGGCAACCAGCCTCGCCGAGACCTCTGCCGCGGCCGCCTTGCCCATGTAGACCGCCAGGGTCGCCTCGGGATCCGCGAGCTTGTCCCAATCGAGATCGAGCTGCTCCCCCGCCCGGGCATGGGCCGTAACGAAAGTCAGCTTGCGGGCGAGGCCGCGCAGGGTGAGCGAGGCGCCGAGGCCTGCTGCTGCGGCGCTGGCGGCGGTGACGCCGGGACAGATCGCCACTGGCACGCCCGCCGCGCGGCAAGCCTCCAATTCCTCGGTCGCCCGGCCGAAGATCGCTGGGTCGCCCCCCTTGAGCCGTACTACCCGTTCGCCGGCCAGGGCCGCCTCGACGATCAGTGCGTCGATGGTCCTCTGGTCCTTCGAGTGACGGCCCGAGCGCTTGCCGACATGGACCAGCCGCGTGCCCGGAGCGGCAAGCTCGAGCACGCCCTCGCCCACCAAGGCATCGTAGAACAGCACGGTCGCCTGGCCGATCAGCCGCTCGGCCTTGCGGGTGAGCAGTTCCGGGTCGCCCGGACCGCCGCCGACCAGCCAAACCGTGCCGGGCGGGAAGTCTCCTTCAGGCTTCGACGGGTTCGACATGGGCGGTCTCCCTGGCTTCGCCGATCAGGCGCTGGATCGCGGGGCGGCACGAGCCGCAGTTGGTGCCGGCGGACAGCGCGGCGCCGACTGCCTCGACAGTCGTGAGGGCCTGGCTGCCGATGGCCTCGACGATGGTCTTCATGCCCACGTCGAAGCAGACGCAGACGATCGGGCCGCGGTCGGGCGCGGGCGTGGCCGGGCGGCCGGCGAGCAGCTCCATCGAGCTGGCCAGGCTGGCCGCGGCAAGCTGCGAGATCAGCCAGTCGCGGTCCGGGAGGCGGCCCGAGCGGGTGAGGTAGAGCACGGCATCGACCCGGCCCTGGTTGAGCACCCCGATTCTGAGGCCGCCGCGCGCCGCGTCGAGAATTTCGACCCGCTCGCCCTTGGGGAGGACCGCCTTGGCCAGGACGTCAGTGTCGCCGTCCCCGGCGAACTCGACCAGCCAGCCGCCCGCGACGCGGACCTTGGTGGCATAGGCGGCGGGCACCGCGTCGGGCACCTCGCGCGCGACGAGGAAGCCGCGCCATTCGGGCACCAGCTTCTCGATCCGCGCCGGGTTGTTCTTGAAGCCCGGCTGGCCCGACACCGGATCGACCAAGGGCCGCGGCAAGAGCCCGGTGCGCCCGCCGGTCGACTGGCGGTCGGTCCAGTGGATCGGCGTGAAGATGTCGCCGCGGCGCTGGCCCTCGCTGAGCTCGGCGCGGAACACGGAATCGCCCTGAGGGCTGGAAACCCGGACGAGGTCGCCCTGGGCGATGTCGGCGGCGGCCGCGTCGGCCGGATGAATCTCGACCAGCGGCTCGCGGCGGTGCTGCGACAGACGCGGGCTGAGGCCGGTACGGGTCATCGTATGCCACTGGTCGCGGTAGCGCCCGGTGTTGAGCGTCAGCGGCCAGCGCTCCAACGGCGGATCGCGCTCCATCTGCACCGTGGTGACCAGCCGCGCCTTGCCGTCGGGAGTCGAGAAGGGATGATCGGCGAAGGTCAGGCCGCCCCAACGGAAGGGTTCGAGCGCTTCATAAGCAGGGTTTGACATTGCGGCATGGCCGCCCAAGTCGAACAGCCGCGAGCCGCCGTTCCGGTAGGTCGATAGCCGAGCGTGCTCGCGGTAGATGTCGGCCGGGCAGTCATAGGCGAACTCCCCGACCCACCCCATCGCCTGGGCGACCTGGGCCACGATCCACCAATCGGGCTTCACCTCGGCCGGGCACGGGAACAAGGCTCGCTGCCGGCTGATCGTGCGGTCGGAATTGGTGACCGTGCCGTCCTTCTCGCCCCAGCCCGCCGCGGGCAGCTTGACCTGGGCGAAACGGGCGGTGTCGGTATCGGCGATGCAGTCGGAGACGACGACGAAGGGACAGACCTCAAGCGCCTCGCGCACTAGGCCGGCATCGGGCAGCGAGACCGCGGGGTTGGTCGCCATGATCCACAGCGCCTTGATCCGCCCTTCGCGCATCTGGCGGAACAGATCGACGGCCTTGAGTCCCGGCTTGGTCGCCATGCGCGGGGCGGCCCAGAAGCGGCGGACCGTCTCGACGTTCTCAGGCGCGAAATCCATGTGGGCGGCAAGCGTCGTCGCCAGGCCCCCGACCTCGCGCCCCCCCATCGCATTGGGCTGGCCGGTGATCGAGAAGGGCGCCGCCCCGGGCTTGCCGATGCGGCCCGTGGCGAGGTGGACGTTGAGGATTGCGTTGACCTGGTCGGTACCGCGGACCGATTGATTGATCCCCTGGCTGAACAGGGTGACCGTGCGCGGGGTCGCGGCGAAGAGCTCGTAGAAGGCGAGCAGGTCGGCCGCCGGCAGATCGCAGGCCGCCGCGGTGGACCACAGGTCGCTGCCCCCCCCATTCTGGTTGGCGGTCAGCACCTCCCAGAAGTCTTCGGGGGCATTGACGTGGTTGGCGAGGAAGTTCTCGTCGAGCACGCCCTCGGCGGCGCAGTGGGCCAGCAGCCCATTCATCAGCGCGACGTCGCTGCCGGGGCGGAGCGGCAGGTGGAGATCGGCAGCCTCGCAGGTCTCGGTGCGACGCGGGTCGATGACCACCAGCTTGGTGCCGCGTTGCTCGCGGGCCGCCATGATCCGCTGGTAGACGATCGGGTGGCACCAGGCGGTGTTCGATCCGACCAGGACGATCAGGTCGGCCTCGTCGAGGTCCTCGTAGGTCGCGGGAACCACGTCCTCGCCGAAGGCGCGGATGTGGCCGGCCACCGCGCTCGACATGCACAGGCGCGAATTGGTGTCGATGTTGCCGCTGCCGATGAAGCCCTTCATCAGCTTGTTGGCGACGTAGTAGTCCTCGGTGAGCAACTGGCCCGAGACGTAGAAGGCGACGCTGTCGGGCCCATGCTGCTTGATCGTCTCGGCGAAGCGCCGGGCCACCTGGCCGATCGCCTTGTCCCACGACACGCGCTTGCCGGCGATCTCCGGATAGAGCAGCCGCCCCTCGAGCCCGACCGTCTCGCCCAGGTGCGTGCCCTTGGAGCAGAGCTTGCCGGCATTGGCGGGGTGCGCCGTGTCGCCGGCGATGGTCACGGTCCGCTCGCCCGAGACCGTCGCGCTGACCCCGCAGCCGACGCCGCAATAGGCGCAGGTCGTGCGGATCGTGCGCATCAGCAGCCCCTCCCCTTCACGCCTCGACCTTCCGCGGGGCCACCACCGCTTCGCGCAGCAGGTACAGCCGCCCGGCATCCACCCGCAGCGGGATCGTCGGCACGCAGCCTTCGTCGTCGCCCAGCGCCTTGCCGGTCTTGAGCGAAATGTTCCACGAATGCAGGGGACAGGTCACGACATGACCGTGGACGATGCCCTGGCTGAGCGGCCCATGCTTGTGCGGGCACTTGTTGACCAGCGCGTAGAACTGGTTGTCCAGCGTGTGGAACACCGCGATCTCTTCCCCGCCGCGCACCGGGAGGGTGCGGGCGTTGCCGGGGGCGATCTGGTCGGTCGGACCGATGTCGAGCCAATCGCCGATCATTATGCGTTCTCCAAAACCAGGGGGCGCACCTCGGCGAGGTGCTGGTGCAGTTCGGCGTCCTCGCCCGCGGCGCGCTTGGCCCAGGGATCGTCCTGCATGAACTGCTGCGAGTAGCGGAACCGGGCCGCCAGCTTGCGGACCGAGTCCGGATCGGCGAACAGCCCCTGCTTGACATGCTCCAGCCCGACGCGCTCGATCCACGGCGCGGTGCGCTCGAGATAGTGCGCCTGCTCGCGGTAGAGCTGGACGAAGGCGGCGCAGACGTCCATCGCCTCTTCCTCGGTGGCGACCTTGGTGAGGAGGTCGGTGGCGCGGACGTGGATGCCGCCGTTGCCGCCGACGTGCAGTTCGTAGCCGGAATCGACGCAGACCACGCCGAAGTCCTTGATCGTCGCCTCCGCGCAGTTCCGCGGGCATCCCGAGACCGCGATCTTGAACTTGTGCGGCATCCACGAGCCCCAGGTCATCTGTTCGAGCTTGACGCCGAGCCCGGTCGAATCCTGGGTGCCGAAGCGGCACCATTCGGAGCCGACGCAGGTCTTCACCGTGCGGAGCGACTTGCCGTAGGCATGGCCCGAGACCATCCCCGCGGCGTTGAGGTCGGCCCAGACCGCGGGCAGGTCCTCCTTCTTGATTCCGAAGATGTCGAGCCGCTGGCCGCCGGTCACCTTGACCATGGGCGCATTGTACTTCTCGACCACGTCGGCGATCGCCCGCAACTCGCGCGGATTGGTCAGCCCGCCCCACATCCGCGGAACCACGGAATAGGTGCCGTCCTTCTGGATGTTGGCATGCATCCTCTCGTTGACGAAACGGCTCTTCTGGTCGTCTTCGTATTCGCCCGGCCAGGCGCAAAGCAGATAATAGTTCAGCGCGGGGCGGCACGACGAGCAGCCGTCGGGCGTGGTCCAGTGGAGTTCCTGCATGACCTGCGGGATCGCCTTGAGCTCTTTCTCCAGGATCAGGCGGCGCACATCGTCGTGGCTGAAGGAGGTGCACTTGCAGACCGTCTTCGGGCCGCTCTCGATCTCGCCGCCCAGCGTCAGCGAGAGCAGGCTCTCGACCAGTCCGGTGCACGAGCCGCAGCTCGCCGAAGCCTTGCAGGCCGAGCGGACGGCGTCGAGGCTGTGCGCCCCGCCGAGGATGCAGCCGACGACCTTGCCCTTGGAAACGCCGTTGCAGCCACAGATCTCGGCATCGTCCGAGAGGGCGGCAACGGCGGCATTAGGGTCCGCAAGGGCGCCTCCCCCGGAAGCGAAGGCCTGGCCGAAGATCAGCGCGTCGCGGATCTCGGAGATGTCCTCGCCCTTCTTGAGCAGGTCGAAATACCAGTTGCCGTCGGCGGTGTCGCCGTAGAGCACCGCGCCGACCAGCTTGTCGCCGCGCACCACGACGCGCTTGTAGACCCCGCGCGAGGCGTCGCGCATGACGATGTCCTCGGCGGCCTCCCCATCCGGGCCGTCGTCGCCCGAGAAGTCGCCGGCCGAGAACACGTCGATCCCCGAGACCTTGAGCTTGGTCGAAGTCACGCTGCCTTCGTAGCCGCCAGAACCGTCAGGCCCGCTGTCCGTCGCGTGGTCGGCAAGGGCGCGGCACATGTCCCACAGCGGCGCGACCAGGCCGTAGCAGGTCCCGCGGTGCTGGACGCACTCGCCAACGGCCAGCACCGCGGGATCCGAAGTAACCATGTGGTCGTCCACCAGGATGCCGCGCTCGACATCGAGCCCGGCCTCCTTGGCCAGCGCCGTGGCCGGACGGATGCCGACCGCCATGACGACGATGTCGGCCGGGATCTCGCGCCCGTCCTTGAGCTTTACCGCGGCAACCCGTCCGTCCTTCTCGACGATCTCCTGGGTGTCGGCGCCGGTCAGGATGGTCTGGCCGCGACGCTCGAGCTCGGTCTTGAGCAGGTAGCCCGCCGCCTCGTCGAGCTGGCGCTCCATCAGGGTAGGCATGAGGTGGATGACCGTGACCGTCATGCCGCGCAAGGCCAGGCCGTGGGCGGCCTCGAGGCCGAGCAGCCCGCCGCCGATGACGACGGCCGATCCGCCCTGCTCCGCGGCGGCGAGCATCTTGTCGACGTCGTCGAGGTCGCGGAAGGTCACCACGCCGGGCAGGCGGCTGCCGGGAACCGGGATGATGAAGGGATCGGAGCCCGTGGCGATCAGCAGCCGGTCATAAGGCTCGACCCGGCCCGACTTGGCGACAACGGTCCGCATCTCGCGGTCGATCTTCACGACGGGATCGCCTGAGACCAACGCGATCCGGTTTTCTTCGTACCATTCGGCCGTGTTGATCACGATCTCTTCGAAGGCCTTCTCGCCTGCGAGGACCGGCGAGAGCATGATGCGGTTGTAGTTCACCCGCGGTTCGGCGCCGAAGATGGTGATCGCATAGCGCGCGGGGTCGCGGGCGAGGATCTCCTCCACCGCGCGGCACCCGGCCATGCCGTTGCCGATGACGACGAGGCGTTCCGCCGTCGTGGCCTTGGCTGTCTGGTCGAAAGAGGTAGGCGCGTTCACTTGGCATCTCCGTCGAAAGCGCACGCGAAAAAGCCGCCTCGAACCGATCCTCTTGGGGACCAGACCGGGCGGCTCCGTTGCCACGCAATGTCAGTGTGAAGGGGATCGGCGTTGATCCGTCCGACGTTGGACGACGCTGATTCCGCTTGAGTTCGTTCTAGCGATTCCCGGAATGGAGAACAAGGTGGTTTTTTGCAGTGCAGCAAGTTCCTCCCCTCGAGCATGGGGAGGGGGCCAGCGAAGCTGATGGAGCGGCACGCGCGGCATTGTCGAACCTGACAAGATTCAGACAGTCCGGCAGTGCCGCTCCACCATCCTGCGGATGGTCCTCTTCCCGGTTCGGGGAGGAACTAGAACGCGTATTCCGCCTGCAACCAGATCTTGCGCGTATCGGCGAAGGTCGGGTTGGCCGAATAGAACTGCGCGTATTTCGCCAGCATGCCGACCGGCCCGACCTTGAAGCCGAGCTGTGCGTTCCATTCGTGGCCGTATTCGAGATCGCCGAAGTCGCTGTCGAACTGGTGCCAGGTTACCTGAGCGGTCATGCCCGGCAGGCCCTTGCCCTTGGGGAACTTGTAGGCGAGCCCGACATAGGCGTCCTGCAGACCGTTGTCTGGGGTGACCAGGAACAGGTCGGCCCAACCGTTGAACTTGTGCAGCGTGGCCATAGGCGTCTGGACCGCCCGGCGCCCGCCGACGACCGCATCGGAGCCGAGCTTTTCCCAGCCGCCCGTCAGGGTAAAGCCGGCATAGCTGAGGTTGCCTTCGCCCGCGATATAGTCGGCCGCGAAGTCCAGCGTGTTGTCGGCCCAGGCCGATTGGCGGGCATAGGAGGCGAAGAGGCCGAGGCCGACCTTGGGCGACAGCTTGAAATTCGCATTGGCGCGCAGGCCGTAGGTTTGCGAGTCCGCGAGCTGCTTCTGGAGCGCGAGCGGCGTCGGTGCCGTATTCTCCTTGAGGTCGTAGTCGAGCAGGTAGGAGATCGCCTTGAGCTGGATCGGGCCCAACTTCGCGCTCGCACCCAACAGGAAGAAATCGCCGTCGTAGGCCGTGCGCTGACCGGCGTCGCCGCCGAAGATCGTCCGCTGGCTGATTGCATAGGTCACGTCGAGCGCGACGGGGCCGATCTTGCCTTCACCCCGTACCGCGTCGAAGGTCTGCTCGTTTTGCCGCCAGCCGACCGCGCCGACCCAGCGCTGGTCGTCATGATTGATCCGCTGCCGGCCAAGGGTCAGCGTGACGTGCTTGTCCTTGTATTGCAGCTGGAGCCGGTTGAGTTCGATGTTCTCGGGGTCCGCGACCACGGAATAGGCAGGGCGCAGCTGGCTGGCCGGCGGATTGGTCAGCCCGAGGTTGCCTGGATAGGCATTGTAGCCGTTGCTGAGCCCCAGCGTCGCCTCGGACTCGACCAGGAAAGACAGGTTAGACGGCTTGTGCTTGATCTCGGCCCCGGCGCGGACGCGCAGCGTGACGGCGTCGGCCTCGGTGGTCGGCTGCTCGACGTTTTCCCAGCGCAAGCGGGCATCGACGATCGGATCGATCGTGACATCCGGACTCACCGCCACCGGATCGCCGAACTTCGGCGCGGCTTTGGGCGCCGCGAAAGCAGGTTGAACCAAAGCGATCGGCGCCGCGAACGCGGTCGCCGTGAGCAGAAACTTGGACTTCATGGTATTTCCCTCCTGTCTTGATCCCTTGCCTGACAGGCATCCTCTCCGTGTGTTCTCGGGCTCAGGCCGCCTCCGCCGCCGGGCCGTGATCATATTCGGCCAGGAAATGCAGCACCTCCTGGCGGTAGGCGTAGAAATCGGGGTGCTGGAGCAGCGCCTTGCGGTCGCGCGGGCGCGGCAGGTCGATCTTGAGCACCTTGCCGATCGTGGCGCGTGGCCCGTTGGTCATCATCACCACGCGGTCGGCCAGCAGGATCGCCTCGTCGACGTCGTGGGTGACCATGACCGCGGTGACCTTGGTGCGGTTCCAGACCTCGACCAGGACGTCCTGCAGATCCCATCGCGTCAGGCTGTCCAGCATTCCGAAGGGCTCATCGAGGAGCAGCAGACGCGGTGAGAGGGCGAAGGCGCGGGCGATGCCGACGCGCTGGCGCATGCCGTTCGACATTTCTGCGGCGAGCTTTTCCTTGGCATCGCCGAGGCCAACGCGGTCGAGGTAGTAATCGATGATCTCGCGCCGTTCGGCCCGGGTCGCATGGGGATAGACCCGTTCCACCCCGAGGGCGACGTTCTGCCGCGCGCTGAGCCAGGGCATCAGGCTCGGTGCCTGGAAAACCACGGCCTTGTCGGGCCCGGCGATATCGATCTCGCGATTGTCGAGTACGATCGAGCCCCTGGAGATCGCGTTGAGCCCAGCGGCCATGGTCAGCACGGTCGACTTGCCGCAGCCCGAGTGGCCGATCAGCGAGATGAACTCGCCCTTGTCCATCAGCAGGTTGAAGTCCTCGACCACGGTCAGCGGACCCTTGGGCGTGGGGTAGACCTTATGGAGCTTGAAGAACTCGAGATAGCGCCGCTCGGTCCCGCCCCTGGCCGCATCGCGGTAGGCCTTGGGCGGGGGCGCGAAATCCACCGGGGCCAGGTTGGGCAGGCTGGCCGAGGTGTCGGTCTTGGCTTCTCCCACCAGGCCGGCAAGGTAGCCGACGATCTGGCTGCGCAGGCCCTGGAACTCGGCGCTGTCGTTCACCGCCTCGCGGTCGCGCGGGCGCGGCAGGGCGACGTCGAAGATCCGGCCGATGCGCGCGGCGGGCGCCGGGGTCAGCACGGCGACGCGGTCGGCCAGCAGCAGGGCTTCGTCGACGTCGTTGGTGACGAGGATGATCGTGCGGCCTTCCTGGGCGCGGATGCGCTCGATCTCGTCCTGAAGCTTGGCGCGGGTCAGGGCATCGAGCGCCGAAAGCGGCTCGTCGAGCAGCAGGATCTCGGGCTCCATCGCCAAGGCCCGGGCGACCGCGACGCGCTGGCGCATGCCGCCCGAGAGTTGGGCGGGCTTGCGGTCCATCGCATGACCGAGGCCGACGAGTTCGACCTTCTGCTTCACCAGCGCCGCACGTTCCGCCGCGGACTTGTCCTTGTGGACCGCATCGACCGCCAGGGCGACGTTGTCCTCGACGCTGAGCCACGGCAGCAGCGAGTAGGACTGGAAGACCAGGCCCCTGTCGCGCCCCGGACCGTCCACCATCTTGCCGCGCAGCAGGATCTCGCCCGCGTCGGGCTCGATCAGCCCGGCGATGGCCGAAATCAGCGTGGTCTTGCCGGCGCCCGAGAAGCCCAGGATGGCGATGAACTCGCCCTCGCGCACCTCCAGGTCGATGCCGGCCAGGACCTCGGTGACGCCGCCGGTCTTGGCGGTATAGCGCTTGGTGACATTGTTCAGCGAAAGGATGGGATCGGCCATTGCGCGCTCCTCAGACGGTGCGGTTGCGGCTGACGAAGGCCTGGAGGGCCATCATGATCCGGTCGAGCCCGACGCCGATCAGGCCGATCACCACGACGGCGACCATGATCCGGGCGAGCGAGGTCTGGTTGCCGTTCTGGAACTCGTCCCAGACGAACTTGCCGAGACCGGGGTTCTGGGCGAGCATCTCGGCGGCGATCAGCACCATCCAGCCCACGCCGAGCGACAGGCGCATGCCGGTGAAGATATAGGGCAGCGAACTCGGCAGGACGACCTTGGTCAGCCGCTGCAGCCAGGACAGCCGCAGCACCCGGGCGACGTTGAGCAGGTCCTTGTCGATCGAGGCGGTGCCGACCGCGGTGTTGATCAGCGTCGGCCACATCGAGCACATCATCACCACGATCGCACTTATGACGAAGCTCTTGGGCAGGGCCGGATCGTCGCTGCTGATCGAGGCCGAGACCACCATGGTGACGATCGGCAGCCAGGCCAGCGGGCTGATCGGGCGCATGACCTGGACCAGCGGGTTGATCGCGGCGTTGAATTTCTTGGACATTCCGGCGACCAGGCCGAGCGGCACGGCCATGCAGCTCGCCAGGACGAAGCCCATGCCGACCGTCTTCAGCGAAGTGAAGATCTGGTCGATGAAGGTCGGTGGGCCCGAATAGGCCCCGCCGGCCGCCTCGGCCGCCGCGGCCTCGGCGCGGGCGGCCGAATATTCAACCATCAGGCCCTTGAAGGCCTCCCAGACGTCACCCGGCCCCGGAAGGGCGCCCAGCGAGGTGTGGACCATCGGCGCGAGCAGGGCCCAGAGCACGAGGAACGCCGCGATGCCCGCGGCCGGCGGCCAGGCCGCGTCGAAAACGGCGCGGGCCTGGGGGGCCTTGATGAAAGCCTTGCCATTCGCACTTTTCGCGTCCCCGACCTGATCGGTGACCTCAGGCAGGTTTGGCGTGACGTCGGCCTGAGGTCCCCGCTGGCGCGGGGACTCCGTGGTGACTGCGGAAACGGCGTTCATCGCTCGGCTCCTTACTTGACGCCGGCCGGGGTCACGGTCTGGCCGGACTTGAGGCCGATCGCGAAGCTGGCGGCATAGGCTGCCGGCTTGCGCGGATCGAAGGCGACCTTGTCGATCGCGGACTTGGTGTAGGTGCGGAAGCCGTCGGTTTCCGGGAAGTCGGCCGCCGTGGCCTTGCCGTCGGCGATCAGCGACTTGGCCGCGGCCTGGTACAGGTCGGGGCGGTAGGCCGCCTTGACCGTGTCGAGGTACCACTGGTCGGGCTTGGTTTCGGCGATCTGCCCCCAGCGGCGCATCTGGGTGAGGAACCAGATGCCGTCCGAGTAGAACGGATAGGAGGCCTGCTGGTTGAAGAAGAGGTTGAACTCCGGCGTGTCGCGGGTGTCGCCCGCGGCGAAGCTGAACTTGCCGGTCATCGAGGCGAGCAGCACCTTCTCGTCGGCGCCGACATATTTCGGGCTGGAGATGATCTTCACCGTCTCGGCGCGGTTCTTTCCGCCCTCCGCATCGATCCACATCGCCGCGCGGAGCAGGGCGCGCAGCAGGGCCTGGACGGTCTTGGGGTTCTTCTTGGCGAAGTCCTCGGTCAGGCCGAACACCTTGTCGCCGGTCAGCCCGGCGATGTCGGGATCGACGATGATCGGATGGCCGACCTTCTTGGCGAGCGAGGCCTGGTTCCACGGCTCGCCGACAGAGAAGCCCTCGATCGTCCCGGCCTCGAGCGTGGCGGGCATCTGCGGGGGCGGAGTGACCGACAGCTGGACCTCGGCGCCGGTCGTCCCGGCGGTATCTCCCGGCAGGTAGAAGCCGGGGTTAAGCCCGCCGGCGGCGAGCCAGTAGCGCAGGATGTAGTTGTGGGTGGAGACGGGGAAGACCATGCCCATCTTGAACGGCTTGCCCTCGGCCTTGAACTTGGCGACCACTGGCTTCAGCAGCGCGGCCGAGACCGGCGAGCCGTCCTTGGGCAGGCTGGGGGCAATGGCGTCGTAGACGCGGTTCGAGATCGTCACCGCCTTGCCGTTGATGTCGAGCGACAAGGGCGTGATGATCTTGACCTTCGAGCCGATTCCCGCGGCCGAGGCGAGCGGATGGCCGGCGAGCATGTGCGCGCCGTCGAGCTGGCCGCCGGCGACGCCGTCGAGCAGGACCTTCCAGTTGGCCTGCGGCTCGAGCGTGACGTTGAGGCCTTCCTCGGCGAAGAAGCCCTTTTCCTTGGCGACCGCAAGCGCGGCCATGTCGGTCAGCTTGATGAAGCCGAGCTTGAGGTTGGGCTTCTCGATGCCCTTCTCGGCGGCGATCTTGGCGATCTCGCCCGTGGCGCCCGTGGGAGCGGCGCTCTTGCCGCAGCCGGCCAACGCCACGCTGAGCATCAGTGCCGCGGTGAACCCGCGCCGGTCGAAGTGGATTCCCTTGATCGTCATCGCGCTTAACCCCCGTCTGGACGTGACAACGCAAGAAAGCCGCCTCGAACGAGCCTCGGGAAGAGACCAGGTCGGGCGGCTTCGTTGCCACGCAATGTGAATGTCGTGCCGGGAAATTCTGGCCGCCCGTCCTTGGGCGGAATTCCATCGGCGAATCGGAGCTTACCTTATTCGCATCTGCGGTAAAGTCTTATTTTGCGACGCAGCGCAAAATCTTTTTAATCCCTGTTTTATAGCATAAATTATTGTTTTGCATTGCAATATACCCGCCGAAGGCACGACGGCCCCTGAAAGAAGCCGCCGTGCCCTCCTGCGAAAATCAGATCCGCGCGCCCTGCAACGCCGCACCCCAGGTGGTCCGCCAGCGGTTCTTGACCGAGATCAGACCAAGCAGGGCCACCACGGCCAGCGCCGCGAAGATCAGGAAACCCGGCCCCGAGCTGCCCGTGAGCTTCTTGGCATAGCCCAGCGACGAGGCGAGATAGAAGCCGCCGACCCCGCCGCCGAAGCCGACCAAGCCGGTCATCACGCCGATCTCCTTGGAAAAGCGCTGCGGCACGAGCTGGAACACCGACCCGTTGCCGACGCCTAGGATCCCCATGACCGGAATGAACAGCGCGAGCGCCGCCCACAGGTTCGGCGGGCCGAAGCTGAGCGCGACGAGGATCGCGGCGGCGAGGATATAGACGCCCGTCAGCGTCTTGATTCCGCCGATCCGATCGGCCAGCGCACCGCCGAAGGGCCGCACCAGCGAACCGGTGAAGACGCAGGCCGCGGTGCAGTAGCCGGCATTGACCGGCGTCAGGCCGAAGCTGTCGGTGAACCAGATCGAGAGCGAATTCGACAGGCCGACGAAACCGCCGAAGGTTACCCCGTAGAACAGCATGAACCACCAGGCGTCCTTGTCCTTGAGCACTTCGGCATAGGCCGAGAGCGGCTTGGGCGCGGGCTGGTTGGGGCTGTCCTTGGCGGCGACCAGATAGAACGCGAAGACGATCACCAGCGGAATCAGCGCCAGGCCCAGCACGTTGTTCCAGCCGAAGGCCTTGGCCAGCAGCGGCGCGAACAGAGCGGCGAGGACCGTACCCGAATTGCCCATGCCGGCGATGCCCATGGCCTTGCCCTGATGCTCGGGCGGATACCACCGGCTGGCAAGCGGCAAGGCGACCGCGAAGCTCGCGCCCGCAAAGCCCAGGATAATGCCGACCGCCAGGGTGCCGGCGAAGCTGTCGATCCCGAACCACCAAGCGGCGGCGAGCCCGGCGATGACCACGACCTGGCCGATCGCGCCGGTCAGCTTGGGGCCGATCCTGTCGACCAGAAGGCCGTTGACCAGGCGCAGTACCGCGCCGGCCAGGGTCGGCACGGCGACCATCAGGCCCTTTTGCCCGGCATCGAGGCCGAGGTCCTTGGCGATGATCGGCGCCAGCGGCCCGAGCAGGACCCAGACCATGAAGGCGACATCGAAATAGAGGAACGCGGCGATCAGCGTCGGCCGATGGCCGGCCTTCCAGAAACTCGTGGTCATGCTGCAACTCTCGGACTTGACGAAGGACAAGGGAAGCCAATCCTCACGTGTGCGGGCGCACCCATGCGTGGAACGGCGCCCACACACGTGAGGGGGTTCCGGCGGTGTTGAATTCGGGTGAACTGACGGTCGCGGCGGGCTTTTCCAGCCTGACCGGTCCGCGTGAGGAAAACCAGGACTTCGCGGGGCTTTATCTCGGCACGGCGCTGGAGCGCGCCCGCCACGGGGTGATCGCCGGTATCGCCGACGGGGTCAGCGGCGGTAAGGAAGGCCGTGTCGCCGCCGAACTCGCGGTACGTGCGCTGATCGACGAGTTCTACGCTGTGCCCGACACCCTCGGCCCGGCCCGCGCCATGCGCCAGCCGCTGGCCGCCTACAACCGTTGGCTGCACGCCCAGGCGCGCGGCATCGTGATGGCCGACAGCGGCACGACCCTGACGGCCGTGGCCCTGCGTGGACGCACCGCACACCTCGTCCACGTCGGCGACAGCCGGGCCTGGCGCTATGCCGGCGAGCGGCTGACTCAGCTGACCACCGATCACGTTCGGCCCGAGCCAGATCTGCGCCACGTGCTGATCCGCGCGATCGGCCTCGAGCCGGAACTGCGCCTCGACCACGCGACGATCGAGTTGGCTCCGCTCGACCGTCTGATCCTGACCACCGATGGCGTCCACGGGCCGCTCCCGGCTGCCAAGATAGCGGCGATCCTCGCCGAGCAGGCCAGCGCCGAGGCGACGGCCGAGGCCCTGACGCAGGCTGCGATCGATGCCGGAGGCCGCGACAACGCGACCGCCCTCGTGATCGACGTCGTCCGCCTGCCCGAGCCCGATCACGACGGCATTCTGGCGGGCCTGTCCGGCCTGCCAGTGATCGAGCCGCCGAAGCCCGGCGACAGCCTCGACGGCTTCCGTATCGAGCGGGTGCTGAGCGAGGGCCGCTATGCCGTCCTGCTGGTCGGCACCGACGGCGAGGACGGCAGCACGGTCGTCCTGAAATTCCCCCGCCGCCAGGCGCTTAGCGAGCGCGCCATGCGCCTGGCCTTCGCCCGCGAGATCCTGCTGGCCCGCCGCGTCGCGAGCCCCTTCGTCGCCGCGGCCCATGCCGTCCGCCCCGACCGCCAGACCGCGCTCTACGGCGTCCAGCCGCTCCTGGCCGGCGAGACCATGGCCAAGCGCCTCGAACGTACCCTGCCCAGCCTTGCCATGGCGCTGGAGCAGGCGATCCGCCTGACCCGCGGTGTCGCCGCGCTGCACAGGCTCGAAGTGGTCCACCGCGATATCAAGCCCGACAACGTCATGCTGACCGAAGAGGGCGGGCTGAAGCTGATCGACCTCGGCGTCGCGCGCCTTCCCCGCGTCGAGGACTTTCACGGCGACGAGATCCCCGGCACGCCGAGCTTCATGGCTCCCGAGCAATTCGAAGGGAACGCCGGCGACGCGCTGACCGATCAGTTCGCGCTCGGCGTCACGCTCTATCGCTGGTTCACCGGGCACTGGCCCTACGGCGAGCAGGAGGCTTTCCAGCGGCCGAAGTTCGGGAAGGCGCCCCCGCCCTCGAAGCATCGGCCCGAGATGCCCTCTTGGCTCGACGCCGCGATCCTGACGGCGATCCAGCCCGATCGCCGGGCCCGCTTCGGCGACGTGATCGAATTGCTCCGCGCCTTGGAAAACGGCGGCAGCCTGCGCCGCCGCCAGAGCCGCGGCGCACCCCTGATCGAGCGCAATCCGGTGCTGGTCTGGCAGCTGGTCAGCGCCGCGCTGGCCGTAGCCCTCGCGGTCTCGCTGATCCTGCGCTGACGCTGCCCTGTCCACCCGCCTGTCCACTCTGGCGCTCCAAAACGCAAAAAAGCCGCCTCGACTTGGCCCTGGATGGGACCAGTTCGGGCGGCGACGTTGCCACGCAATTCAATGATCGGCAGGCCGGTGCAACCCGCTCGACTCTGAGCGGACCGTCTGCCTGGCCTGGGAAATACGCCGAGCGGGGCGGAGCGTAAAGCGGTTTTTGCAGTGCAGCAATCACGGCGCCTGCGAGAGGCGCGCCAGATAGCCGGCGATGTCCGCGGGATCGAACACCATGCCGTCGAAAAAGCGGTTGCTTTCCAAGGTCATGCGACCCTGCTGGGTGCCAACGGCCGTGGTCTGGCCTAGGCTGCCCTCGACCTTCGAACTAGCCCCCGGCAACGGCTCGCCGGTGCCGACGAGAGCGCTGCGATAGACGTCGGGGCGGAAAACCCGGGCAGCCTTGGCGGCATCGGCGGGATCATAGGCCAATCCGTCCCAGCGAACCATCTGGCTGTAGAGCCATTCGGCCTGGCTGACCCAGGGAAAGTTCGCCGCCTCGCGGTGCTGGAACATGAAATCGGGATAGGGCACGATTTCGCCGCCCCGACTCAACAGGAGGCGGTCGGCGATGGCGCGCTTGATAATCGCCGGATTGCCGTCGAGATATTCCGCCCGCGCCAGGATCTCCGCATTGGCGTCCCAGTTCGCCGGATCGACGAAGTGCCGGCCGGCGCGGACCAGGGCGCGGATCAGGAGGACCACGGCCTCGCGCTTCTCCTCGAGCACCGGCTCGCGCAGGGCCAGTACCTTTTCCACGCCGCGCCGCCAGATCTGCGCCGTGGCGAGGACGATCTGGCCGACGCCGCGCTCGACCGCGACCGAATTCCACGGCTCGCCGACGCAGATGCCGTCGACCTCGCCGGCTTCCAGCGCGTCGGCGCAGAACGGTGGCGGCACGGTCTGGATCTCGACGTCCTGATCGGGCTTGATGCCGCAGGCGGCCAGCCAGTAGCGCAGCATGTAGTTATGACTGGAATAACGGTGGACTACGCCGAAGCGCAGCCTTTCGCCTGCTGCGGCACGCCGTTCGGCGACCGCCTTGAGCGCTTCTCCGACCGCTGCGGGATCACCCAGCCGGCCCGCCGGGGCGACCTCGGCCGCGAGGTCGGTGCGCAGGGTGACGGCATTGCCGTTGAGCCCCAACACGAACGGCACCGAGAGCGGCTGGGCCGGCCGGCCCCGTCCCAGGGTCGTCGCTATGGCCAGCGGGGCCACCATGTGCGCGGCGTCGCTGTGGCCGTAGAGCAGCCGGTCCAGCACCGTCGCCCAACTCATGTCCTTGACCAGGTCGATGGCCACGCCCTCGTCTTCGGCAAAACCGTGCTCGCGGGCGAGGATGGGAAGGCAGGCGTCCACCAGGGGGACGAAGCCGATGGTCAGTGACAGGCTCAATTCACTTGCCTCCCATGAGTTTATGCGCCGTGACGATGGCCTCGGCGATATCGGCGATGCGTTTGCCTTGGGCCATCGCGGCGCTGCGCATCTCGGCGTAGGCCTTGGGCTCGGGCAGGCCGCGACTGTCCATCAGGATGCGCTTGGCCGCGTCGATCGTCTCGCGTTCGGCCAGCTTGCCCTTGGCCTCGGCGAGGTCGGACTGAAGCCGGGCGAAAGCGTGGAAACGCCGTATCGCGAGGTCAAGCAGCGGGCGGATACGGTGCGCGGCAAACCCATCGACGACATAGGCCGAGACCCCGGCATCGATCGACGCCCCGATCGATTCCTCGTCGCTCTCATCGACGAACATGGCGATCGGCCGGTCGAGGACTCGGCTCACCGCAAAATATTCCTCGAGCACGTCGCGCGAGGGATTGCCGAGGTCCATCAGGACAATGTCGGGAGCGATCTCGCCGATCCGCGCGACGAGGCCGCGGCGTTCGGTCACGACGAATATCTCGCAGTCGTCGAGCGCGGCGAGGCCTTCCTGGATCACCGAGGCGCGGGCCGCGCTCTCATCGACAATGGCGATGCGCATCCGCCCATTGTGCAGTGCAATTCGGTGATATTGCAAGAGCGAAGACGGCTGCTGCGCAAAGTGCCGGAATTCCGGGCCGATGCGACAAACTGATACTTGACAGAAATGGTTGCGAAGCGAAGGTCGCGGCGATGTTTTCCAGCGGTCTTTCGGTACGTCAGCGGCCCTCCATGCGCGTACCTATCGCCCTTTTTGCCGTGGTTCTGCTAGCCGCCTGCGGATCGGGCGGCGGCCAGGAAAAAGGCGGCCCGGGCGGCAGGGGGCGGGCGGGACCGCCACAGGTCGGCTTCGTCATCGTCCAGCCGGGGCCGGTGCCGGTGCAGACCGTGCTGTCCGGACGGGTCAATGCCTTCCGCACCGCCGAAGTCCGTCCGCAGGTCAGCGGGGTGATCCAGCGCCGCCTATTCACCGAAGGCGCTTTCGTCCGCCAGGGCGAGCCGCTCTACCAGATCGACCCCAGCCTCTACCGCGCCGCGGTGGCCCAGGCCTCGGCCAACCTCGCCGCCGCCTCGGCCACCGCGCAGGCCGCGCGGGTCCGGGCCGACCGCTATCGCCCCCTCGCCGCCGCCCAGGCGGTTGCCCAGCAGGACTACACCGACGCGCTGGCCACCTCGCGGCAGGCGAGCGCCGCGGTCGCGCAGGCCCGGGCTGCGCTGAACACGGCCCAGATCAACTTGCGCTTCTCGACGGTCCCCGCGCCGATCAGCGGACGCATCGGCCGCTCGCTCGCCACCGAAGGCGCGCTGGCGACTACCAATCAAGCCGATCCGCTGGCGGTGATCTCGGCTACCGATACCGTCTTCGTCGATATCCAGCAGTCGAGCGCGGACATGCTGACCCTGCGCCGGGCCCGGGCCGGCGGCGGCGCGCTGCCCAGCGGCGCCGTGGTCCGCCTGACCCTGGAGGACGGCAGCCCTTACGGTCTCACGGGCTCGATCCAGTTCTCCGAAGTGACGGTCAATGCCGCCACCGGCACGGTTACTCTGCGCGCCCGGTTTCCCAATCCGCAGGGCCAGCTGATGCCTGGAATGTTCGTCCAGGCGACCTTCGATCAGGCGGTCGAGCCCAATGCCTATCTGGTGCCCCAGCAGGCCCTGCAGCGCGATATCGGCGGCGAGGCCTTCGTCTATTTGGTCGGCGCCGGCAACAAGGTCGAGCGGCGCACCGTGACGGCCGATCGGACCGTCGGCACCAACTGGGTGATCACCGCCGGCCTGCGCCCCGGCGACAAGGTCATCACCCAGGGCACGAACAACCTCAAGCAGGGCGCCCCGATCAAGCCCGTGCCCGCCGCCGCGCCGCAGCGTGTCGGCGCTCCGCCTGGCAAGGGCGCCGGCCAAGGCGGGGCCCAGCCGGGCGCCGCCAAGAACTGATCGCGGCCGATGTCGCGGATTTTCATCGACCGGCCGATTTTCGCCTGGGTCCTTGCGATCATCGTCATGATCGCCGGTATCGGCAGCGTGATGTCGCTGCCGCTCGCCCAGTATCCGGACATCGCCCCCGCCCAGGTCAACATTCGCGCCAGCTATCCTGGCGCGAACGCCCAAACGGTCGAGAACAGCGTCACCCAGATCATCGAGCAATCGCTGACCGGGTTGGACGGCCTGCTCTACTTCAGCTCCTCCTCCTCTTCGCGCGGGCAAGTGTCGGTTTCCGCGGTCTTCGCCAAGGGCGTGGACCCCGACATCGCCCAGGTCCAGGTCCAGAACCAAGTCCAGACCGTGATCTCGCGCCTGCCCCAACAGGTCCAGCAGCAAGGCGTGCGGGTGAGCAAGTCCAACGCGGACCAGTTGCTGACCGTCGGGGTGTACGATTCGACCGGCAAGCGCACCAACCGCGACATCGCGGATTACATGGTCTCCAACTTCCAGGATCCGATCTCGCGGCTGGAAGGGGTCGGCGACGTCAACGTGTTCGGCGCCCAACATGCGATGCGGATCTGGCTCAACCCGCAGCGCCTCGCCGCGGTTTCGCTGATGCCCAGCGACGTGATTACGGCGATCCAGTCGCAGAACAGCGAGGTTGCCGCCGGCGAGATCGGCGGCACGCCCGCGCCCGACCGCCAGATGCTCAACGCCACCGTTACCGCCCAGTCCCAGATGCAGACGCCCGAGCAGTTCGAGCAGATCGTGGTCAAGACCCTGCCCGACGGTTCGACCGTGCGGCTCAAGGACGTCGCCCGGGTCGAACTCGGCTCGGAGAACTACAATGTCGTCGCGCGGCTCAACGGGATGCCCGCGGCCGGCATCGGCGTCAGCCTTGCACCGGGCGCCGACGCGCTGAAGACCGCGGAACTGGTCAAGAGCAAGATCGAAGAGCTGTCGAGGAACTTCCCGGAAGGGATGTCCTACGCCTATGCCAACGATTCCACCGCCTTCATCAAGCTTTCGGTAGAGGAAGTGGTCAAGGCCCTGGCCGAAGCGATCGTCCTCGTCGTCATCGTCATGTTCGTCTTCCTGCAGTCCTGGCGGGCCACGCTGATCCCCGCGATCGCCGTGCCGGTAGTGCTGCTCGGCACCTTCGCGGTGTTCTATCTTGCCGGTTTCTCGATCAATACGCTGACGATGTTCGGCTTGGTCCTGGCGATCGGTCTCCTCGTCGACGATGCGATCGTCGTGGTCGAGAACGTCGAGCGCCTGATGCACGAGAACCCCGGCATGACCCCGCGGGAGGCGACGATCGAATCGATGAAGGAGATCCAGGTCGCGCTGGTCGCCATCGCCTTGGTCCTCTCCGCCGTGTTCCTGCCGATGGCCTTCTTCGGCGGCTCCACCGGCGTGATCTACCGCCAATTCTCGGTCACGATCATCGCCGCGATGGTCCTCTCCGTCTTCGTCGCGCTGATCCTCAGCCCGGCGCTGACCAGCACGCTGCTGCGCCGCCCGGACGACACACCGCGCGGGGGAAGCGTCCTCGACCGGCGTTTCCCCGGTGTGGCCCGCCGCATCCACCGCGCGCAGGACTGGTTCAACGACGGCTTTGCCCGGATGAGCGACAAGTATCGCAACACGGTAGGCCGGGTGGTCGACCGCAAGTGGCGGTTCCTCGGCATCTACGCGGTCATCGTGCTGATCATGGGCGTCCTCTTCTTCCGCCTGCCCGGCGGCTTCCTCCCCACCGAGGACCAAGGCGTGGTCGCGGTCCAGTGGCGCCTGCCGCCGGGCGCGACGCTGAACCGCAGCCTCGAGGTCCAGAACGCCGTCGAAAACTACTTCCTCAAGCAGGAGAGGGGCAACGTCCGCGCCATGTTCGCGGTCGCGGGCGGCGGCGGCGGCGGGCCGCAAGGGCAGAACACCGGCCAATCGTTCCTCAACCTGGTCGACTGGGACCAGCGCCCGGGCAAGGAAAACACCGCCGACGCCATGGCCCAGCGCGGCCAGTCGGCGTTCCGAGGCCTGCGTGATGCCCAGGTCTTCGTGACCGTTCCGGCGGCGGTGCGCGGGCTGGGCAACTCCTCGGGCTTCTCGATGCAGTTCCAGAACACCAGCGGGATGAGCCGCGAGGACTTCCTCAAGGCGCGCGACCGTCTGCTCCAGCTGGCCAGCGCCGACGAGCGGCTGACCGGCGTGCGCTTCACCGACCTCAACGACCTCGCCACGCTTGAGGTCAAGACCGATCCCCAGCGCCTGACCGCCTACGGCCTCACCAACAACGACGTGAACAACACGCTGTCGACCGCCTGGGGCGGCCGCTACGTCAACGATTTCATCGACAACGGCCGGGTCAAGCGCGTCTATGTCCAGGGCGACGCCCCCTACCGCGCCGATCCGCAGAGCCTGGGCCAGTGGTTCGTGCGCGGCAATACGGGAGAGATGTCGCCCTTCTCGGCCTTCGCCAAGCTGGGCTGGTCGACCGCCCCGGCCAGCCTTTCGCGCTTCGGCGGCCTCCCGGCTTTCGAGCTCCAGGGCCAGGCTGCGCCCGGGGTCAGCTCGGGCGAGGCGATGGACATCATTTCCTCCATCGCCGCACAGATCCCCGGCACCGGCGTGGCCTGGTCGGGCGTCTCGTTCCAGGAACGGCTGTCCTCGGGCCAGGCACCGCTACTCTATGCCCTGTCGCTGCTTGTCGTCTTCCTCTGCCTCGCGGCGCTCTACGAAAGCTGGTCGATCCCGGTGGCGGTGCTGCTGGTAATCCCGCTCGGCCTGGTCGGCGCCATCTTCGCCGTGACGCTGCGCGGCCTGCAGAACGACGTCTATCTCCAGATCGGCTTGCTGACCACGATGGGCCTGGCCGCCAAGAACGCGATCCTGATGATCGAATTCGCCGAGCAGGAAGAACGCAAGGGCGCGCGGATCATCGACGCCGCGCTGGAAGCCGCGCGCATCCGCCTCCGCCCGATCCTGATGACCAGCTTCGCCTTCATCTTCGGCGTGCTGCCGCTGGCCTTGGCGACCGGTGCCGGCGCCAACAGCCGCATCGCGATCGGCACCTCGGTGATCGGCGGCATGCTGACCGCGACCGTGCTGGCGATCTTCTACATTCCGCTGTTCTTCGTCCTGGTCCGCCGCACAACCCGCGACGCGCTGAACAAGCTTCACCACATGGCCCCGCCGCCCGCCGCATCCGCTTCGGAACCCGGCGCATGAAACAGCCGATCGCCCTCTTGCTCCTGAGCGCGTTGAGCGCCTGCTCGATGGAGCCGAAATATACGCGCACTGAACTGCCGGTACCGTCGTCCTGGCCCGCCGGTGACGCCTATCTCAAGCAGAGCGAGGCAGCTCTGCCGTCCTACCGCTGGCAGGAGGTCTTCGGGGATCCTCGGCTGCGCGCGGTGATCGCCCAGGCACTGGCCAACAACCAAGATCTCGCCGCCGCCGCCGCGAACATCGCCGCAGCCCGCTCGCAGTACAAGATCCAGCGGGCGGAGTTGCTGCCCCAGCTCGATGTCGGGGCGAGCTACCGCCGTACCGGCGGGGGTTCGGGCCCGGATAGCGAGACCTTCTCGGCCGATTTCGGCTTCAGCGGCTACGAACTCGATCTCTTCGGCCGCATCCGTTCCGCGACCAACGCGGCACGCAACCGCTACTTCGCGACCGAGGCCGGTGCCCGGGCGACTCGCCTGACCTTGGTCAGCGACGTCGCCGACGCCTGGCTGGCCTATGCGACCGATGCCAGCCTGCTCGCCATCGCCCAGCGGACCGCCAACGCCGCCCGCCAGAGCGTGGCGCTGACCCGCACCAGGCTGAACGGCGGCATCGTTCCCCGCACCGACCTGCGCCAGGCCGAGATCACCCTGAACACCGCCGAGGCGGATATCGCCGCGCAGACCACCGCAGTCGCGCAGGATCTCAATGCGCTCCAGCTACTGGTCGGCGCCCCGATAGATCCGGCCAATCTGGCGAATTCGATCGAGGAGGCCGGATCGCGTCTCCGCGAGGTTCCGGCCGGGCTCGATTCGACCATTCTGCTGCGCCGCCCCGACGTGATCCAGGCGGAATGGCAGCTCCGTGCCGCAACTGCCGACATCGGCGCCGCGCGCGCCGCGCTGTTCCCGCGGATCAGCCTGACGACGCTGCTCGGCTTCGCCGCGCCGGGCCTGGGCAGCCTCTTCGATGGCGGTAACTTCTCCTATCAGGCCGGAGCCGACGCCACCTATCCGATCTTCCGCGCCGGAGCGGGCCGCGCCAACGTCGCGCTGAGCGAGGCCCAGCGCGACGCCGCGCTCGCCGCGTATCGTAAAGCGATCCAGAGTGCCTTCGCCGACGTCGCCGACACGCTGGCCCGCCGCGGCACGATCGACCGCCAACTCGGCGCATCCGCCGCCGGGCGAGAGGCCGCGGCCGACAATGCCCGCCTGGCCGAACTGCGTTATCGCGGCGGTGTAACCAGCTATCTGGAAAGCCTGACCGCTCAGCAAGCCCTGTACAGCGCCGAACGCTCGTTGGTAAATGTTCAGCGTCTGCGTGCCATCAATCTGGTTGCCCTGTACCGATCGCTGGGTGGGGAAGCGTTCGAACAGTAGATGAGAGGAGCTGATACCGATGAAGACCGAGTCCCTGATCGTCGCCGCGCTGGTCGCCGCGGCCAGCGTTACCGCTGCCTGGGCGGCGGCGCCCGCTGAGAACGTCCCCGCGCCCCCCAAAAAATTAAATCAGCTCGGACGCGCTCAGAAGCTGATTGGTGACGAGCTGCGCAAGCCCACGCCCGATGTCGGGGTGATCCGCGCGAATGCCCAAACTCTCGCCAATCTGGCGCCGCAGGTTCATCGCTGGTTCCCGCGCGGCACCGGCAAGGAATCGGGCGCGAAGACGGCCGCGCTGCCCGCCATCTGGCAGCAGACCCCGTTGTTCAATACCAAGGCGAACCAGTTCACCCAGGCCGCCCGCGGTCTCCAGCAGGCCGCCACCCGCGGCGACGTCGCGCAAATTCGGGCGGCGCTTCCAGCAGTCGGCGGATCGTGCAAGGGCTGCCACGACACCTTCAAGGGCGACAAGTAATGGCAATGCCCGGCAATACCGTCCCGACGAGCGCGGTCAAACTTTGGGACCTGCCCGTGCGGCTGGTTCATTGGTCCTTCGTCGCGTTGTTGCCGGGCCTCTGGTATACCGCAGAGAAGGGCGATCTCGACACCCACGTCAAGCTTGGCATGGTCATGCTCATCCTGATCGTCTTCCGGATTCTATGGGGCCTGGTCGGCACCTCGTCGGCCCGGTTCTCGCGCTTCGTGCGCGGGCCGCTCGCGGTCGGCCGCTATCTGCGCGGCTTGTTCAACGAGGAAGGCGAGCCGATCGTGGGCCATAACCCCCTCGGTGCGATCAGCGTGGTCGCACTGCTCCTGCTGCTCGGCGGACAGGTCGTGCTGGGCCTCGTCGCCCAGGACACCGACGGATTGTTCTCCGGGCCCCTCAACTATCTGGTCGAATACGACACCGCAGAGCGCGCTCGCGAGTTGCACGAGCTCGGCTTTAACCTGATCCTGGGAGTCGTCGCGCTCCATATCGCCGCGATCGTTTTCTACCTGGCGGTCAAGCGCGACAACCTGGTCGGGCCGATGATTACGGGACGCAAGCACTACGCCGCTCCCGTCACCGCCCCGACCGCGGTGCCGATCTGGCGCGCAGCGATCTGCCTGCTCATCGCCTGGGGCGTGGGCGGCTGGGTCTGGTCCGGAGCGCCCGGCCTCGCGGTATTCTTCCCGCACACCGGCTGACCCGCCATCCCGCACACCGGCAACGGCTTGCACACCCCCCCACCCCCCGCTAGAGCGCGCCAACCGCACAGCACGGTGTGGGCCCTTAGCTCAGTCGGTAGAGCAACTGACTTTTAATCAGTAGGTCGCTGGTTCGAACCCAGCAGGGCTCACCACACAGTCGCGTCTGAACCAGAAGCCAGCCGTCTCTCCTTCAGGCCATTCGAGAATACCGCGCATTTGCGCCGGTTTATCGACTGACCTTCGTCCACTTTTAGGTCGCGAGCGTCTCTGTCAGCGCGCTGGAACTGAAAAACGGCGGCAAAATCTCTGCCGCCGTTTTCGCGTCCTAAAAGTCTGGACGGCTAGTTGGCTTCGAACCCCAGCATTGCTCTTTGCTCGGCCCAGGAAATTGGCAGGTTACCCAGGCGCGAGAGATAGCGAGCCGTCACCTGCTTTGGTTGACTGCCATCGAGGATGCTTCGGACAATGTCCGGTGCCAAATAAGCGAGCCGAGCAATTCGCTCGGTGTGCCGAAGGCGTGTGACGGGAATCGCGGCGACCTGCTCCTCGGTCATGGCCAACAGTTCGTCACGAGCAGCAAAACCTCTCGCGATCAACTGAACGAGATTGGCGTCCGCAGGGCGCCCTTTCCCACCCGGCGGATCAAGCCGCAATCGGGTTTCATGGCCCCAAGTGGTGATCGCGGTGTTCAACGGGAGGGCGACGTGCTCACCGAGTTCCACATCGATGCCGACCCATGCAGCCAAGGCCGCTCCGTTCACTTTCGCCATCGCGCGGTCACGGCTGACCGTTACCGACAAATCGATCTGACGAAACAGATGGCGCAACTCACCAACAGCCATATGTCTAAGGGAAATCGCGGTTGCTGCGAAGGCGGCGATGATCGCCATCTGCTGATCTGGTCCAAGTGCGTTTACTAGGTCGCGAATCCGGTGAGGGCTGGTCAGGAATGCCTCAAGTTCAGTCCTAACAGCCAAGTCCAAGTCACCCGCCGGCAATCGCAGCGCGGCTTCTGGCGAGCCGTCGCCCTTATTCGATGCATAATAGCTGTAGCGGCGGCCGTGGTTGCATGTGTGGACCGGCGACATTGGCCGCCCTTGCTCGTCCCAAATCATCCCAGCTAGCAAACTGATCCTGCGCTTCGCATCTGGCGAGATCGATGGGTTCGTGCGGTCGGCCAGTTTCGTCTGAACCGCGTCAAACAGATCGCGCTCTACGATTGCCTCGTGCTGACCGGGGTAAGCCTTGCCGCGGTGGACGATCTCTCCAACGTAGATCCGGTTCGATAGCAGGTGATGCAAAGCGCCGCGGCGGAAAGGCACGCCGCCACGGAAAGAACCATCGCGCATTTTCGTCCGCTTGCTTACAATGCCATCGTGGCTCAGCTCGCCGAGAAGGTCCATCACGCTGTTGGCCGCTAGATAGCGCCGCATGATCTCGCGTACCGTTTCTGCCTCCTCGGGCACGATAACCAACTTGCGGTCCTCAACTTTGTAGCCAAGCGACAACGGCCCGCCCATCCACATGCCGCGCGCCTTGGAAGCAGCTACCTTGTCGCGAATGCGTTCGGCGATGACCTCTCGCTCGAACTGGGCAAATGAGAGGAGGACATTGAGGGTCAATCGCCCCATCGAGCTGGTCGTGTTGAACGCTTGAGTCACGCTGACGAATGAAACACCAGCGGCGTCGAGCACATCAACGATCTTGGCGAAATCGGCCAGACTGCGGGTTAGACGATCCACCTTGTAGACGACGACAATATCCACCCTGCCCGCGCGCACATCGGCAAGTAGCTGCTTGAGCCCAGGTCGGTCCATGTTCCCGCCTGTGAAACCGCCATCGTCATACAAGTCCGGCAGAAGGTTCCAGCCCTCATGACGCTGCGAAAGGACATATGCCGCGCATGCCTCCCGCTGCGCATCCAGACTGTTGAAATCCTGTTCGAGGCCCTCTTCGGTCGACTTGCGGGTGTAGACGGCGCACCTCAGCCGCTTTGGGGGATTAATCGCCATCGGTGCTGATGCCCAACTTACCGAGCCGCGGACTATTCAGACCAAAGAAGCGCGGACCCGACCAGCGAGTGCCGGTAATCCGGTTGGCGATTTCGGAAAGCGAGCGGAAACGATGGCCCTGGTACTCGAACCCATTCTCCAAGACGACGACCTGATGCACCTCGCCGTGCCAGGTCCGCGAAAGCCAAGTGCCGGGCTTCAGCCCTTCCCCGATTGGTTCAGTTTTGCCCAGCGTTCCCGCGCGTGCCAGACGCCGCTGATCGGCCTTTGCGAGACTGCCGAAAGCCCGAACCTGTAATTCGTGAGCCAGGGCCCGGGCCAGGAGGCCCGCACCGAATGCAGGCGGCGCTATGGTGCCCGTTCGGCGCTGCCACTCGGCTTTGCGCTCGCGGGACGACATCGCTTCTATCGCAGCTAGTTGCGCGTTGAGAATCGTCACTCGGCATTCTCCGCGCTGGTGAGGATGCGATAGATCCGTCCTCCCTCGGCTGGCTTTTCACTCGAGAGGCGATGGCCCTTCTTCCGCAGGCCGGTCAGGGCAGCGCGGGTGGTGTGGGGAAGCCAGCCCGTTAGCGAAACCAGCTGCTCGATCGTCGCGCCCTCCGGTCGGTTGAGGAGGTCTATGATCTGGGCAGATTTGGTCAGTTTCGGCTCGGTGGGCAGAATGGCTGCCCCCAAGGCCAGCGGTTCGCGCGCCATCTTGCGCTTGCGGGCCGGAGTGGAAGCTGTTTGTTCGGCGGTGGTCATGGGTGTTCTCCGGTAGAAACGGCACCATGCCGCTTCCCACCAGCCCAAGCCCCGCCGGACAAACCGGTCAGGGCATCGTCCAACCACCTAGGGCTGGCTTCCACGAGGAGCACCAATGCTTGCTTAATGGCTGAAGTCCAATGGATTGTGAGGTGCCCCCCTGCGACAAAGCTGCGTCTGGACTTTGGGCCGGGCTCATGGCGTCGTAGCCCCATGGATGAGGACCAAAATAGTGATCTAATCGCGCAATTGTGCACTCAAGTCGGCATGATCATGGAGGATGCAAGTATCGTCGCTTTGACGGTTGGCAGCACCGCTGAACCAAAGCGGACGATGGACATCAAGGACCTCGACACCGCAATCCGTCGCATGAGCGCCCTGATTAACGCGACGAGGGCGCTATCGGGCTAACAGCTGGAATTGGGGACGATCCGGAACGGCTCCTTTCAGAAGTGTCGATCGTGATAACGGACGTTCAGACAGCCAGCCGGCATCTAGCGTCGCACCTCCGATGGGACTGGCGACTGAGCAAGCAGCTGATCCTGAAAGCAGGCATCGTAGAGGAACCTGGGATTGATCCGGTATGCACGCATTTGGCATAAGGATGCTACCCTCCGCGCCGACTGCTTTCAGTGCTAAGAAGCTAGTGAAAACGTGATGCAAGGATGGCGCTGGCCCAGCACTAAACAAGACTTGGCCTTGAATCTGGCGGCCGTCGACCCAAATTTTCTCGGCAACAGTGGGATCAAGAGGCATGGCAACTTCATTATTGGGCGGGCTCTACATCAAGTCCGCGCCGAAGCGGAAGGTCTTCATCAGCTATCACCACGGTGGCGATCAAGGTTACTACAACGCCCTGTCCGAGCATCTCGGAACTAGACTTGACCTAATCACGGACCGTTCGCTCGAGCGTGCGCGGGATAGCGACGACCCGACCTACATCATGCGCTACAAGCCAAGGCAGCACGCGCTTCAAAGACTTCTCGACTGGCACGTGCCGGACGATGAGGGTTTCCGTCGGATCAATCCCGACCGCAGTGAGCAGAGCTTGGAAATCAAACATCGGTGGCGCCGATCACAGCCGGTCGCTCCACCCATGCGCTCCGCGGAAACGGTCAACGGCAACCAGCAGACCGGCAACTTCGGCGGCGCTGATCCTGTCCTCCCAGTCGAGGCCGTTGCGTGCCTTCAAGCGGAACCGCCAGAACGTCGCCGAGCCCGGCACGTACTGGTCCGCTACAGTGCGAAGCTGCGCCGCAGGCACCGTAAATCCGACCTCTTCGCGGTAAGTGCAAATGCCTGGAGCGCAGGCGACGACCTCACTCGAGATCCGATCGAGTTCGGCGGTCTGGACGCCGGCCCCAGATGCGAAGTTGACCGTCGTAAAATGGCGCCAGTCCCAGTTGTACGTGACGCTCTGGTAGAGCTGGTAGCGCACCACACCGGTCCGCTTGTCGATGTGGGCACGCAGGAAGTTGTCGGAACGGACAGGATCGGTAAAGCCGCCATTGCTGCGATAGGCATCGTAGGTCGTCAGGGTCGCGAAAGTTTCGAGGCTGTCGTCCTTGACCTTCACGCCGCTGGCGACGCTTTCCGGTGTCAGTGCCCGGATCTGCTTCAGCTGCTTTTCTGATGGCTGGATCACCATTTCCTTGGCTCCCCGTTCAGCCGCGGCAGCGGGCGCAATCGAACTCGCAGCAATGAGGATGGGAAGAAGTTCTCGTAGCATCGGAACACCCCGTGTCGATTATCAGTGACATGGCCATGCTCGAAGTAGCGGTAAGATCAAGTACATTGTGACTGATCGTCTGTAGATTGATCGCCGACACGGGCGTCATTACGCCAATGTGGAAATTCAGGCTCGCCTCGGATCAAATGTTCGCCGCCTGCGAGAGGCGAAGGGCTGGAGCCAGGAGGATTACGCCGACCGCGCCGGCATCCACCGAACCTATGTCAGCGACATCGAGCGCGGCCGGCGCAACCCCACGGTGACTGTGGTCGAGAAGCTGGCGAAGCCGCTTGAGGTCAGCGCCGGATCGCTGCTCGATTAAGCGGGCAAGCAATAACGGCGTGTCGCCCCCTGACGACTCGGTTCGTGCGGCGCCAAGCACCATTAATAGGCCTGGTCCCCGTGGGTCATTTCACCAAACCCGCTCTTGGTCGGACCGGTATGGCAGCGCCTTCATATGGATCGGAGGGTGCGGGAGCTGGAGCGGGTGGCGGGGCTTCATATGCCGGTATGCTGATCGTGACAGGAGCCCGCCCAGCCACAAACGTCGCGGCGCCAAGCAGGCCGTGGGCTATTGCCCCTGCGCCGAAGAGAATGAAACAAGCCAGAACCGTTCTCCCCCCGCGGCGAAACGGCATGTGACCGGCTAGCATGAGCATGCCTAGTGTTGCGATCGCCAGGATCGAGAGCGTTGTCGCCAATGAGCCGAGGAGGAGATTTTCGATCCAACCCACTGCTGCTGTGAGGGCTGTCGCGTTGTCACTCCCATAGTTGACCGCGTTCATTGGCACCCCGGCGAACTCCTAAACCCCTATGGGAAGTTAAGAAAGTGCACGATATCGAGGGCGATGTAGCGTGCAACCCTTTGGGGAATGAATTCTGTTGATGTCTGATCGCCCTTCTGGCCGCCATAATTCTTGCGCCACCGATATGGCGTCTGCCCGGCCATCCCGATCTGGCGGCAGGCTTCGGCAATTAAGATGCAAATTAAGGTGATAGTGCACCTAATTGGCTCTTCTTCGGCTTCGGTCCGCGCTTGCCCGGCTTGGGGTCCCGTCCGAGAATGGCTTCAACTCTCTCCAGAAATGCACTCGATCCGAGCGGGCGGCCCGTACTCTCGGACTTGCGCAGGGCCGACGACAGAGCTGCGTCCTTGCCCCTCCCCAGCAGTCCGGCAAAGTCGGGAACGCGCTCCAAGACAGGTGCGGTGTCGGTCATGCCGTCGCCGCGCCTGGGATCGAGCAGGGGATGCGTGCTCGACCAGCGCCAATCCTCGGCCCGCTCAACCAGCGTCGCTCGCACCGGATTGAGCGCCACATAGCGGAGCGCTGCCAGCAGGTGCGGCTCGTCCATCGCCACGCAGCCGAAGCGACCCTGCCAGAAGTGCCCGGTGGGCTTCTCGCGCCCGTGGATGCGCCCGGCATAGGCGCGGTGCACCGTGGAGAGCGCGGCGCGCAGGGCATCGGCATAGTCGGGCACGAGGATCAGGTGGACATGGTTGGGCTTCAACACCCAGCTCCACACCGCGACCCCATGCGCCCGACAGTGCATTGCGAGCAGGTCGCGATAGGTGGAGTAGTCAGCATCGCCGAAAAAGGTCTGTTGCCTACCGTTGCCGCGCTGCGTGATATGGTGAGGCAGAGCGGGAAGGACATATCGAGCTAGGCGCGCCATCGGGCAATGATGTCACCTGATACAGTCGACGTAAATTTAGTGCACTGTCACCGTAATCTCATCCCTAATCCAAGCTGGCCGAGAACTTCCTCGCCATGATGCTCTCACTGATGGAAGAGGCGGCCATCGTGGCGCTGCGGGTGCAGGCTCGGTTGCCACTGGACGACGTCTACATCGCGCTGAAGGATGTGATCCCGCACCTGACTCGCTCATCGCTGCATCGCTGTCTGCAACGCCACGGCATCAGCCGCCTGCCCAAGGCGGATCGCGAGAAACCGAAGAAGTTCAAAGACTACGAGATCGGCTACTTCCACATCGACATCGCCGAACTGCGCTACGAAGGCGGCAAGGGCTTCCTCTATGTGGTGGTTGACCGCACATCGAAGCTGGTCTTCGCCCGCATCTGTCGCAAAGCTACCAAGTTGGCGGCAGCTGCCTTCCTCAAGGTGCTGGTCAGAACCGTGCCCTACAGGATCCACACTGTCCTGACCGATAACGGCGTCCAGTTCGTCTAACTCCAGCGTGGCGAAAGCCGGCAATCGCTGATCCATATCTTCGGGCGGGTCTGTCTGGAGAACGGCATCGAACACCGGCTGACCAAGCCCTACCACCCCTGGACCAACGGCCAGGCCGAGCGGATGGTCCGGACGATCAAAGAGGCGACCGTCAAATCCTTCCACTATGCTTCGATCCAGGAACAGCGACGACACGTCGGCGACTGGCTGATCGCCTACAACTTCGCCAAACAGCTCAAGGCCCTGAAGTTCAGGACACCATACGAGGCCATCGAGGAACTCTGGAAATCAAAGCCCGAGGCCTTTTATCGTCAAACCCAGCCATCACATGCTGGGACCAAACACCTAGCCAGAGCGATCCAGCCCGTTAACAATTATACTGCCCCCAGAGTTCCAGCCTTATTTTAAAACTGCCAAACATCTCAACCTATCTTCACGATTTTTGCAAAATTCTTCTACGTACGGAGTCGCCATTTTCACGTAAAATGGACGCCATTTCTTGAAATCTGAATGAATATACTGGTTTTGAGAAAATGTTTCCTCTATTTTCCATGGATTGCCGACCTCTACGACATTTTGAATAATCATTATTTGCAAACCACTGCAAGCACCCAAATACAAGGATTGAGGCATTACCCTGTCTCTTTTTAGCTCCTCCGCACAATATGTGTAAGCTTTTTCGGCCCCATCCAACTTACCCGGACCCGTCTGTTCAATGAGCCGATCCATCTCTGCATCATAGGACAAAGTGTCCGAACACGACGCTAGGGTCAGTAACCCTATAGGGAGATAGCGCATCAAGCCGAAAAATTGCTTCATTTCTGAATACCTTTTTGGGGCCCCACTAAACCTTTCGAATTCGACCCTGGATTTTTTCGGACCTGGTCTACCACAGACTGGGGAGCGGTAATAGCTCTCAACGTTCCGAAGTAGGCCGAGAGTCCCACTACCGCTTGATCCTGCGGAACGCCTAGAGGATTTGATGTAGAACCGTCAGGATTAAATTGCTTGAATTGTCCGCCATTTTCCACTCCATCCCCCGTCGTGACCATTTGCACCCCCAGATGCG
>JBQCGM010000115.1:0-35696 GCA_051955585.1 Novosphingobium sp.
GATAAGATCCCCCGCAAGGGCGGACCCGGCATCACCCGCTCGGACCTGCTGGTGATCAACAAGATCGACCTCGCCCCCTTCGTCGGCGCCAGCCTGGAGGTGATGGACCGCGACGCGAGGAAGATGCGCGGGCCGCGCCCCTTCGTCTTCACCAACATCCGCGCGGCTCAGGGCCTGCCCGAGATCGCCCGGTTCATCATCGCGACCGGCGGCCTGCCGGAAAGGACACTCCCATGAAGAAGCGCTTCGCCCTCGCCATCAGCCTGTTCGCGCTGGCTCCGACGGCAGCCTGGGCCCATCCCGGGCACGAAGAGGCCAGCGGGTTCCTCGCCGGGATCTGGCACCCTCTGACCGGTTCCGACCATCTCGTCGCCATGATCCTGGTAGGGGTCTGGGCCGGGCTGATGGCTCCGCAGAGGCGTGGAGCCCTGCTGATCCCGCTGGGTTTCCTTGCCGCGATGATGCTTGGTTTCGTATCTACCGCGGCATTGGGTGGCGGGCCGGCCGAGCCCGTCATCCTGCTGTCGCTGGCCGTCCTGGGCATGGCCGCGGCCTTCAAGCTGCGCCCACCGGTCGAGTTGGCGGGCGCCGCGGTCGGCGTGTTCGGCTTCGCCCACGGCATGGCGCATGGCTTCGAGACCCCGCAAGGCGCGTTTCCCGCACTCTTCGCCCTCGGCTTCCTGGTCTGCACCGCGGTGCTCCATGGTACCGGACTGGCGCTGGTGAGGCTGCTCCCCAGCCCGGTGGTTCGCGCGCTGAGCGCCGCCGGGGCGGCCACGGCCCTCGCGGTCGCGGTAACGGGTTAGGTTGACCGCGGCGCCCGCCCCGAACCCCCGCGTCGCGATCAAGCGGCAGCGGATCGTCGGCAATCGCCGCACCTACAACCAATGGGTCGGCGATCAGACCCTGGAAGACTACGCGCTGCGCTTCACCGCGCGCAAGGCGCGGATCTGGTCGCCGGCCTGGGTCGGCAACACCGCCCTGGGCTCGATCGCCTTCCTCGCCTGCGAGGCGATCGGGGCCACCGTGACGATCGGCTACGGCTTCGAATCGATGGCCTGGGCGCTCGGCGCCGCGGCGCTGATCTTCCTCGTCTCGGGTTTGCCGATCTGCTACTACGGCGCACGCTACGGCGTGGACATGGACCTGCTGACCCGGGGTTCGGGCTTCGGCTATCTCGGCTCGACGATCACCTCGGCGGTCTACGCCTCGTTCACCTTCATCCTCTTTGCCATCGAGGCGGTGATCCTTTCGGCCGCGCTGCAGCTGTGCTTCGGCATACCGCTAGCGATAGGCCATATCATCAGCGCCCTGGTGGTCATTCCGATCGCCGCCTACGGCTTTCGCCGGATCGGCAAGTGGCAGAACTGGACCCAGCCGGTGTGGCTGCTGCTGCAGCTCGCCCCGCTGCTTTACCTCGCCTTGCAGGGCCAGCCGGCGTTCGACCTGTGGACCGGCTACCGCGGTAGCCAGGCCGGTCATTCGCTCCAGAATTTCGGAATTGCGCTTGCCGTGTTCCTCTCGCTGCTTCCCCAGATCGGCGAGCAGGTCGACTACCTGCGCTTCCTCCCCGAAAAGGACAAGGTCGGCGCTCGCCGCTGGTGGAGCGCCCTGCTGCTGACCGGGCCGGGGTGGATTCTGATCGGCGCCTTGAAGATCGCGATCGGATCCTTCCTGGCGGTCGTCGCGCTGGGTGCCGGGATGGGCCTGGCCGACGCCGCAAATCCGACGATGCTGTATTTCATGACCTTCGACGGCCTGCTGGCGCCTTCGGCCTTCGGGCCGATCGGCGCGCTGGTGTTGACGGGAATTTTCGTCGCGCTCTGCCAGATCAAGATCAACGTGACGAATGCCTATGCCGGCTCGATCGCCAGTTCCAATTTCTTCTCGCGTCTGACCCACCGCCATCCCGGCCGGGTCGTCTGGCTGGTGTTCAACACGGTGATCGCCCTGATGCTGATGGAAGGAGGCATCCAGACGGTGGTCGAGCGGGTCCTGGCGCTCTATTCCAACTTCGCCGTGGCCTGGTTCGGCGCCGTCATCGCCGACCTGATGATCAACAAACCGCTCGGCCTCAGCCCGCCGGGCATCGAGTTCCGCCGCGCCTATCTTCACGACGTCAATCCCGTCGGCGTCGGAGCGATGCTCGGCTCGCTGCTGTGCTCCTCGCTGTGCTTCGCCGGACTGTTCGGCGAAGGGCCGCAGACCTTCTCGCCGGTGATCGGCCTGGCCGTCGCCTTCGCCCTCTCTCCACTGATCTGCTGGGCGACCGGCGGCCGCTTCTACCTTGCCCGCCAGGTGGACCGGCTCTGGCTGGAAGAACATCGCTGCGTCGTCTGCGAAAACCGCTTCGAAGCCCCGGACATGGCCCTTTGCCCCGTTTACGAGGGGACCATCTGCTCGCTGTGCTGCACGCTGGAGGCGCGCTGCCACGATGCCTGCAAGGAACGCCCGCGGCTCATCGAGCGGATGGCCGGGATGGTCCGCCGCATCATTCCCGCGCCGTTGACCGACGCGCTCTATGTGCGGATCGTGCGGTTCCTGCTGGCCTACGCAGTGGTCGCGGCGATCGTCGCGATGGTGCTGCTGCTGATCTTCTACCAACGCGTCGGCGCGGGCGGCAACGAGGCCGAGCTGGTTGCGGTGCTCCAGTCGGTCTTCGTCGGACTGATGGCCGCGGCGGGCTTCGCGGTATGGTATTTCATCCTGGCCCACGAAAGCCAGCGCGCCGCCGAGGACGAAAGCGAGCGCCAGACTTCGATGCTGCTCGACGAGATCGAGGCCCATGCCCGCACCGATGCCGAGCTGCAGCGGGCCAAGGACGCCGCCGAGGCCGCCAACCTGGCCAAGAGCCGCTACATCGTCGGGGTCAGCCACGAAATTCGGACGCCGCTGAATGCGATCTCGGGCTATGCCCAGCTGATCGAGCGTGACCCCGATCGCCCTGTCGCCGACGCGATCCGGGTAATCCGGCGCAGTGCCACTCACCTCGCCGATCTGGTCGACGGACTGGTGGACGTTTCGCGGATCGAGAACGGCGCCCTGCGCATCGCCCGCGATGAGGTTCAGCTGCCCGAGCTGCTGAGCCAGATCGTCGACATGTTCCGCGTGCACGCAGCAGTACGCGGGATCGAGTTCGAGCATACCCGGCCCGCCCACCTACCCGCCTACGTCTACACCGACCAGAAGCGCTTGCGGCAGATCCTGATCAACCTGATCTCCAACGCGATCAAATACACCCCTGCAGGCACGGCCGCACTCCACGTCCAGTGGCGCAACCCGGTGGTGGAGTTCATCGTCGAGGACACGGGAGTCGGCATCGCGCCGGCCGACCTCGAACGCATCTTCGAGCCATTCGAACGGATCGAGACGGTGCGCGGCCAGCCGGGCGTGGGGCTGGGTCTTACCATCACCCGACTGCTCGTCGACATCATGGGCGGGCAGCTCACCGTCGAGAGCCGCCCGGGCCTCGGCACGACCTTCCGGCTCAAGATGTTCCTCTCCGAAGTGACCTCGCCCGACGCCGTCGCGCGGCCCGGCCGCGGAACCGTTCATCCCGGCCATCCGCCCAAGCGCATCCTGGTGGTGGACGACGATGCGACCCACCTCGAACTGGTCCGCGAGCTGCTGGCCTCCTATGGCTTCGTGCTGGACTTTGCTGCCAACGGCGAGGCCGCCCTCGCCGCCTGCCGCCGCGCGGTGCCCGATCTGGTCGTCATGGACATCGCCATGCCCGGCATCGATGGCTGGGCAACCGCGCGTGCGATCCGCGAGGTTCATGGTGATGGGCTATCCATCCTGATGGCCTCTGCCAACGTCCACGACTTCCAGCGCACCCGCCGGCCCGACGATCCGCACGATGATTACCTGATCAAGCCTTATGACGTCGACTTGCTGCTCGACCGGGTCATGACCCTGCTCGATCTTGGAACGGCCGCGGTGGAGGAGACATCGTGAGGGGAGGCCTGCTCATCGTCGACGACGACGCCGATACCCGCCGCCTGCTGGTCGATTTCGCCTTGGGTGAAGGGCACGTCGCAGAGGCGGTCGGCAGCGGCGAGGAGGCACTGCTGCTGCTCGAGACGGTCCAGCCCGACCTGATCCTGCTCGACGCGGTCATGCCAGGACTCGACGGCTTCGAGACCTGCCGGAAAATCAAGGCCCGAGAAGGCAGCGCCCACATTCCGGTGATCTTCATGACCGGCCTGTCCGAGACCGAACACGTCATCCAGGGGCTCGCCGCGGGCGGGGTCGACTATGTGACCAAGCCGCTGGTACTCGATGAGCTCGCCGCGCGCATCCGCGTCCACCTTGCCAATTCGCGAACCACTCGCGGCGCGCTGGGTGCGCTCGACAGCGTCGGCACTCGGCTGCTGTCGTGCGACGACGCGGGACGGATAGGCTGGGCCACGCCCGAGGCGCAGCGCCTACTCGACGAGATGGACCTAGCCGGGGTCGAGGACATGCGCGAATTGATGCGCCAAGCCGTGGAAACAGGCTCGCGGACGGCAGCCGTGTTCGCCTGCGGTGGGGAGAAGTTCTCGGTCGCGCTGATGGGCGGTGCCGCTCCCGGCGAATACCTGTTCAAATTGGCCCGGTCGACCGCGGGCCTAGAAACCCGCATCCTCCAACAAGCGTTTCACCTAACCCCGCGCGAGGCTGATGTCCTGCTGTGGACCGCACATGGCAAGTCCAATAAGGACATGAGCGAAATCCTCAACATCAGCGCCAGAACGGTGAACAAGCATCTTGAGCAGGTCTTCCTCAAGATAGGCGTCGAAAACCGCGCCTCCGCCGCTGCCTTGGCGACCAAGGCATTGATCGAGACCAAGAGTTGAGAACCTCTATCCAACCAACACGGCCATTGGCGTTCCTACGGGACGCGGTTCGATCCCCATCTGTCCGCACAGCATTGAACCGCACTGTGCCTGGTCATTCCCACGTCACGATGAGCCGGCCGTTCGCCGGCACCCGATAGTCGACACGGTCGGCCGCGGTCTTGCGCGGACGTATGACATCGCCCCCGATCGTGGTGACCGTCGCCCTGGCGAGTTTGCGCCGCTTGACCCGCACCAGGCTAAGCCCGGCCGTGCAGATATCGCCCCCATCAAGGGTGATTGTAAGCGAACGGTCGCCGGTCCGCTCCATGGCGCGCACGAAATGATCGCAATAGAGGCGGAACGGCGCGCCCTCCACATGATGGAACGCACGCGTGGCGAAGGCGAAGGCTGCACCGGCTCCGTAGATTTCCTGGCCCACCTGCCCCGCGGGCTGGCCGTCCGCGTAGAGATCTTCCAGAGGAAACGAGAGCTTGCGATCGATATGGCCGTTCGGCTCCCGCTGCTTCGGCGAAAGCACTTCCGGCGGCAGCGCGTCGGGATAGTAAAACCAACCCCGGTACAAAGCGTACTTGCAGTACTCTGAAACCAGCATCCGCGCCGCGGGTTCAAGGCCGGGACCGCTATCGTCGAGGTAGCGCTCGAATGCGATGAAGGAATCGAAGCACTCGTAGATCGCCATATAGGGCGCATCCTGCAGGCAGGTGACGCCCAGGAAGTTGCTGTAATGCACGGCGTGCTCGATCCGGCTCTCCCAGATCTCCGAATTGTGGAAGAAGCTGCCGAGATAAACGTAGCTCTGCTCGAGATAGATCTGCTCGTTGGTGATCCGCCACAGCCGCATACAGGCCGCCGCGCCCCAGGCGGTCAGGTTCGCCTGGTAGTTGACGTTGAAGCGCAGGCCCATCGCCGTGTCGATCGCCTTGCGCGCCTCGTCGAGATAGCGTTTGTCGTCGGTCAGTTCGAAGGCCTGGAGCATGACCCAGGCATAAATCCCGCCGACGTCGGTTTGACCGCGGCCATCGGCTTCGGCGGCTTCGGTGATCACGGAGAAGTCGGTGATCTTATACTGAATCGGCCATTTGTAGTTGAAATGCCGCGCGGCCTTGATCCCGAAGTCGATCGACTTCATCAGCAGGTCGCGCGCCGGCTCATCACCGTCGAGCGCCAAGATGCCAAGGTTGAGCATCGGGTGGTAAAGGTACCAGCTATCGACCGCGTCGGGGTCCTTCTCGTCGCCGACGTTGGGCAGGTAGCGGCGTAGCGACTTGAGCTTGGGATCGTAGAACCTTTCCAGCCCCGCCTTGAATTCGGCCTCCAGCGGGTGTGGCTTGCCGCACCACTTGCCCCAGTCGTGGATCGCCGTGACCAGCGACATCTGGACCATGACATCGGGATATTCGGCAGCCGTGTAGGGGTGGATATAGCGCTGGCCATAATGCTCGATCGTCGCTTCGGGGGCCTGATCGAGATCGCGCAAAGTGCGCTCCGCCCGTTCGGTCCAGTCGCGAAACGTCGTCGTGGGCGGATCGAGCAGCTTATAGGCCACGCCCAGCATCTGAAGGAACTGCCGCGCAGATTCGCGTTCGTGCGGGGGCGCATCGTGACGGAAGACGAGGATCGCATCCGACAAGGTCACTTCCTTGCCCGCCTGGAGCGGCCTGGGCGGGCCTTCGCTTTGCGGCGGCGTGGGAAGCAGCCAACCGAGTTCCGGCCACTCCCCGCCGACCGCACCGTCCGGCGTGGTGCCCGTCGCGCGATAGTAATCGTTCATCGCGGTCAGGTTCTGGAAATAGAGCACGTTGCCGAATGCCGGCTCGTCGATGCGGAAATAGACCACTCCCGCGTTCAGGCCGCGCTGGCCTGCCTCGACCTGGCCTATCGCTCCCAGCGGATCGTCGTTCGCATCAAGGGGATAGAGATCGCGCGGCACGAACGGCAGCAGTAGCGAGGTCGCCGGAATCAACGAGACCGTCATCCGCAGGTGCTCGAGCGCATCACCCCCGATGCTGAAGGCAACGATATGCTCGCCCAGAGCGCTACGAATTCGTAGCCTGGCGGCCTCTCCGTGCTCAGGTTCGCTCGTCGTGCAACGGAACTCGCCGACCAGGTAGGCTGCGCGCAATGCCAGGCCGCCCTGCCCGTCACGGCGGATGAAGGCCCAGACCGAATTGCCCGCCGCCCTGACCTCGACATCGAGACCGCCGACCTCGAAGCGGATCATGGGCTTGCCCGCGAGGAGACCGGCCTCGCGCTGCAAGGCCAGAGCATAAGGGCTGGCACCCTTGTCAGCGGAATCCTTCGAACGGGTTCTGGCCATCTATTCCACCGAGTTTTTGCGACGAGCGATCGTCTCGACAACCGGCCCCGCACGGCAAGGTTCCGCGCACTTCTCCAATGTACTGCGGCACTTGGACGAAAGGTGCCGATCCGGCGCATGAATGGGACGCCGGGGGGCAAGGAACGGGCCTGTCCAGCTTCGATTTCGAGATCGCGGTCGAGCGGCCTTCGAAACCGAAGCAAACGTTGACTTGCCCCTTGGCCTCGTTGATTTATCGGTCACGGGCTGAAGCGGACGCCCGTCCAGACGATCTCCGTCCAAGTCCGCTCCCTGTGCCGTGCCTGCGGCCAACGGAGCGTTTGATATGACGGCCAAGATCGCCCCCCCGGCAACCGAGGCGGGCCCCCCAGAGATTTCCTTGATCGAGCTATTCCTCAAGTTCCTTCGTTTCGGCGCCCTTGCCTTTGGCGGACCGGTCGCGCAGATCGCTATGCTCCGGCAAGCCCTGGTCGAGGAGGAGCACTGGATCGAGCCGGGCAGGTTCAACCGCTTGCTTGCGGTCCTTCAGGTCCTGCCGGGGCCCGAAGCGCACGAATTGTGCGTCCATCTTGGCATGATTGCGCGCGGCCGGCTTGGCGGACTGCTCGCCGGCTTGGGATTCATGTTGCCGGGGCTGGTCCTGATGTTGGTCGCAGGCTGGGTCTACGTCGGCTGGGTCGCCGGTCACGTCGGATTGTCGGATGCGTTGCTCGGCGTCCAGATCGTCGTCCTGGCCATCATCCTGCGCGCGGTCGTCCGGATCGGACAGCACATCCTCGAAAACCGGCTGCTGGCGGCAATAGCGGCCATCAGCGTGATCGCCACCTTCGCGGGGGCGCCGTTCTGGATACTGCTGGCGGCCGGCGGACTGGCCTATTCGGTCTCCCATCGCCCCATCATCGCTATCGCCATCGTCGCGTTCGCCGCCGCCGGAGCAACGACGCTCCATCTGGCCGCCCCGGCCGGTCCCGGCAACTCGCTGGGCGGGGGGGCCCCCATCTCCGTCGGAGCACTGTTGGTGGCTGGCCTCAAAGGAGGACTCCTCACTTTCGGCGGGGCCTATACCGCGATCCCCTATGTCCGTGCCGACACGGTGGGGCGCGGCTGGATCGGCGATGCGACATTCCTCGACGGGATTGCCCTGGCCGGGGTGCTCCCCGCGCCGTTGGTCATCTTCGCGACCTTCGTGGGCTATGTCGCTGGCGGCTTCAGTGGGGCGTTGGCGATCACCGCTGGCATGTTTCTGCCCGCCTTCGCCTTTTCGCTGATCCTGTTCGAACGGCTCGAAGCGGTAGTCGAGAACCCCGCGTTGCACCACCTGTTGGCGGGAGTAGCCGCCGCGGTCGTCGGCATCATCGGCGCCACCTTCGTTCAACTCGGCCAGGCCACGGCAACTCGGGTCACGATACCCTGGATCGGCACGCTCCTCTTTGCGGGGGCGCTGGCGATCGCTTGGCGCATGAAAGGTGCATGGGTGACACCCGCGATAGTCGTGGGCGGCGGCCTAGCAGGTTGGCTGGCCTTGTTCTGACGTTCCGGGAAGACCATTCTCGCCAACCCAACGCCAGGGGTCCGGCACGGCAGGTATTAACGCGAAGTCATTATGCCGCCTTGTCCTCGAAGACCAGTCGCTTGAGGACGAAATAATTTACCAGCGATACGAATACCGTCGCTATCAATCCGGCCACATATGGTGAACCGACTACCAATGCGACTAGCGCCAAGGTGCCCAGATTCAAGAAGTAGTTGCCGACGTAGGACAGGATGAAGCGGGCCCGGCTGCCCGGCTGTCCGGCAAATGCATAACGGCTATAGGTAAAGTAGTTGAAGACAACGCCTAGAACGTGCGCCACGACCTGGGCTAGATACATATCCAAGCCGGCCCACACGAACAGCGCGAACAGGCAATAGCCGAACACCAGATTGACGGCGCCTGCCTGATAGTAACGGATTACCCGTTTCCATTCAGCTGGCGACCGCCAGTCAAACATAATATCAGTATCCCGGCGGGAAGTTGACGCGCTCACGCTCCAGCACGAGCTTTTGGTTACGCGTTCGATCGGACACCAGGCCCGTCTGAACTCCCAGCAGCCCGAGAAACAAGAACAACAAGCAAAATTGCCCCTCGAGCATCGCAGCGAAAAGCCACAATTGCACCGATCGGCCGGTGAAGGCAGCGAATACCGCGCCCGATAGGCAAAACAGGGTCAGCAGCCCAACGAAAAAGCCAACGTAGAGCGGCGCGCGCAGCAGATTCTTGGACGATCCGGCAAGGCCGTTAAGCGCGAAATCCAGCAACGTGAAGAAATTGTTGTTGGACCTGCCGGCGACGCGCGGCGGGCGGGCGAAGGGAATGGTCTGGATCGAAAAGCCGGTCTCTACCAACAACCCGCGAAAAAAGGGGTGCGGTTCGTTGAGCGCACGGATCGCATCGACGACACGACGGTCGTAGATCCCGAAACCCGTCGCATTGGGGATGATCGGATAGTCACCGAAACGCTGCTGCAGCGAATATGACAGCTCCCGCATGAAGCGCAGCAGCATGCCGGACTTCTCGTTTTCGCGCACACCGAGCACAATGTCGGTACCAGCGCGCCAGCGTCGCACGAATTCTGGCAATAGGGCGGGCGAGTCTTGGAAATCCGCGCACATGGAAATGATCGACCGTCCCCCCGCCTGATAAATGCCGTGGGTCGGCGAGCGCATTTGCCCGAAGTTTCTCGTGTTTACGATCAGCCTGATGCGCGGATCCCGGGCACACATGCCCTTGATGCTCTCGACGGTCCGGTCCTGCGATTCATTGTCGATGAAGATGATGTCGAAGTTATCGCAACAGGGCTCAAGCTCCGCGATGACGGCCTCGGCGATCGCCTGAGCATTGTCCTGCTCGTTGCGGCAAGCGATGACAACGGAAACTTCCGGGCGATCATAGCCATAAGCCGGGGAGCCGCTCATGCCGCCACCGCCCGGTTTGCTCCGAGTGACGAGCGAAGCCGATAGAACTCAAGCGCTGCCCTGATCAACTTCTTGTCCTCCATTCGCCTCGCGACTCTCGCTTGGTCATATTCCAACCGTCGCCGGTCCGGTTTCGTGCGCCAGCCAAGCGGCTGTTTCTGCCACCTGCTCGGCGATCGGCGTATGCGTAAGGCCGAACCGCTCGAGCAATTCCATCCATCGCCGCTCATTGCCGACATAACAGCTATCGCCATTCTCGACGATCGGAGCTCGCTTCACTTGGCCACCTACGACTTCGGCAACCACTTGCGCCAAGGCGCCAAGTTCCAGTGGCACGCCACCCGTATCAAAACGGAGCACGGGCTCTCCTTCCTGCGCGAGGAGCGCCGTCAGAACTACGGACAAGACCTCGCGAACCGCCACGTAAGACCGATAAACGGCCCTCGGAGCGCGAACCTCGATCGGACGCCCCGCCTGGGCATCGCGAATGAAACTCGCCAACGCATAGGTACCCAGCTTGTTGATCCATGGGCCGGACAAGCTGTAGATTCGTGCAATTACCGCACGCCGCTGGTTCGGCATCGACCGCGCCCATTCCGCAAAACGAATCTCATCCTCGCGCTTGAGTTGGCCGTAGAGCCGCAAGTCCTCGGCCGCGGTCAAATCGTCAGCAAAGGCAGCCGCACCGGAAGAGGCCACGAAAAGCCGGTCGACGCCCATGCTGTCGAGCGCATCAAGAACCTGTCGCGAAAGCGTTCGATTGGCGGTTGAGTAGGCGGCAGGGTCCATCCCTGCAATCTTGTCCTTGGTCAGAAACGCCAGGTGCAAGAGGAGGGTCGGTTCCTTGGCCAGATCGCTCAAGCCAGCCAATTGCCGCTGGGTCACGGCTCCGTATTTTCCCATGTCGATCACGCCGTCCGCGGAACCGAAGCAATGCACTCGCGCGGCAAATCCCGCCTCGCCCAACGCCTCCCGAAACAACGCGACCGCAGTTCGCCCCACCCAGCCGCCGGCGCCGACGACGACGATGCGGTGCTTCGAAGCCAGCACTGCCCGGCGGCATGGCTCTGCGAGTCTCAAGGCGTTCGTCATGGTGGAATCACCGCTCGACAAAGTTTTCCGCCAGATAGTCGATCTCGGGAGTCATCCGATCGATCGGATTTGATTCCATCGATCCGGTCTCGGTTACGCGGCTGCTGATCTTCGGAAAGTAGGTCTGCTCGGGGTCAACCGGCACGATAAAGCCATGGACGCCGTGCGCCGCCATCGCGGCCAGGAAGTCTTCGTCGTGCGTGAAGTCGATTGGCAGACGCATGACCGGTATGTCCCAGGCCGGGAACAGCCGTTCCCAATTCGGCAGGCCAAGGCCGGATGCAGTATCACAGCCAAGATACTTGCCCCCGAAATAGTTGCGCTGGGTCATGCGGATCGACGCATGCCCTTGGTCATCGAAAATGAAGATCTTCAAGTTCAGGTTGTTGATCGCGGCCGTGCCCAGCTCCTGCATGTTCTGAGCGAACCCGCCGTCGCCCTCGATCAGAATCGTCCGGCGGGGTGCCCCCGCGATTGCCGCGCCGATCGCTCCCGACAGGCCGTAGCCCATCGACGCCAGCGACTTGTTGGTCAGCATCCGCTGACCAAGCTTCTGCTTGTAGAGCTGCATAGAGAGCGTGAACGCGCTGCCGCTAGAGCACGGAATGATGAGATCGTCGGGTGTCGTGACCGTTTCCAGGCGAACGATGAACTCGTAGGGCGAGAGATAACCTTCGCCCGTGTTGTTCACGTCCTCGATGCGCGGGTGACATGCAATGAGATGCCGTGCTTGATCGAGCCAATCATCCTTGCGCGGGAGATCGACGGCGACCAGCCTGGTCAGGAAGTCGTTCGCGTCGACGCACAAACCCACGTCGATCCGCGGATGCCCCTTCGCCAGTTCCTGGGGGTCAATCTCGACCTGCACGATCTGGGCGACACGACCGAACTCCTGCCAGTTGAAGCCGGTTTGCTGCAGGCCCAGCCGAGTGCCCACGGCAAGGATCAGGTCGGACTGCTGGATGAGGATGTTCGAGGCCCGTTGCCCCCAAGTGTTGGGCCGCCCCAGATAATTAGGCGCATCACCATCGAAGCGATCCGCACCGTTGTAAGTCGTCATTACCGGAATGCCGAGCACCTCGATTCGGTTGCGCAAACGACCGACGGTGTCGTAATCCACGCCGCCGCCGACCAGTAGGATCGGACGTTCAGCCGCACGATACAGATCGACTATCCTGGCAATGTCCACTTCGTCCGCTGTGGGCAGAGACACCGGCAGAATTTCCGGAAGCGCTTCCTCCGTGACCGTCATGGCCTGAATGTTCAATGGCATTTCAAGAAAAACCGGTCCCTTTCGAGGCGACCAGCTCTGCTCGATGAGCGAGAGAAACTCGGCAGCGCCGATCGGTTCTTCGAAACGATAGGCCGCCTTCGTCGTGCTTCGGAGGAGTTCGGTCCCGTCCACTTCCTGGATCCCGCGCGCGCGAAGCTCCTTACGGGCCAGATCAGCGGTTTTGACTTGCCCGCCGATCACCAGAAGCTCCCGGCTTTCCAGCCATGCGCCGCTGACGGCAGTCACAATATTGGTCAGGCCTGGGCCGGTCGTCACCAAGGCCAACGCCTTTCGAGGCGCCGCAATTTCATTGAAATATTCCGCAGCGATTCCCGCAGCGACCTCATGCACCACCGGAACGCCAATCAGATAGCGGTCCAGGCTTTCGGTCAGATGCATGATATTGCCTCCGCCGACATAGAAGTAGTGTGTGTATCCGGCCCCCTTAAGCCAAGCGCCGATTTGATCGGAATACTTCACGCGTCGTTCCTTGTATCATTCGCCGCCCCCGCAACCCTAGCCACAGATCCTTCCGGATCTTCCTTTTCGGCAATCGCAAGTAGCGAGGCGATGATCGTATGGACCTGGTGGGCCGACAGGCTACAGGGTGTCTCGCGATCGTATCCCCAACCGGCGTGGAGCGGGAGGTGAACCTGCCCCTCGAAAGGCTCAAGGTGGCTGTTCATGTCGTCGACGTAGACGATCAGCCACTTGCCGGCTTCCAGCCAGCGCTGTTCCCTGGCGATCGCCAATTTCGATCCCAGGCGGCGGATATCCTCCTGTCCGAACACGCGTACCACGTCGGCATCCTGGAACGCCATGGTCTCCCGAATCGACTGGACGTTTCGTGTGGACAGGATGGCGAAGCGTTCAGGATATTTAAGCAGCAGCGGCTTTAGCAGGAAGAAGAAGTCATAGGGCGGCATGACCTTCGGCCATTCCGGATCGAGCATCATCGCTTCGCGCGCAGCAAAGAAATCGCGCGAAAAGGCCCAGTCGAATTCCTCAGGCGTGACATCATGCAGGACATGACCCGGCAACGCGTGCGCGCAACTGTAGAGACGATTGTATTGCCATGCGTCCGTGACGAATGCACGGTAGCTCAGGAATTCTTCATAGGTGATATCCTGCCGGAACCCTGGATTGCCTGAGACCGCTCTATTCGCGACAGAATAGGCTTCGAAAGCACTGTTGAACAACACCCCATCAAAGTCGAGAACGAACTTGATCTCCATTGCGCTTGCAATCCGCCCCCGAGCGGCCCCCTTGCTCAAGTTTACGACCGCGCCTTCCATGTGTTGCACCCCGTGCAGTCCGGAAAGCGTGGTTTCAGTCGCCCTGTCGTTCGACTTCAGTACCGTCGACCCGCGATGAAATCGGCGATCTTGTCGACAGAAAATGCCAAATGATCCGCACCGAGTCCCGGATAGAGACCGATCCAGAAGCAATCATGGGTGACGATGTCGGCATTGGTCAGATCGCCGACGACCCGATAGTTCTGCCCCTTCATGTAAGGTTGGCGAAGCAGATTGCCGCCGAACAGTAATCGCGTGCCGATCTTGTGCGCGTTTAGGAATTGGACGAGCTGGTCGCGGTCTACCCCGCTCTTCTGCCGGATCGTTATCGGATAGCCGAACCACGATGGAACCGCCTTGGGTGTCGCCTGAGGCAGGATGAACACATCCTCGAAAGGGCGCAGCAGTTCGGTGAGGATCTCGAAGTTACGCGCGCGGGCCCCAATAAACTCTTCCAGATGGTCGAGCTGAGCCAGCCCTACCGCCGCCTGCATGTCAGTGATCTTCAGATTGTAGCCGGCGTGACCGTAGGTGTATTTGTGATCGTAGCCACGGGGGAGAGTGCCAAGCTTCTGTTCGAAGCGTTTGTTGCAGGTGTTGTCCACGCCCGGAGCGCAATAGCAATCGCGCCCCCAATCGCGCATCGTCTCGATCGCACGCTTGTAGTTGGGCTTGTTGGTGAAGACTGCTCCGCCTTCGCCCATGGTGATATGGTGCGCGGGATAGAAGCTCAGGGTACCGATGTCACCGAAGGTGCCCACGCCTTGGCCGTCATAGGTTGCGCCGAGGGCATCGCAGCAATCCTCGACCACCAGCAGGTCGTACTTTTTGGCGACCCGCATGACTTCGCCGAGGTCGAACGGATTGCCCAACGTGTGCGCCACCATGATCGCCCGCGTCTTGTCGCTAACCGCCGCTTCGATCATCTCCGGTTTGATGTTGTAGGTCGGGATATCAACGTCGACGAAGACCGGCACCAGGCCATACTGCAATGAAGGATTCACCGTGGTCGGGAAGCCCGTCGCCACCGTGATGATCTCGTCACCCGCCTTAAGCGCCTTGCCGCGCACGTAGCGCGTGGAAGTCAGCGAAGAGAGCGCCAGCAGATTCGCCGAGGAGCCGGAGTTGGTAGTCAGGGCAAAGCGGACTCCCATCCGCTGCGCCAGTCGCGCCTCGAACGCATCGTTGAAACGGCCGGTGGTAAGCCAGAAATCGAGCGCGGAATCGACAAGCGACCGCATGTCGCCTTCACCGTAGACCTTGCCGGACACGGGCACCGGGCTTTCGCCCGGCACGAAAGGCTTGGATGCATGAAAGCGACGTGCGTATTCACCGGTCAGATCAAGAATTAGCGCCCGCAATTGCGCTTCGTCGCAGCCCTGCGCCAACGCGAAAGAGTTGCGCGCCCTGTCCTCAGCAGTCAATTCTTCGCTCCCCCGCCCCGGAAAGGGCTTCCTCGAACTTGCCCTGATAGGCTGTCAATTGCGCGTAAGAAATTTGCGCCGGATCGTGCCCATTCTCGACCGACTTGTGCCACGCAACAATCAGGTCGAGCGCTTCACCCAAGCGCAACGCGGGGCGCCAGCCAAGTTCATGGTGCGCCTTGGAACAATCGAGCTTCAACATCTTCGCCTCGTGAGGCTGAGGCTGAGACTGGTCCTCGGTCCGCCAGGCCGGACCGCCCCAGGCGGCGCACATATGATCGGCGATCCAGTGCACCGGCCGGCTATCGCCGTCCACCGGGCCGAAATTCCAGCCGGTGGCTGCCCAGTCGCTCCCCTCGGCGAGATGCTGCGCGATCAGTAGATAGCCGCCCAACGCCTCGAGGACATGCTGCCAAGGCCGGACCGATCCCGGCGAACGGATAAACGGCGCCTGCCCCCCGATCAGGGCACGGACGATGTCGGGGATCAACCGGTCGGCCGCCCAATCGCCTCCGCCGATGACATTGCCCGCCCGCACCGAGGCGAGTAGCGGACCGCGCCCGAAATAGCTGCGACGATAGGCATCGATTACCAGTTCGGCCGCACCTTTGCTGGCGCTATAGGGGTCGTGGCCACCCATCGGATCGCTTTCCCGATAAGGCCACACCCACTCGCGGTTGTGATAGCACTTGTCGCTGGTGACGCAGACGATCGCCTTGATGTCTGCGGCGCGGCGACAAGCGTCGAGCACATGCACCGTGCCCTGCACGTTCGTTGCAAAGGTCTCGACCGGACACTCGTAGGACAGCCGGACCAGGGGCTGGGCAGCCAGATGAAACACGACTTCCGGCCGTGCCGCCGTAATTGCCGCGTCGACGGAGGCGGCGTCGCGGATGTCGCCCTCGATGTGTGCGACCGTGTCGCGCAGGCTTGCCTGGCGAAACAGGCTCCTCTCTTCCGCCGGAAGGGAAAATCCAGTGACCTCGGCCCCCATTTGGGTCAGCCACATCAGCAGCCAGCTACCCTTGAACCCGGTATGCCCTGTCAGAAAGACGCGGCGACCCCGCCAAAACGAATGTGTTACCATGACTTCCACGGCGCACCGCTCTGCCATAGCGCTTCGAGATGCTGCTTGTCGCGGAGCGTATCCATCGGCTGCCAGAAGCCCTCATGGCGATAGGCGATCAGTTCGCCGGCTGCCGCGAGCTGCTCCAGCGGCTCGCGCTCCCATATCGTCTGAGGCCCTTCGACAAGATCGACCACCGAGGGATCGAGCACGAAAAAGCCGCCGTTGATCAGTCTCCCGTCGCCTGCCGGCTTCTCGGAAAAGCTGCGCACAGTATCACCTTCGAACTCCAGCGCACCGAACCGTCCGGGCGGCGCGACCGCGGTGATCGTCGCCTTCCGCCCATGCTCCTTATGAAAGGCGATCTGGGCGCCGATATCGATGTTTGCGACACCATCGCCGTAAGTGAAACAGAACGGCGCTTCGGATTCCAGATAGGGCTGAACCGCCTTGAGCCGGCCACCGGTCATGGTGTCACGACCGGTTTCCACCAAGGTAATCCGCCAGGGTTCGCTCCAATTTTGGTGCACTTCCACACGGTTGTTTGGGAGATCCAAAGTTACATCGGCAGTGTGAAGGAAGTAATTCGCAAAGTACTCTTTGATCATATACCCCTTGTATCCAAGGCATATGATAAAATCATTGACCCCATGACAAGAATATATCTTCATTATATGCCAAAGAATTGGCATGCCCCCCACTTCTACCATTGGCTTTGGTCGAATAGTGGTTTCTTCGCCAAGACGAGTTCCCAAGCCACCTGCCAGAATCACAGCCTTGATCAACATGCTAACCCAATATGATCGCGAAGTATTCTTTTGCCTAATCAGCAAACGCTACAGTTGTCAACCGTGACGAGGGCCGTCAGCCTAACGTCAAGCATATCTTTGGAAGAATTTTTCTTAAAGTCCCTCCAGCTCAGCACCAAGCTTATCTTTGGAAGAATTTAGCACAATATAAGCCAGTATAGCAAAATCCGGCTTATCGATAAAGAAAATCTTTAACAAACTCTCAGTTTTATTTAGGAAAGTTTAACTTAATGGCACCGATTTCGACCAGCCGAGTCACTTGATTAACAGCCAGATGCGGATCTTCCTACATTTCCGGGTCGCGACCTCATAAAGGCTAGCAGCGGTCGGTCGATGCGATACCCTGAAACGATGCGACTTGACATGGAAGCGGGCGGCGCTGGTGCGAAGGCCGTAATGACGCGACCGTCCACCTTGGGTCCACTGCGATCGGCAATCTGGTTCACGGCCTTGCCTCACTGCGGGGGCACCCGGCGAATTATCGGCATCCTCCAGGCGCTCAAGTCCGCGAGCGCACTGCGTCCGGAGATCGTAGCTCAGCAACGCGCGAACCCAAGTGCTCGGCTTTGCCCCGCCAGGCGGCGGACTCGGTCTCGGGCCCTTCGCCTTGCCGTTCGGCGACCTATCGGTGCAAATTCAGATCGCCAGCACCAGGGTATCTTCCGCACGGGGCGTCGCCGCTTGGTAGCTGGGAAGCGGATCGAAGGTCTCGTCGAGCAGTTTCGCATCGCCGAGTCCGGCGAGCTTGAACTGGCCGAGCCGACGTTCGTCGTCGCCGCGCCAGTTCTTGCCGAGGTTGAGCGCACCGATGAACAGTTCGCCGTGCCGCTCGAACAGAAAGTGCGGAGCCAGCCTGATCCGCTCTCCGTTATAGCGGACTTGCACGATGCGCTGGCGGGCGATCGCTTCCATCAGGATAACGCGGACATTTTCCATGGCGGACTTACTCTTTCTTGGGGGGAGGCAAAAGCGATGTTCCTGATCGGGGAATATTGCAACCGCGTTGCAGCAGAACAGAGCCGCGGCCAGGGCTTATGAAGCGACCACGCGGCAGGGCATAGCGATAGACCGTCCCATTTGATGCTTTTCATCGATTTCATCTATGAGCTTTCCCTCAGGTTCGATTACCTCGTTGAATTGCAGATGCGATTCGTCCGATCGCACAAGCCCGAAGGACCTATGCATGAGCGATCGAACCCCGCTGACCGACAAGAAGTTCGCAAGCCGGGTGGACTGGAACCTGATGCGGACCTTCGTCGATATCGTCCGCGCCGGCGGGATCGGAGCGGCGGCGCGGCAACTCAATCGCCAGCAACCGAGCATCAGCGCCGCGCTCAAGCGGCTCGAGGATCATGTCGGGACCACCCTGCTCCATCGGACCGCGACCGGGGTCGAGATGACCTCGGCCGGCAAGGCGATGATGGCTTTGTGCGAAGAGATGCTGGAAGCGGCTCGGATGATGCCGCACCAGATCGCTCAGGCGACCAAGCGCGTTGAGGGCATCGTCCGCATGCAGATCGTCTCCGGCCTGATTTCGTTCGAGTTCGACGAAGCCATCGCCAGCTTCCATCGGCGCAATCCGGCGATCCACATCGAAATCCGGGTTTCGCCCTGGCGCCAGGTGCTGGATGCACTGGAACGCGGCGAGGTGGAAATCGGCGTGGGCTACGACAGCAGCGTGCGCGGCGGCCTGATGTACGAGCCTTTGCTGATCGAGCGCCAGCAGCTCTATTGCGCGCGCAGCCACCCCAGGTTCGGCTATCACGTGACACGGTTGGGCGAACTCAAGGACGAAGGCTTCGTCCTGACCGGCGACGACGAGATCGAGACGATCACCAACCTGCGCCGCCGTTATCGCCTGGGCACCAAGATCAATGGCCTGGCCGAAGATATCAACGAGGCACGGCGGTTGATCGTCCACGGCGTGGGCATAGGCTTCCTGCCGATCCTGGCGGCGCAGGACGAGGTCGCCAAGGGCAAGCTGTGGCCCATGCTCCACGCCGACTTCGAGCCGGCCTACGACATCTTCCTCCTGGCCCGCAGCGAGCCGGCGCGCGATACTGCGACGCAGCTGTTTTGGGACGAGGTCATCCGCCGACTGCGGGCAAAACACCGATCATAATCAAAATCTATGGCTTTCATCGGAGTTTTGCATCTCCCTGAATGACGCGTTGCAACACAAAGTTCCGGCATGGAACGAAACCGCGTCCGGCGAACCGCTCTAGAGGTGCTTGCGGCAAATGCGGAGGACACCCCCTCCCCCGCGCCTAGCCAAGACGGGCAATCCGCCACGATCGCCGCCGGGGTGTTGCGCCTGGTCCTCACGGGGTTCTCGGCTCGGGCCGCAGCCGTGATCGCCACCTCGCCCCGCGAGTGGTATAGCTGAGCTGGGTCTGTGCAGAGCGCACCCAAAACGGGGATTTCGGGAGTCCATTGCAGCGGCAAGATCGCGCTTGTCGGCCAGGACCGCCGGGAACCGCTGACGCTCCGCGAGCGGACCTGCGCGCCGATCGGCTCGGACACGGCATGAACGCAGCGCGCGCCACGCAGATCGATGCGGCGCGTAGCGCGCTGTCCCGGGGCGATCTCCGATCGACCCATCACTTCGCCACAACCTTGCTCGAAAAAAACCCCTATGATGCGGAAGGCCACTTCCTGCTCGGCATCGCAGAATCCGATGCGGGACGCATCCAGACCGGGATCGACCACCTGGACCGGGCCGTCGCGATCGATCCCCAAGGCGAATACCGCGCCCAGTTGGCCAAGCTGTTCAGCCTGGTCCGCCGCGACGGCGATGCCGCGGCAACGCTACGCGACGCCGAAGAAGCCCCGCCCACCGATGCCCTCAGCCACGACACGATGGGCGGCGTATATGCCCGCCTCGGCGATCATGCCGCCGCCCTGCCCCATTTCACCGAGGCGGTGAGGCTCGCACCGCGGAATAGCGAATACCGCTACAACGAAGCCGTCACGCTGAACTTCCTCGGCCGCGTAGACGAGGCTGAAGCCGCGCTCGAAGCATTGATCGCGCGCCGCCCTGACGATGCCCGCGCCCATCACCTGCTCGCCGGCCTGCGCAAGCAGACCGCGGAACGCAACCACGTCGCGCGGCTGGAATCCGCCCTCGCCACGACGCAAGGCGGACGCGGCCGCCTGCTGCTCGGCTATGCGCTGGCCAAGGAGTTGGACGACGTCGGGCGGACGGACGAGGCGCTCGGCCGGCTATGCGCGGCGAATGCCGAACACCGTCGTACCCTGCCTTACGATTTCGCCCGCGACGCGGCGAACTTCGACGCGATCGAGTCATCCTGGCCTCTGCCCGAAGCGAGCGTCCCTTCGGCCGAAACGCCGATCTTCATCATCGGCATGCCGCGCACCGGCACGACCCTGGTGGACCGGATCCTGTCGTCGCATCCCGCGGTCGAAAGCGTCGGCGAGCTCCAAGCCATGCCCGTCGCGGTGAAACTGGCCGCAGGCACCCGCACCCCGACCGTGCTCGATCCCGAGACGATCGCCGCGGCGGCCGGCGCGGACATGGGCCGAATAGGCCGCGATTATCTCGAGCGCGCCGAACATCACCGCCGCAATCCCTCGTTGCGCTTCATCGACAAGTTCCCCGGCAATTTCCAGTACGCCGGCTTCATCGCCCGCGCCCTGCCCCAAGCCCGGATCGTCTGCCTGCGCCGCAATCCGATGGACACCGTGCTGAGCAATTTTCGCAACCTCTTTGCGGTCAGTTCCCGCTACTACGATTATTCCTACGATCTGCTCGACATCGCCGCCTACTACGTCCGCTTCGACCGGCTTATGGCGATGTGGCGTGAGGTCTTGTCCGACCGGCTGATCGAGGTCCGCTACGAGGACCTGATCGCCGATCAAAAGGGCGAGAGCCGCCGGATCTTGCGACACTGCGAGCTGGACTGGTCGGACGAGTGCCTCTCCTTCCACACCAACAGCGCCCCCGTCTCCACTCCCAGCGCCGCCCAGGTCCGCCGCCCGATCTACCGGGATTCGGTCGCGCGCTGGAAGCGGCATGCCGACGCGCTCGAGCCGGTGCGAAGCTTTTTCGTCGAATCCGGCATCGCCATCGATTGAAGGGACCCGAAGTAATGATTGCGTGCTCATACTTGAGAAAGCTCTCGGTAATACTTCCAGCGGTTGCGGCCGGCACCCTTGCAGCCTCGTCCGCCCGGGCATCGGAACCCCGGACAAGCGTGGTCAAATGCCAGGCGGAAAGCTGCCTGGTCGTTACCGGTCGCCGGCCGAACGACGAAGCCGGGGTGAGCATCAACGGCCACGAAGTATCGGTCGAAGGTCGCAAAAAATGGCGTGTTCTCATACCTGTAGAGACTGTTCGCGCTTGGTCCGCCCCCTTGGCCCGCTCGATCACCGTATCGGTCAATACCGGTCTTGGCAGCCGCGAATTCGATACCCGCTTGCCGATCGGCTTGCTGGGTCAACCGGACAACCTCGCCCTCCTGGAGATCAGCCTCAAGTAATATTCTCCACCAACATCAGTAATAAAGTAACAATTTTCTAGTCGGTATTGAAAGTTTCCTCTCCTGTCGTTATTTAGGCCGCAGTCGCCGAAGAACGGCGCTCGTCCGACGCACAGGAGAAGATGATGAAGACCGCCCTCGTGGCCCTTGCCGCCGTCGCCTTCGCGACCCCCGCCCTCGCCACCACTGCCGAGAATCCGCTTGCCGAAGACAAGGCCGTGCTGAACCTGCGCGGGCTCGACCTTTCGACCGCCGAAGGTCAGCAGCGCCTCGCCATCCGCATGGATCAGGCTGCCCGCGCCGTGTGCGGCGACCGTGTCGCCGCCGTCCACCTCGCGCTGGAAGCCAAGGCGCAGGAATGCCGCTCGGCTGTGGTCGCCGACGTGCGCGCCCAGGTCGAATCCCGCCTCGCCAAGGCCGGTAAGGCTCCCGCGGTTCAGTTCGCCGCGGCTTACTGATCTGATCTCCGAGCCCCTGCTGCGCAGGGGCTCGATTACTTGGCCAGCCGCCTCGGGTTCGGCCACCAGGTCAGGGTATGGACGTCGTGGGCCGAGGTCCAGACACCCCGCGCGGTATAGCGTAGCGCGCCGCTGCCCTCCGGCTTGCCGAGCCGCTTGGCGACCGTCATCGTCTTCGGGTCGATCGCCGCGAAGGTCTGGTCGTCGGTGGTCCGTAGCCAGACCCTGCCCCCGCCCGTATCGATATCGCCATACTTCAGGTTCGCGCCGACCTTGACGCGACCGGCGACCTCGCCGCTGCGCGGATCGATCCGTGCCAGGGTGCCGTCGCCCTGCTCCTGGACCCAAACCGCGCCCTCGCCCGCTGCCAGGAAACCCGGAGCCTTGCCGAGCGCCGTCTTTTTCGTGACCCTATTGGTTGCAGGGTCGATGCGCTGGATCGTCTCCCCGGGCAGGCTGACCGCCCAGACGGCTCCGAAGCCATAGGTCAGGTACGAAGTATCGGGATCGACCTGGACCGTCGCGGCGACGGCGTTCGTCGCCGGATCGATGCGCGACACCACGCCTTTCTCGTCGCTGGCGATCCAGATCGAGCCAGCGCCGGCCGCAAGCTGCAGTTCGAACTTGTCGAGCTTGGGAATGCCCGTCGGGATCGTGGCGACCAGCCTCGCCGTCCGCAGATCGATCCGATTGAGCGTGCCGTCCTTGCAATCGATCGCCCACAGGCTGCCGGCGGCGATGACCATCGCGCCGCAAGGGCGGGCGATCGCCACCTCGGCGAGCTTGCCTCGGCTGCGCGACCACTTTTCGATCTTGCCGCGGTTGGTCGCCCAGACGGCGTCGCCATCGGGAGCGAGGAAATCGGCGAAACCCGGCACCTGGATCACCTGCTCGGCCTGGGCCCAGGCGGCGGCGGGAGAGGCGGCAAGCAGGGCGGCGGCGATGATCTTCAGCTTGGACATCACGGACTCCCGGGATCAGGCTTGCTGGGCGATGTAGGCGCGCCAGCCGCGAAGCTCGGTGATGTCCTCGGCTCCGGTCAGGGCGCGCGGTTCGGCAACGAAGCCCTTCACGCTGGTCCCATCGGAAAGCGTCACCGTACCGATGGCGAGCGGAGCGGGCACCTCGACCACGAAGCTGCCGAACTCGGCGACGCCCAGTTCGTAGACCTCGACCTTGATCGGGCCGCCGTCCGCGCTGTGGACCAGCGCCGGCTTGGGCGGCACGCTGTCCGCCATGGCGTAGAGCCGGTAGTTGGGTGCGGTCTCGAAGGCGCCGACGAACTCGGCGCCGCGCGAAGTCAGCTGCCAATGGAGGGGCATGTCCTTCAGGTGTGCGCCGACGACGGCCAGTTTCACGGTCTGCATTTTGCCCTCCAGATCGAGCGGGGGTGGGGATGGGAGATCGGCGACCGCGAGATAGGCGTCGGCCACGTCGAGCAGCGCGCGGTCGGTGTCGGCCGGGCCGATCAGGGTGATGCCGAAGCCGGTGCCGTTGGAGCGGATTCCGGCCGGCACGGCGAGAGCCGCCATGTCGAGCAGGTTCACGAAATTGGTGTAGAGCCCGAAGGCGCTGTTGAGCGCGATCGGAGCAGCCTGCAGTTCGGCGACGCGATAGGTGGTCCCCGTCGTGGGGAAGGCCATCAGGTCGATAGCCTCCCACAGGGTGTCGGCATGGCGCTTCAGTTCGGCAAGGCGATAGACGCCGTTGAACACCTCGACGGCGGTCATCCCCAGGCCGGGTGTCACCACGTCGCGAACGGTGGGATCGATCGCATCGGGAGCCTTGGCCAGGATGCTGCCCATGGCGGCGGTCCGTTCGGCTACCCAAGGGCCAGAATACAGCAAAAGTGCCGCCTCCTTCAGCGGCTCGAAATCGATCTCGACCAGTTCGCCCAGTTCGGCGAGTTTTTCCAGAGCTTTATCATGGAGATACTCGGATTCCGGATCACCGAAGAACACGCGCTGCCCGCGGCGAAGCACGCCAATCTTGCGGCGCGCGATCGGCCGGTCGACCAGCGGCTTGGAATAGGGATCGGCCGCATCATAGCGCGCCACCACGCCATCGATCAGCCGCGCGTCGGTGGTATCGTCGGTGAAGACGGTGATGCAGTCGAGCGTGCGGCAGGCCGGCAGAAGCCCGCGCGTGGACCAGCGCCCCTTGGTGGGCTTGAAGCCGATAAGGTGCTGGAAAGCCGCCGGAACCCGGCCCGAACCCGCCGTGTCAGTGCCCAGCGCGAAGGGTACCAGCCCCGCCGCCACGGCCACCGACGAGCCCGAGCTCGACCCGCCGCTGACGTAGGCGAGGTTATAGGCATTGCGCGGCGCACCGTAGGGACTGCGCGTACCGTTGAGGCCCGTGGCGAACTGATCGAGGTTGGTCTTCCCGACGCAGATCGCCCCTGCCGCGAGCAGACGCTCCACCACGTCCGACGACGTCTCGGGTCGGTAGGCGAAGGCGGGACAAGCCGCCGTGGTTTCGAGACCGGCTACGTCGATGTTGTCCTTCACGGCAAAAGGCACACCGGCCAAAGGTAGCGCCTCGCCGGCGGCGATCCGCGCGTCTACCGCTTGGGCCGCGGCGAGGATGTCTTCCGCGCTCGCCCGGCTGATCCAGATCTGCGGCTGTATCGGATCGTAGGCGGCAAGGCGTGCCAAGGTCTCCTCGGCCACGGCGACCGCGCTGGTGCGGCCCGCATTGACCTCGCCCGCGACCCGCGTGGCGCTCAGCCGGACGCTCATGCGCGTCTCCGCAGCGCCAGCATCGGCGAGCCGGGCTGGAGCGACTGCCGCTCCTGCATGTAGAGTACTTCCACCTTGCCCGCTCCGGGGCTCTCGACCGGACATTCCATCTTCATCGCCTCGATCACCGCAATGGTATCCCCCACCTCGACCTCGTCACCCGCGGCGACGAGAAGTTTCCACACGCTGCCGCCGAACGGCGCTTCGACCAGGTCCGTGCCCTCGGGCAGCTCAATCGCGGTTGCAGGCGGAGCCTCGGCCTCAGCCAGGTCGCTGACCCGGTCGAACTCGCCCTTGCGCTCCCATTCGGCACGCTCCTCATCGAAGGCAGCCTGACGCCGGGCCTCGAACGCGGCGATGTCAGCCGCGTTGTCGGCTAGGAACCGGCGGTAGTCCGCCAGGCGGAACTCGGATTCTTCGATCCGCAGCACGCGTCGCCCGCTCGGGAAGTCGCGGCGCCATTCGGCCAGTTCCTCGGCGCTGACCGGATAGAACCGGATCTGGTCGAAGAAGCGCAGCAGCCAGGGCTTGCCCTCGATGAAGGCCGCGGTCTGGCGGTGCGTGTTCCATACCTGCACGGTGCGGCCGAACAGCTGGTAGCCGCCCGGGCCCTCCATGCCGTAGATGCACATGTAGGCGCCACCGATGCCTACGACATTGGGCGGGGTCCAGGTCCGCGCCGGATTGTACTTGGTCGTCACCAGGCGGTGCCGCGGATCAACCGGGGTCGCCACCGGCGCACCGAGGTAGACGTCGCCGAGGCCCATCACGAGGTAGTTCGCCTCGAAGATCAGGTTCTCGACCGCGGCGACGTCGGGCAAGCCGTTGATGCGACGGATGAATTCGACGTTGTCGGGGCACCAGGGCGCATCGGCGCGGACGGCACCCATGTACTTCTCGATCGTCTCGGCAATCGCTGGATCGCGCCAGGATAACGGCAGGTGGACGATGCGCGAGGGAATTGCGAAATCCTCAAGATCGCCCAGCCGCTCCTCGGCGGAAATCAGCGCGGAGAGCGCCCCACGCTGGTCGAGCGCCTCCCCGTCGAAGTGCAGCTGGAGCGAACGGATGCCCGGGACCACGTCGATGACGCCGGGCAGCGCCAGCTTCTCCAGCTCGCACATCAGAGCGTGGACGCGAATGCGCAGCTCGATGTCGAGCACGATCGGTCCGTATTCGACCAGGATGTTACGATCACCCTGCTGGCGGTAAACCGTGCGCGGCCGGCCCGTACCCTCCGACAATTCCGCCAGGATCGGTGAGAGTGTTTCGATGGGGCGAGCCAGTCCCGTGCCGGAGGCGATCCCGGTCGCCACCAAGCGGCGCTGGAGGGCGTCGGCCGTGGCGGCGTCCTTGATATTGACCGGCACGAACCGCAGCTTGTCGCCGGGCGAGAGCTGGCCGATCTTCCAGCGATCGGCGGCGATCACCACGAAGGGACAGACGAAGCCGCCCAGCGATGGACCGTCCGGGCCGAGGATGATCGGCATGTCGCCGGTGAAGTCCACCGCACCGATCGCATAGGGATTGTCGTGGATGTTGGAGGGGTGAAGCCCCGCCTCGCCGCCGTCCTTCCGCGCCCATTGGGGCTTGGGCCCGACCAGCCGGACGCCGGTGCGGTTGGAGTTGTAGTGGACCAGCCACTCGGCTGCGACGATCGTCTCGATATCGCCATCGGTGAAGAACTCGGGCGCGCCGTGCGGACCGTAGAGCACGCGCAGGGTCCATTCGTTCGACAGGTCGGGCAAGGCGGCCGAGGCGATCACGGGCTCGGTCGGCGCGCCGGCGAGGTGCAAGGTATCGCCCGCCAGCAGCCGCCGCGCGGCATGGCCGCCGAACTGGCCGAGTTCGAAGGTGCTGCGGCTGCCGAGATAGGGGGCGATGTCGAGCCCACCGGCAAACAGGATGTAGCCGCGCATCCCCCCCTTCGAGGCGCGGCCGAGTGCGAGCGTCTGCCCGCCCCCGACCTCGATCGCCTCCCCGCGCGGAACGGGCACGCCGTCGAGCGTCGCGCCGAAGTCGGCGCCCGTCAGGCAGATTCGCGCGGGGGCGGTGAACGACAGGGTCGGCCCGGTGACGGTGACTTCCAGCCCCGCCGTGCCTTCGGGATTGCCGAGCAGGCGGTTGCCGAGGCGGAAAGACTGATCGTCCATCGGGCCCGAGGGCGGCACGCCGACCGCCCAGAGCTTCTGCCGGCCCGGCCAGTCCTGCACCGTGGTAGCGGTGCCGCCGCTGACCACGCGGACGCCGCGGGGTGTATAGGCGATGTCGTTCAGCGCACGGGTCGATACCTCGCCGCTGACGAAGGGGTGGCTGCGCACCACCTCGCGCAGCCAACGCAGGTTGGTCTCGATGCCGTCGACGCGGCTGTGCTCGAGCGCAGCCTGCATCGCCGCGACCGCCTCGTGCCGGGTGGGGGCATGGACGATCAGCTTGGCCAGCATCGGGTCGTACCAGGCGCTGACGCTCGAGCCGGCCATGCACCAGGTTTCGGCGCGAATGTCGGCGGGGAATTCGACTGCGGTGAGCGTGCCCGAGGTCGGGCGGTAATCGAGCGCCGGATCCTCGGCATAGAGCCGCACCTGGACCGAATGACCCTTGGGCTGCGGTATTGGCGCATCGAGGAACGAGAAGTCGCCCGCGGCGGCGCGCACCATCCATTCGACGAGATCGATGCCCAGCACTTCCTCTGTCACCCCGTGCTCGACCTGCAGACGGGTGTTCATCTCGAGAAAAAAGAATTCCTCCCGCTCGGCGTCGTAGAGATATTCCACCGTGCCGGCCGAACGATAGTTCGCGGCCTGCCCTAGCCGGACGGCCGAGGCGATCAACTCGCTGCGGACCTTCTCGGGCAATAGCGGCGCAGGCGCTTCCTCGACTACCTTCTGGTTGCGGCGCTGGAGAGAACAGTCGCGCTCGCTGAGCGGCATGACCCGGCCCTGTCCGTCGCCGAACAGCTGGACCTCGATGTGCCGGGCGCGCCGGATGTAGCGTTCGAGGAAGATACCCGCGTCGCCGAAATTGCTCTGACCCAAGCGGACCACCGCGGCGAAGCCCTCGCGCACGGCGTCCTCGTCCTCGCAGACGCGCATGCCGATGCCGCCGCCGCCGGCCGTGGCCTTGAGGATCACCGGGAAGCCGATCCGCTGAGCGGCGGCGACCGCTTCCTCCTCGTCGGTCAGCAGATCGGTGCCGGGCGCCAGCGGCACGCCGTGCGCCGCGGCCAGCGCGCGGGCGCTGTGCTTCAGGCCGAAGGTGCGGATGTTGTCGGGCGTCGGGCCGATGAAGACGATGCCGGCTGCGGCGCAGGCCTCGGCGAAATCCACGTTCTCGGCCAGGAAGCCGTAGCCCGGGTGGATCGCTCCTGCCCCGGTGGCTTGAGCGGCAGCAATGATCGCCGGAATGTTGAGGTAGCTCTCGCTCGCCCGCGCCGGCCCGATGCAGACCGCCTCGTCCGCTGCCGACACGTGGAGCGAGCCTTCGTCGGCCTCGGAATAGACTGCAACCGAGCGCAGGCCCATCTTCCGCAGCGTGCGGATCATGCGGGTGGCGATCGCGCCTCGGTTCGCGATGAGGACGGTGTCGAAGCTCATGCGGTCACGATCATCCGGACTGGAGTGGGATTGAAGCCGTTGCAGGGGTTGTTGATCTGCGGGCAGTTCGAAACGACGACGATCACGTCCATCTCGGCCTTGAGGTCCACGGTCAGGCCGGGGGCGGAAATGCCGTCGACGATGCCGAGCGAGCCGTCGGGCTCCACGGGTACGTTCATGAAGAAGTTGATGTTGGAGACGATGTCGCGCTTGCCGCGGCCCTCGAGCAAGTTGGCCTCGAGGAAGTTCTCGACGCAGGCATGCTCGGCCTTGGTATGATGGCCGTAGCGCAAGGTGTTGCTTTCGCAGGAGCAGGCCCCGCCGATGGTGTCGTGATAGTCGACCGCTGAGCCGGCGATCGTCATCATCGGCCGCCCCTCGTTGGAGCGTAGCACCGTGCCTTCGCGGAGGAACAGGTTGCCCTGGGCTGCGACCGTGTCCTGCGCCGAATAGCGCTCGGCATCGTCGGCGGCGGAATAGAGCAGGAAGTCGACCGCTTGATTGCCCTCGAGGTCGACAATGCGGAGGGTCTGGCCGGCCATGACGTGGTGCAACCATGGCGCGCGGGCCGGCACGATCTCGTCATGGACGACCGCTCCGGACAGGCCGGAAAGATGGGGATCGACGCTCATTGCGGGGCGGCTCCTTGGCTTAGCGGCGGAAATAGTCTTCGACGTTCTGGAAGGCGCGCAGGCCCTCCGGCGTCGCGTTGCGAATGGGATCCTCGACCGGGGTGACGGGTCCGCGCCAAGCGGTCGCGCGCAGCGGCGTGACGGTCCAATCCTGGCGCGGATCGAGCACATGGGGGCAGTTGGCGATCACCACGATCACCTCCATCTCTGCGCGCAGAATGACCTGGCGGCCGGGCGCGAAGGGCCCAACCTGGGGCCTGATGGTGCCGTCGTCGTCAATCCGGGCGCCCTTGAACAAGTTGATGCACGGATGGACGTCGCGGCGTTGCAGGCCGTGCTTGGCGACGCCGAGGAGAAAGCGATCGCGCGCGCTGGGATAGGGCCCGCTGTTGGTGCCGTCGCCGTACTTGGCTGCATTGCCGGCCGAGTTGGAGGCTCCGCAGAAGGTATCGTGCAGCCCCGCACTATCCTCCACAATGGTCATCAACACCCGGCCCATGTCGGACAGCAGGAGCTTGCCCTCGCCGAGGTAGGCGTTCCACTGAACCTTGACCGTGTCGGCGACGTTGAGCCGCTCGGTCGGCATTTCTGCGTTGAAGACCAAGAGCGAGGCACAGGCGTCGCCCTTGAGATCGATCAGCCGCAGGCGCGAGCCGCGCGTCAGCCGCCGGCTGGCGTAGCCACCCGCCGCTATCGTCTCTTCCCACAGCAGGTCGTCGGCATGGGCCTCGGTCGGCAGGTCGGTGGCGGTGGGCGGAAGCATCGGCATCGCCTCGACCACGGTGCCGGCCATGGCGCGGGCGTGGTCGCGGGCGGCGAGCGGGTTGGAGAGGGCGGCGCTCATCCTGTGACTCCGGTGGTCTCGTCTTGCTCGTAGAGCGGCGGCAACAGGGCGGTGGTGGTGACAAGCTGAAGCTGGTGCACCCCGCGGACCCGGCGCAAGGCATCGCAGAGTTCCTTGAGCAACGAGGCCGGCCCCTGGACCAACAGCACCTCTAGGCTCTGGTCGTCCTCCAGGAAGACGTGCTGCGAGGAGATGACTTCCTTCAGATAATCCGCCTGGGTCTGGGCCAGCTGGTGCCGTACCCGGCCGCGGTCGCCCCGGTAGACGATGGTAATCGTGCCGGCGAGCATCTCGTCGGGGCGGGTAAAGGCCTCGTGCTCGGCCAGGGCATGACGGATCAGCTCGGCAATCAGTTGGGAACGCGATGGCAGGCCGCGTTCCTCGACCATCATGTCGAGTTGGCGGAAGAGTTCGCCGGGCAGGCTCATGCTCAGCCGGGCCAGGCCGGTGGTGTCGCTAGTCATGTCCAATCCTCTCTTCAAGCTTGCGGACATCTTCGGCGGGCGGTGCTTCATCGCGACGCAGCGGAAGGTCGTAGACCGCGGTCGCGCCGAAGCGGTGAGGCGCGTGGGGATCGTGGCGGCGCTTGTCGAGCGCGAGCACCCTGGTCCCCAACCCGAAGGCTTCCTTGATGTCGTGGGTGACCATGACGACGGTCAGCGCATAGTCGCGCCACAGCCGGGTAATCAGTGCGTGCATGTCGGCGCGGATGCCGGGATCGAGCGCGCCGAAGGGCTCGTCGAGCAGCAGGATGCGCGGGCGCTTGATCAGGGCCTGAGCGATGGCGAGGCGCTGCTGCATCCCGCCGGACAGCTGCGCGGGGTAAAGATGCAAGCTATCGCCGAGGCCGACGGCCTTGAGCATCTCGGTCGCCTCTGCTTCAGCCGCGCGGCGGGCCGAGCCGATCAGGCGGGCGGTCAGCGGTGCCTGCTCGCACTCCAGCCCGAAGACGACGTTGCCCAGCGCCGAAAGGTGGGGGAATACCGAATAGCGCTGGAACACCACCCCGCGGTCGGGCCCGCATTCGGGGGTGAGCGGCGTGCCGTCGAGCAGGATCGAGCCCCGGGTGATCGCCTCTTGGCCCAGGATCACTCTCAGCAAGGTGGACTTGCCGGCGCCGGAGGGACCGATGATCGAAACGAACGAGCCCGCCTCGATGTCCAGATCGACCCGTTCGAGCACGACCTTGTCGCCGTATTCGACCCAGACGTTGCGCAGGCTCAGGATCGCGCTCAATGGCTTGCTCCGTGGGCCCAGGGAAATAGGCGCCGACTGCTCAGGGTGAGCGCCGCGTCCATCAAGATCGCCAGGATTGCGATCCAGGCAACGTAGGGAATGATGACGTCCATCGAGAGATAGCGACGGACCAGGAAAATCCGGTAGCCGAGGCCGACGTCGGAGGCGATTGCCTCAGCCGAGATCAGAAAAACCCACGCCGGGCCCAACGCCAGGCGTACCGCGTGGAACAGGCGGGGCATGGCCTGCGGCAAGGCGACGCGGATCATGATCTGCCAGGAGCTGGCCCCCAGGGTTTGCGCCTTGACGATCTGTTCGCGGGGCAAGGCGGCGACGTGGGCCATGATGTCGCGCACCATGACCGGGGCGATGCCGATGACGATCAGCGCCACCTTGGCCGTCTCGCCCAGGCCCAAGGCGATGAACAGGATCGGCAGGAGAGCGATCGGCGGGATGACCGCGATGCTCGTCACCAGGGGGCCGAAAGTGGCGCGGACCGGCGGAAGGACGCCGAGGAGGAGCCCGACGAGCAGCGCCGCCAGCGTCGCGATGCCGAGCCCCAGGCCCAGGCGTTGGAGGCTGGCCAGCGTGTCGGCCCAGAACACCAGTCGTCCGGTCAACTGATCGGGCTGGAACAGCAGGCCGGCCATCGCCTCGGCCATGCCGCTCGGCAGGGGCAGGATCTTATCCATCGGGTTCGTCGCGTGGCGCTGGGCCGCGAGGAACAGATAGAATACGACCAGGAGCAGGATCGGCAGCCCCCCAAGGAGGATGGCCTCGCTCCGGCGGACCTGGCGGTTCACCATGCGCATCTCGTCACTTCCCTATCGCTGGAGAGGGCCTATCGCTGGAGAGGGGCGGATTGCGGGTCAAAGCTTCCCGTCGGCCGCCTGCTTCATGAAGCTTTCGTCGAAGCGCAGCGTCACCCGGGCCGGATCGCCGAGCGTCTTGGCGCCGGGGAAGGCAATCCCCACCGCATCAGCGGAGGCGGCACCCTTGAAGAGACCTTGGGCGAAGCTGAAATCGCGCACCCGGGTCATCGTGTTGACCAGGGCCGGAGCCGTAGCCGCCGCGACGGCGGCCTTGGGATCGGCATAGAGAAAGGTGGTCGAAAGCTGGCTGTCGAACTGCTCGGGAGTAGACCCCGCCAGCTTGGCCATCGCGGCGCGGGCCGCCTTCCCTTCGGCATCCTGCCGCTGCATCAGCGCCACGGTTTCGTACCAGATCCCAGTCAGCGCCTTGCCGAGGTTGGGATTGGCCTTGAGCGTGGCGGTGTCGACGACCAGCAGGTCGACGATCTCGCCCGGAATATCGGCGGAGCTGAACACCTGGGCGACGCCTGGCTGGCCCTTCATCACCGAGAGCTGCGGGTTCCACGCGACAGCCGCCTGCGCCTCGGGGCTGCCGAAGGCGCCGACGATGTCCGCGTCGGAGGTATTCACGGTCTTGATGTCGGTGGGCTTGAGACCCGCCTTTTCCAAACCGCGCGCGAGCAGGTAGTGCGACACCGAGAGCTCGACGAGATAGACTTGGCGGCCCTTGATCGCGCTCAGGGCGTTTGCGCCCTTGAGCAGGATGCCGTCGTTACCGTTGGAATAGTCGCCGACGATGATCGCGCTGGTATCCTTGCCGCCGGCGGCAGGGATCGTCAGCGCATCCATGTTGGTGACGGTCAGGCCGTCGAACTTGCCGGCGGTGTACTGGTTGACCGACTCCACGTAGTCGTTGACCTGCACGACGTTGATCTTGATGCCGTATTTGTCGGCCCATTTCTTCACGATCCCGGCCTGCTGCGCGTAGGGCCAGGGCATCCAGCCCGCGTAGATCGACCAGCCGATGTTGAACTCGGTCTTGGCCAGCGGGGGAGCGCTTGGTTCCTTCGAGCAGGATGCCAGAGCCAGCGCCCCGGCGAGCAGCGCAATCTTCCCTGCCATGCCAACTTTTGCGCCCCAAGACCCGATCATGATTCGATCCCCTTTCGCGTTGCAGCATGCCAGAGTCGTTACCGGTGTCCACCGAAAAATATTACCTTAGATAATTTAGGTAATACCAATTCACCCCGCCTCGATTTCCTTCACGCCTCCTTGCGTCCAGCAGGGCGAGCGCGTCGCCACAGCCCCCTCCCAAACCATTTTGGCCAACATCCCATATTTTCCAAGGCTTGCGCCGGGGACTTCCACGAAACGAATCGATTCGCGATTCGGACCCCCCGCGTCATGCAAGCCGCCCCGAGCGAGGCAGATTAGTCCCTCCATATTGGAGGAGCCTGCCGCTAGGGAAATCGCAGTTTTGTGCACTGCAACGCATTTTCGCTTCATACTGAGCAAGTGCGGAATTATTACGCTTGACGCATTACGTAATATCCATACCTTCAACTCGCCGCCCTGACGCAGTGCAACACGGACAGGATGAGCCAACCCGGCAATTGCCGGCCAAGATGAGGGTTCGGGTTCTTGACGACACAGCCATCGACCTACAGCACCGCCCGCTCCGGCAACGTGATGTCGGTCACTGGCGGCGCCTATCCCAACGGCAACCCGGACTTGCCCTACAATCCGCCGGGTGCCCGCAACACCGACAGCGCCGTCCCCCTCCATACCACCGCACCGGTGACCCACGACTATCGCAGCGATGGCCCCGCCGCCGGCAAGCTCGCCTTCCGCTGGACCTACGGCTCGAATGTCGCCGCCAAGAACCGCGATCCGCGCGTCCAGGTGGTGCAGTACAACGAAGACACCTTCGTCCTGCGGCAGAACGTCTGCGTCCACTGGGAAGCCCCGTTCACCTACCTCCTGTTCGGCAATAAAGGCGCACTGCTGATCGACACCGGCGCGACCGCCAATCCCCGCCACTATCCGCTGCGCGAAACGGTCGACGCGATCGTCCTGCGCTGGTGCCAGGCGCGGGGCCGGCGCTCGATCCCGCTGACCATCGCGCTCACCTCGGGCGAGGACTTGGCCCAGAACCAGGGCCTTGGCCAGTTCGCCGGCCGCCCCGAGACCATCTTCGTCCCCAGGCCGCTCGAAGTCATGAAGCGGTTCTATGGCCTCGGCACGTCCTGGCCTGCCGGCACCGGTCGGATCGATCTGGGCGACCGCACGATCGACGTCATTCCCACTCCGGGCACCCACAAGGACGGGGTCAGCTTCTACGATCCCTACGGCGACCTGCTGTTCACGGGTGATTTCCTCTATCCGGGCAAGATCCAGATCGGCAACGACCGCGACTTCGTGGCCTCGCTCGAACGGCTCCAGGCCTTCGCCGCGGCCAACCCGGTCAGGTGGATCCTGGGCGGCCATATCGAGATGATGTTCGTGCCGGGTCGGTACTATCCCCGGTTCGCTACCTTCAAGCCCTACGAGCGGATCCTCGAAATGGAGCCGGCCGTGATCGGCGAAGTCCTGCACTACGGCCGAGAGATCCAGGGCAAGGACATGATGCTGATCCGCAAGGACTTCGTCCTCTACAACAACGTCAGCCCCGACCAGCGCACGCCCGTCTGGCCCGACGACCTCCCCAAGATCGATCCGCCGAGGCCCTTCTGATGGAACCTGCAATCGCCATGGACCGCCGCAGCTTCCTTGCCGTTCCCACCGCCGTCGCGGCGACCGCGGCCCTGACCGGCCTGGCCGAGACCGCCGCCGGCGCGGTGAAGGGCCCGCCGATCGACTTCAAGAGCCAGGTTCCCGCCAAGGGCAGCTTTCCGAAGAAGTGGGACTGCGGATCTTCCTCCTGCATGGACAACACCGACCCGCCGGTCCAGGTCCACTGGTACGATCCGCACACCGCGATCCTGCGGCAGAACAAGGCCTACAGCTACGAGGCGCCGTTCGCTCCGCTCTATTTCGGCAACGACCGGGTGTTGCTGCTCGACGAGGGCTTCGTCCAGCTCCGCAACGACTGGGACCTGCGCGGCGTGGTCGACAAGTGCATCGACGACTGGTGCGCCCGCAACCTCCGCGACCCGGCCAGCCTGGAATTGCTGGTCGCCTTCAGCCACCTCCACGCCGACCACTATGCCGCGACCAACCAGTTCGCCGACCGGCCGCGCACCCGCTACATGGGCCTGACCCACGAGGAGATGGTCGGCTTCTGGGGCATGCGCAATTTCCCCGAGGAGCGCGTGACGCTGGACCTCGGCGGACGCGACATCCTGATCTGGGGCTCTCCCGGCCACGTCGTCTCCGAGTTCGCCTATTACGACACCTACACTCAGATCCTTTATACCGGTGACATGTTCTACCGGGGCCGATGCTACATCAGCTTCTGGGAGCCGTGGTTCGCGAGCATGAAGCGGCTGATTGAGTTCTGCGACACCCATCCGGTCAGCCATGTGATGGGCTGCCACGTCGAGATCAGCAAGGACGGGCAGGACTATCCCTACGGCCTCACCTGGCAGCCCGACGAGGCCCCGGTCGAGATGACCGTGCAGCAGCTGCGCGACGCCTTCGACTACGCGAAGACCATCACCAAGCCGGGCATCTATTTCACCGGCACCGTCTTTCTCTGCAACCAGACCCGCGGGACCACCACGATCGACAAGAATCCCTACCGTTACGATTGAGGCGGTTCGCGGCACCGATCGGCCGCGAACCCATACGATAGACCCGCCCCCCACCGC